>JAIPDY010000236.1 GCA_021737445.1 Desulfotignum sp.
ATTTGCCGTGAGGCTGATAATGCGCTGCGATATGCGTTAAGCATTCTGCCCAATGTCGAGCTGCGCCGGTACCAAGTGGAGTTTCATCTGGGTGAGCCGGAGACAATCACAAAAACAGATGGAGGAGTGGATGGTTCAGGATTAAATCTCACATCCTGTCAAGAAAACGGGTAAATTTTCCGCAGTTTAGACCGCCGGGGATGGTCTGTTTGGAGATGCGCTGATGCAGTGGAAAATCACGATTTTTTTCAAGGATTGAATGTCAATTGAATAGGTGGTAAGACAATCACTGGAGTGATGTGAGAAAAAAAATGATCCATGGCATAACGTCAATACAGATACCGGATATTCCAGATGCATGAACACCTGTATGTAATACATGGCAATGATCCCCAGGCCATGACCTGTCAGCTTCTGGAATATCTGCAGCCGTTCAAACATCTGCCGGCCCATGCAGTCATCGGGATCAAGCCCAATCTGGTCACGGCCACCCCGGCCGGCCATGGTGCCACCACCCATCCTCAGATTGTGGAAGCAGTGGTGGCCTTTCTTCAGGCCGGCGGGTTTTCCCGGATCAAAATCATTGAAAGCGCCTGGGTGGGGGAAAATACGGCAAAGGCATTCAAGGTCTGCGGCTACACCGCCCTGTCTAAAAAATATGGCATCCCCCTGAAGGATCTGAAGCAGGATGAAGCCGTGGAAAAACAGATCCACGGTATGGATATTCAGGTCTGCCGGCAGATGGAAACCATCGATTATCTGATCAATGTGCCGTTGATCAAAGGCCATTGCCAGACCCGGCTCACCTGCGCCTTAAAGAACCTCAAGGGAGTCATTCCTGATGCGGAAAAACGCAGGTTCCACCGGCTGGGGCTGCACAGGCCCATTGCCCTGCTCAATACCGTTGTGACCCAGCACCTGATTATTGCCGACGGTATCTGCCCGGATCCCTTTTTTGAGGAAGGGGGGCGGCCTTCCCGGCTGCACTGCATTGCCGCCGGATGCGATCCGGTGCTGATGGATTCCTGGGCAGCCCGTGTCCTGGGGCTGGATCCGGCCGACATTCCCTATATTGAAATGGCGGTTGAAGCCGGTGTAGGACAGTTTTTGCAATCCATGGATCAGATCGTTACCCTGAATACAGGCCCCCGGATACCCCGGGCACATATTCCTGACCATGACCCGCTGCCGGGGGAGTTCGTGCATGAATCCCAGGCATGCTCTGTCTGCCGCAGCAGCCTGATCTCGGCCCTGAACCACCTGAACAAGGATGGAAAAACCCCTTTTCCTGTGGACCGCATCGCAATGGGTCAGGGCCATCAAGGCAGCGCAGGTGACCCTGATCTGTGGGGAATCGGTGACTGCACAGCGGATTTTGTCTGCCATCTGCCGGGCTGCCCTCCGGCACCGGAAGAGATATCCGCGTTTTTACGTCACTGTCACACCGGCTGAACCCCCAAACTTTCAAAATAATAAACAAATCCATGGAAATGATATGAAATATACAGATGCAATTGAACGGCTGGATGCCCTGGGAGGCGATAAGTGGGCTGTGTATAAAATGGCCAGACAAATGATGGCAGATGGCAAAGATGTTATTGAAATGGCCATAGGTGAGCCGGATGTGCCAACACCGGATTACTTGATAGATGCGGCCATGGCTGCGCTGCGCGCAGGACGTACAGGGTATGCGGCAAGTACGGGTGAGAGCCGTCTGCGTTGCGCCCTGGCAGAACGCTACACCCGGCAGGCAGGCAGAGAGATCCTGCCGGAACAGGTGTTGTGTTTCCCCGGTACCCAGACAGCACTTTACGCAGTTATCAGCGCTGTTGCCGCATCAGGTGATGAGGTGATTCTGGGAGATCCCATGTATGCCACCTACGCCTCTGTGATGGCGTCAACCGGGGCGGGGATGGTGCATGTTCCGTTACAGGCGGCAAATGGTTTTCGCATACAGGCGGCAGATATTGAAGAAAGGATTACGGCTGGTACATCGCTGATTTTTTTGAATACTCCCCATAACCCCACCGGTGCTGTGTTGACAGAACAGGATATTGCAGGCATTGGTGCGGTGGCAAAAAAACATGATCTCTGGCTGCTGGTGGATGAGGTGTATGATGAAATGGTGTTCAGCAATGCACCGTTTTTCACACCACTTTCCCATCCGGATCTGGCAGATCGTGTGATCGTTGTCAGCTCCATATCAAAATCACATGCAGCTCCGGGATTCCGTAGCGGCTGGTGTGTCGGCCCTGCTGATTTTTGTTCCAGGCTGCTGCCGATGTCAGAAGCGATGCTGTTCGGCAATCAACCGTTCATCGCAGATGCAACGATTGCAGCTGTCGGCAGGCCTTCACCGGTTGCCCGGGGAATGTGTGACCGTTTTTTGCACCGGGCACAGCAACTGGAAAAAATCCTGCACAGCCGGACACGGTTGACAGTACAGAAACCGGAAGCTGGTATGTTTGCCCTGGTCAATGTTTCCTGTACCGGCATGAACAGCAAGGACTATGCCATGGATCTGCTCCTGAACGGGGGCGTGGGGGTGATGCCGGGAAGCGCTTTTGGAGAGTCCCTGCACGACTGGGTCCGCATTGCTTTGACCAAACCTGATGATATTTTTGATGAAGGCTGCAAAAGGATCGCTGCCCATGCAGAAAAAAACAATGGATAACCGGCAGGGTCACAACCGCATCTCTGTGGGCAAAGCCCTGGTGCAGTATCTGGAAAACCGCGGCGTATCCGTTGTTTTTGGCATTCCCGGTGTTCATACGCTGGAATTGTACCGGGGACTTGAAAAAGCAAACCTCCGCCATATCACCCCACGCCATGAACAGGGGGCGGGCTTCATGGCTGACGGCTATGCCCGGGCTTCGGGCAGGCTGGGTGTTGCCTTTGTCATTACAGGCCCCGGTGTTACAAATATTTTAACAGCCATGGGCCAGGTTCTTGCCGACAGCATTCCCATGCTGGTGGTATCCAGTGTCAATGCTGCCGACAGCCTGGGTAAAGGGCTGGGGCATCTGCATGAACTGCCGGATCAGCAGGGAATTTGCAAAAAATTGTCCCTGCGGTCGGAACATATCCATACGGCCCGGGACCTGATACCGGCCCTGCATGCCATATTCAAAGATCTGGCCATCAGCCGTCCCGGTCCCATGCATATCCAGGTGCCGGTGGATCTGCTTGGACAGGATGCTGCCCTGCCAATGGAGGAACCGGAAATCACTGTGCCGCTGCTGCCTGCCCCAAAGGATATTTCTGCAGCCAGAGAAAAACTGGCCCAGGCAAAACGCCCGGTCATTATTGCCGGCGGCGGCAGCATTTCGGCAGCTGATCAGGTAACAATTCTGGCGGAAATACTTAAGGCCCCTGTGGTGCAGACCATCAATGCCCGGGGCCAGATGCACCAGCACCCCTTGCGGATACCGGCCAGCCCGAGTCTGCAGGCGGTCAGACACCTGCTGGCTGCGTCGGATGCAGTGCTTGCTGTGGGCACGCAGCTGGGACCCACGGACTTTGACATTTACAGTAGAGGGGATGCTCCACCCCTGGCGCATCTCATTCGGGTGGATATCGATCCACAGCAGCTGGAGCGGCATCCTGCAGACATTCGGCTTCAGGGGCGGGCCCAGGACATTCTGCCGCTTCTGATACAGGGCCTGGCACCAGTCACCGCAACCGGTGCCTGGGGAGAAAACAAAGCAAAAGCGGTATGCAGGGCAGCACGGACTGAACTGCCGCCCGGGTACGGCCATATGGTTGAGATGGTGGAAACCATCAGAGATACCCTTCCCGGATCCATTATCGTGGGGGATTCAACACAGCCAATATACGCGGCAAACCTGTATTATGGCCATGACAGTCCCAGGGGCTGGTTCAACGCCGCCACGGGATTCGGCACCCTGGGGTATGCCATACCGGCTGCCATTGGTGCCTGTCTGGCAGATCCGGGCCGCCGGGTTGTCTGCATCACCGGGGATGGCGGGGCACAGTTCACATTGCCGGAAATGATGACGGCAAAGGATGAAAATCTGCCGGTTGTTTTTCTGATATGGAACAACTTTGGATTTAAGGAAATTGCAGGCGCTATGTCTCATGCAGATATTGCCCCCATCGGCTGCCATCCGCGTCCTCCGGATTTCCAGGATATTGCCCGGGCCCATGACATGCCCTATGTGAGATGTCACAACACTGTAACAGATCTTGAAAATACATTGAAATCCCATGCTGATTCGCAACTGCCGGTATTGATTGAAATTCAAATCCCATTGCGGGGTAGTTGAAGCGGTGACGGCCTTTCCTGAACAGATGATGGGCCTGACAGAATCGCTTGACCGGGAGATTGGGCCATGGTAAAAACCATTGTATGCTAGATGTTTCCAGAACAACCGATACAGTACTGATGGTCAGGCCCCATGATTTCGGGTTCAATGAGGAGACCGGTCTGGACAATGAATTCCAGAAACGGCCCACAGAATCTGAAAAACATATCAATGAAGCGGCCAATGCAGAATTCCAGGCCATGGTAGATACTCTCCGGGCCTGCAATATTACCGTGCTGGTGCTGGAAAAACCAAAAACACCCTATCCCCGGACCCCGGATGCGATTTTCCCCAACAACTGGTTTTCCACCGAACATGACGGCACCCTGATTACCTATCCCATGGCAGCAGTCAGCCGCCGGTATGAACGGCGGCCCCAGGATGTGGAAAAACTGCTGGTGGCCAATGGGTACAAAATCAGGAACGTCATCCATGTGGGTGCCCTGGATGAGCAGGAGCGGTTTCTGGAAGGCACCGGCTCCATGGTGATTGACCACCGGGAAGAGATCGTGTATGCAGCCCGTTCCCACAGATGTCACCCGGACCAGTTTGACAATTTTATCCGCCTGCGGTTCTTTCGGGAGGGAATCCTGTTTGATACCCGCAGCTCCAGGGGGAAACCCATTTACCACACCAATGTGATCATGAGTATCGGGGATCAGTTCTCTGTGATCTGCCTGGAGTGCATCACCGACCAGGACCAGCGCAGCCGGGTCAGAACGTCGCTGGCACGCTCCTTTGAGATCATAGATATCTCCATGGATCAGATGGAACACCATTTTTGCGGTAATATTCTCCAGGTGAATGCCGCTGGCGGAGATCCGTTCATCGTGATGTCCAGGCGGGCCTTCACAGGCTTTGCCCCAAAACAGATCCGGCGCCTGGAACAGTATGGAACCATTCTGCCCGTGACCTTGGATACCATTGAATCCGTGGGCGGGGGAAGCGCCCGCTGCATGATGGCGGAAATATTTTCATGAAAAAAAGCGGTAAGGGGAAGGGATAAGCATGACAGTACATATTCATATGCATCTGGTGCACCGGCAGCATACCGACGGCAAGAAGATTGTTGAGGTCCAGGGGGATACCGTGGGCCGGGCATTGGCAGATCTGGTCCGGCAGTACCCGGCCATGGAAAAGGAGCTGTTCGATAAAAAGGGGCGGCTGCACGGCCATATCGAAATCTATCTGAACGCGGAAAGCGCGTTTCCCGGGGAGCTGGAAAGACCGGTAAAGCCCGGTGATGATATCCAGATCGTCACCTTCCTGGCCGGGGGATAACCTTACCCAGGGCTACATTCCCAGCAGGTTCCCCAGCCGCAGCATGGGCCAGGTGTGAACCGCACCGCCTCTGGGGGTTGTCCGCATTTTGGCGGCAATTTCCATAAAATCATCTTTGCGCCACATGGCGCCGATGAGCAGTCCTAAGCCGTCAGCAAAGGTTCCGATGGCCTGTCCCCCCACGATCTGGTTGTTCAGCAGCATCACCCGCAGGTAATTGTCTTTGTCCTCTCTTTCAATGACCCGTTTGTCTCCCAGGATACAGTCGGTGGCCCGCTGGGTCTTGCCGAATGTGGCGGCATGGGTGGAAAAGAAATGGGCCCTGGCAAAGGCATACGCCCCCAGGTACCGGGCGGGTTCGCCAATGATGTGTCTGGCAGCCACCAGGGCCTGCTCAATGGCGTTGTGCTTGAGCTGGAACATGGCGGTTTCACCGGTGCAGACGTCAACGGTTTCCACGCAGTC
>JAIPDY010000203.1 GCA_021737445.1 Desulfotignum sp.
CCCCCATATCCCGAAGCCGCAACTGCCTTGCCACTTCCTCGGCTGCCTCCAGGTTGGTATGATAGGCGGTTTCCTCAATATTGCGGCGCTTGGTGGATTTGCCCGAATTCACATCAATGGAGACCAGGGCTTCAGTCTGCTCAATGATCAGAAATCCGCCCGATTTCAAGGAGACCTCCCGCTTGAAAATTGAAGCGATCTGCTCTTCAAGCTGATATTTGGTGAAAATGGGCTTTTCTCCTTTGAACAGCTTGACAATCTTTTTTTGTTTAGGCGCTATCATGGCCATAAAATCTTTAACTTCCCTGAACGTATCCGGGTTGTCGATAAGAATTTCAATGATATCGGTGGTAAAGTAATCTCTCAGGGACCTTACAGCCAGACTCTGTTCCTTGTAAAGCAGGCAGGGCGCCTTGTTATCAATGGCCAGCTTGTCAATGTTTTTCCATACCCGCATCAGGTACTTGAGATCAGATGTGAACTGGGCTTTGGTGGCATTTTTACCGGCGGTTCTCACAATCATGCCGAATCCTTCAGGAATATCCATGGTTTTGAGTATCCCTGCCAGCCGCTTTCTTTCTTCCTCTTCACTGATTTTCCGGGATACGCCTTTGGTGGTACTGCCGGGCATAAGCACCGCCATCCGGCCGGGCAGAGAAATAAAGGTGGTGAGCATGGCGCCTTTCTGGCTGATGGGATCCTTTACCACCTGGACAATGAGTTCCTGGCCTTTCTTGATCAGGTTAAACAACGCTTTGTCCCGGGTTTCCACCTCCTGGAAATAGTCCGGGTGGATCTCATTTTTTTGTAAAAATCCGTTTTTATCCGCCCCATAGTCCACAAACACCGCCTGAAGACTTTGCTCCACCCGTGTGACGATCCCTTTGTAGATATTTCCCTGGGTCACCTCCTTGGCCCGGGTTTCAATGTGGAACTGGTCCAATTTGCTGTCTATGACTGCGGCAATTCTGCTGACATCTGGGTCCAGGGCATTGATCAGTATTTTTCTTGTCATATTTTCACTCATCTTAAAAAATTTGGGTTAATCCTGACCGGCAGTGATGCCGGTGTGGTTTCCTTAGGAAAAATTTATCTGTTTGAGGATATCATAATAGGTGAGAATCCGTTCCACATATTCCACAGGTTCCCAGCCTCTTGCATATCCGTGTTTGGTTTTTTGATAAACAGCAGGCTTTGCCAGAAGCGGCAGCGTTTCTTTCAAAGAATCCCAGATCAGCGGATTGAGATTTTTTTCCCTGGCAACGGCCATGGCATCTTTTACATGTCCATATCCCACATTATAGCTGGCCAGGGCAAACAGCAGCCGTTGATACTCATCTTCAATCTGGTCAAACCGGTCATACATCCGGTTCAGGTATTTTATACCGGCTCTGATGCTCTGGCCCGGGCTCAGGCGGTCTTTGATGCCCATCTCCATGGCAGCTGCCTGGGTAACCTGCATAAGCCCATCCACATTGGTTACGCTTTTTGCTCTGGGATCAAAGCGTGATTCCTGGTAAATGACCCCTGCCATCAATCGCCAGTCAAAACCATGATCTGCCGCCTCTTTTTTAATGATTTCCTGATATTTTGGCAGATAGGTTTTCACACGTTTATGAAAGGTTTTTAATTCTGATACGTCAAACGCTTTGGTGTGTTCATAGTATTTATCAACAATCTGTCTGAGAATTTTTTTTTCCCTGGCATACACAAAAAACCGGTTGATCTCCCTGAGCATTTCAGGGTCATTCTTGCGCACAGCCCAAGCCAGGGATTCTTTTTTCTGGATGGGGATGCCGATTCTGATATCTGGAAAATACCGCTGGTTCAGCAGGGCAATATTGGAATCAGCAATGGTGAACTTGATTTCACGGTCATGGACCATGGCAATCAGATCTTCTGTGGGAACATTGTCATAGAGAACGTAATTGAGTGCAATGCCTGATGCCTTGATTTCTGCAAGCCGGTAATGGTAGGACGTGTTGCGCCGGACATGGATGGTTCTGAAAGCCAGATCATTAATGTTTCTGGGGCCGAATATCAATCTATGGTGAATGATCTGTTGCTGGACGTCCATGTAAGATAATGAAAAACTGGCCTTTTCCAGACGTTCATTGGTGATGGCAATGCCGGCGCCGATAAAGTCTCCTTTTCCCTGGTCCAGATAGGTAAACAGATTATTCCATCCCGTTGTAACGATATCCAGTTCCACATTCAGGTACCGGGCAAATGCCCGGGCCAGATCGTATTCGAATCCGGTGGGCTCTCCCTTATACAGATAAAATGTATTTAACGAACGGGTGGTGATCATTCGCATGACACCCGATTGTTTGATACGTTCCACTGTACTGGAAAATTTGCCTATCTGCCTGTGGTGGATCAGAAAGCTCAGATAAACAAAAAAACAGCACAGAATGAGCAGGTTCAAAAAGATAAAATGTTTTAAATAAAATTGTCTCATTTACACGCTTTGAAATTCATCTGGGATCACCTCTAACTTGTCCACGTTTCGATACCCCCGGGGCAGGCGTTTGCCTCTGTGCCCGCGAATGCCGGTGTAATCGGCCTGATTGCCTTTCTTGAGCACAAAAGAATGTTTTTTGGAATGTATAACAAGATTAGAATGTAATGGCAATATTTTTAGGAACTTGAGCTTTTCCGGATCAGTGGAGATTCGTTCTTTTCTGGGGATTGTGATAATTTTGTTGCCCTGGCCTTTTTTGAGTTGCGGCATTTCGCCCAGAGGAAAGATCAGCATTCGTCCCTTTGTGGTGACCGCTACGATGGTATCTGTTTCAAGGGCTGTCACAGGCTGGGGCGGCATAAGGGCACTCTGTTTTTTGAGGGTGACAACCGCTTTCCCGTTTTTGAAATTGGTGAGAAAATCAGAAAATTTTATGACAAATCCATATCCGGTGTCAGATCCCACCAGAAAATACTCACCCTGGGTTTCAGACAACATAAAACTGACCCGTGCCGTGTTCTGCAAAGACAGATGCCCGGTCAATGGTTCACCATTGCTCCTGGCAGAGGGTAAAACATGGGTGTACAGGGTATAGCTGCGGCCGAAACTATCTAAAAAAACAATGGGTTTGTCACTTCGGGTCCGCAAATGGCACAGCAGTGAATCCCCGGATCTGAATTTGACTTTTTCCGGGTCGATATCATGGCCCTTGGCCGATCGGATCCATCCATTTTTAGATAAAATAATGGTCACCGGCTCCACCTCCATGACATCGGTTACTGAAAATGCTTCTGCTTCCTTGCGTTCCTGGATGGGTGACAGTCGTCTGTCACCATATTTTTTTGCATCATGTTTTATTTCATCAATAATATAGGCGTCAAACGCTGTCTGGTCATTTAAAAGGGTCTCCAGTTCTTTTTGCCTGTTTTCCAGCGCCTCTATCTCAGATAGAATTTTGATCTCCTCCAGTTTGGCCAGCTGCCGCAGCCGCATTTCCAAAATAGCTTTTGCCTGTTCCGAAGACAGGTCAAACTCCTTGATCAGATCCTGTTGCGGCTGATCAGCCTGGCGGATAATCTTTATGACCTGATCCATGTTTAAAAATGCGGTGCGGAATCCTTCCAGGATGTGCAGCCGGGTGGCCACCCGGTCCAGCTGGAATGACAGTTTTTTTCTGACAGTTTTGAATCGAAATTCCAGCCATTCCAGGAGCATGGTTTTCAGGTTTTTGACAGCGGGCCGGCCGTTGAGACCGATCATGTTCATATTAAATGAATAGGATTTTTCAAGATCTGTTGTGGCAAACAGATGGTTTGCCAATGCAGACAGATCCACCCGGCTGGACCGGGGAATCACCACCAGACGGGTGGGGTCTTCATGATCGGATTCATCCCGGATATCACTGACCATGGGCAGTTTTTTTGCCTCCATCTGGGCGGCAATCTGTTCATAAATTTTTTCAGCAGATGTATGATAGGGCAGGGCAAAATAAACAATGTCACCCTCTTCGATTCGGAACCTGGCCCGCATTTTTATCCGGCCGTTTCCGGTTTCATAAATGGATCTGATATCCCGGGCCGGAGTGATGATTTCAGCAGCTGTGGGAAAATCAGGGCCTTTGATATGTTTGAGCAATCCATTCAGGGGGATGTCTTTATGTTCAATGAGCATCACCAGGGCTTTGGCCACTTCCCGCAGATTGTGGGGCAGGATGCTTGTGGCCATGCCGACGGCAATGCCTGTGGTACCGTTGAGCAGCAGGTTGGGCAGCCTGGCCGGCAACAGCCTGGGTTCATTCAGGGTGCCGTCAAAATTGGGGGCCCATTCCACCGTGCCCTGGTCCAGTTCATCCAGCATCAGGTCTGCATACCTGGAGAGTCTGGATTCTGTATACCGCATGGCGGCAAATGATTTGGGGTCATTGGGGTCCCCCCAGTTGCCCTGGCCTTCCACCAGGGGATACCGCAGAGAAAAGGGCTGGGCCATAAGCACCATGGCTTCATAGCAGGCTGTATCTCCGTGGGGATGAAATTTGCCCAGCACATCTCCCACGGTCCTTGCGGATTTTTTGAACTTGGCCGTGGAGGAGAGACCCAGCTGGCTCATGGCATAAACAATGCGCCGCTGAACCGGTTTAAGGCCGTCCCCAATATGGGGCAGGGCCCTGTCTAAAATAACATACATGGCGTAATTGAGATAGGCTTTCTGGGCAAAATCCTGAAAAGCGATCTGTTCACAATCTTCCATACTGGATGGCAGCAGTTCTTTCATATCATTCGATCTCTTTGATATCGCCTTGGGTTTCAATCCACACTTTTCTGTCCCTGGCCCGTTTTTTCCCCAGGAGCATGTCCATGATTTCGTGGACATCATCCAGGGCATCCATCTCCTTAACTGTCAATTGAACCAGGCGCCTGGAATCGGGTGCAATGGTGGTTTCCTTGAGCTGAACCGGGTTCATCTCGCCCAGGCCCTTGAACCGCTGGACATTGATTTTACCCGGTTTTTTCCTGCGGTTGATGCGTTTGACAATGCTTTGTTTTTCTTCATCATCCAGGGCATAAAACACCTCTTTTCCCACATCGATCCGGTACAGAGGCGGCATGGCCATAAACACATGTCCGGCCTGGACGATTTTTGGAAAATGCTTTAAAAACAAGGCGCATAAAAGGGTGGCAATGTGAAGGCCGTCAGAATCCGCATCTGCAAGAATACAGATTTTGCTGTACCGCAGCCGGGACAGGTCTCCCTCTCCGGGCAGCACCCCCAGTACCTGGACAATATCCCGGATCTCTTTGGATTCCATGATGGCAGAAGCCGGCATATCCCAGGTGTTCATGATTTTGCCCCGCAAAGGCATGATGGCCTGGAACCGACGGTCTCTGGCCTGTTTGGCAGACCCGCCGGCAGAATCTCCTTCCACAAAAAACAGCTCCCGCCGCTGCTGGTCATCACTGGTGCAGTCCGACAGTTTGGCCGGCAGAACCACCCCGTTGGCAGCCTGCTTCCGGGTCACTTTTTTGGATTTTCTCACCCTGGATCTGGCACGTTCCATGGCAAGCCCGGCCAGGGCTTCTCCCTGATCCACATGCTGGTTGAGCCACAGACTGAAAGCATCCCGCACCTGAAGATTCACCAGGCCGGCACAGTGCCGTGAGGAGAGCCGTTCCTTGGTCTGACCGGAAAACTGGGCTTCAGACAGTTTGACAGACAGCACATACCCCACATTGTCCCAGATATCTTCGGGAGCAAGGAACAGGCCTTTGGGCAGCAGGTTCCGGAACTTGCAAAATTCCCGCAGCGATTCCAGCAATCCAGATCTGAACCCGTTGACATGGGTACCTCCCAGGCGGGTGGGAATAAGGTTGACATAACTTTCCTCCAGGGTATGGCCTGGTTCGGTCACCCAGTTAACCGCCCACACCGCCTGAAAATCCTCTGTCTGGCATTCGCCGGTAAACGGTTTTTCAAACAGGGTGTCATGGTCTTTGAGATTTTCATTCAGATATTGATCAAGACCGTGGTTGTAAAACCAGGTGTGTTTTTCTCCGGTGGCTGCATCCAGAAAACCGGTTTTCAACCCTTTGCAGAGCACAGCC
>JAIPDY010000204.1 GCA_021737445.1 Desulfotignum sp.
TTAAGCGCTTCAGCACCACCGACAATATCCATGAGGTCAGCTGTAATGCCCGCCTGCCTGGTCTTGTTATAGATGCTCTGGAGTTCAGCCACCATGTCTTCACAGGCCTTGGTGGCATTTTCCATGGCCCGCATACGGGCGGCATGTTCGCTGGTGGAGGTCTGAAGCAGTGCATCATATATCTGAATAAACACATTTTTGGGGAGCATTTCTCCTAAAAGTGCGTCAGATGACGGTTCACAGATATGTTCCGGAAGAAAGCCCTCATCTGCCTCAGCCGGTTTTTCCTCAACCACATCTGCAAGGGACGGGATGGGCAGAATCTGTTTTATCTTAGGTTCCTGTCTTGCCATGGTCTGAAACTCGGAATAAATCAGATACACTTCATCAACAGTTTCTTCAAGGAAACTGTCTATCAGTTGCTGCCCCGGCGTAGAAGCATGGGAAAACCCGATCTTGCCCCCCACCACATCCAGAAATTCTGCGTCAAGGGTATGGGGAGATTTTCTGACCCAGTCTCTGCCTTTTTTCCCGAAGCAAAAAAAAGATATCTCCTTGCCCTGCAACTCGGACTGGATTAATTTCCTGGTTTTTTCAATCAGATTGATGTTAAATCCGCCACACAGTCCTCTGTCGGATGTACACAGGACAAGTACCACTTTTTTGACTTGTTCGCGGGGAACCAGCAGAGGACTTGCCTCGGAGCTGGATTTGCCGGCAATACTGCCCAGAACCTCGGAAAATTTGGAGGCATAGGGTTTAAATTGCTCCATATTGTTCTGACACCCGCGCAAACGTGAAGTGGCAACCATTTTCATGGCAGAGGTAATCTGCTTTGTCTTTTTGACACTGCCGATCTTTGATTTAACTTCTTTTAATGTTGCCATTATATCTACCTTTCAAGCCTGGTGTTGGTGAAAAATTTTTTAAATGTAAATACATACCCCGGTATATTTAAAGGGTATCCTTAAATTCTTCATCATAGGCTTCCAAAGCCTGTTTAAGCTTGGATTCGATATCCTGGGTAATCTCTTTTTTCTCTATCAGGCCCTGGTAGATTTCAGGAAACCGGTTTTCAATAAAAGGATACAGCCCTTCTTCATATTTGGAAACCGCTTCTTTGGGATATTTGTCAATATACCCTTTGGTACCGGCATACAGTGCAGTGACCATTTTTTCCATGGGAAGGGGCTTAAACTGGGGCTGTTTGAGCAGTTCCACCAGCCGTTCTCCACGGGTCAGCTGTCTCTGGGTGGCTGCATCCAGATCGGAGCCAAATGCGGCAAAAGCTTCCAGTTCACGGTACTGGGCCAGGTCCAGACGCAGGGTGCCTGCCACCTGTTTCATGGCCTTTACCTGGGCTGCACCCCCGACCCGGGATACAGAAAGCCCCACATCAATGGCCGGCCGTATACCGGCAAAGAACAGGTCCTTGTCCAGAAAGATCTGGCCGTCGGTAATGGAGATAACATTGGTGGGAATAAATGCAGACACATCCCCTTCCTGGGTTTCAATAATGGGAAGTGCGGTCAGGGACCCTGCCCCTTCTTTATCACTCAGTTTGGCAGCTCTTTCCAGAAGCCGGGAATGGTTGTAAAAAATATCGCCGGGATAGGCTCCCCGTGCCGGCGCCCGCCGTAAAAGCAAAGACACCTGGCGGTAAGCAACCGCCTGTTTGGACAGGTCGTCATAGATAATGAGTGCATGTTCGCCTTTATCCCTGAAATATTCTCCCATGGCGCATCCGGCATAGGGTGCCAGGTACTGCATGGCAGCGGACTCAGAAGCAGATGCCACAACAACGGTTGTGTATTCCATGGCACCATGTTCTTCAAGGGCAGCCACCACCTGGGCTACGGTGGATTTTTTCTGGCCGCAGGCAACATAGATACATTTCATATCAGTATCTTTCTGGGCGATGATGGCATCCACTGCAACAGCGGTTTTACCGATCTGCCGGTCACCGATGATCAGCTCCCTTTGCCCCCGGCCCACAGGTGTCATGCCGTCAACAGCCTTGGCACCGGTGTAGCAGGGTTCATGAACAGATTTTCTGGCAATAACGCCCGGGGCTACCAGTTCCATGTTCATCATGATATCGGAATTGATGGGGCCTTTGCCGTCAATGGGATCTCCGGTTGTGCCGACAACACGGCCCAAAAGGGCCTCGCCCACAGGCACGGATGCGATACGTTCGGTCCTTTTAACCACATCCCCTTCCTTGATAAGTTTATCATCCCCAAGAATGGCAATACCGACATTGTCAGCTTCAAGGTTCAGCGCAAGCCCCAGAATCCCGCCGGGAAATTCCACAAGCTCCATTGCCTTTACTTTTTCCAAACCATATACACGGGCAATACCATCACCCGCAGACAGAACAACACCGGTCTCATTCAGATCAACCTCGGCATCAAACCCTTTGATCTGATCTTTTATTATCTGGCTGATTTCTTCTGCTTTAATTTCCATTAGACACTCTCACCTTTTTTTAAAGTTTCCCTCATATTGACCAGCTGAGTTTTCACGCTGCCATCCAGAACAAGATCACCGATTTTTGTGACGACACCGCCGATGAGACTTGGATCCTGTTCAACATTCAGAACAATTGTTTTACCAACTCTTTTGGACAAGGCGTCCCGGATTTTTTCCACCGCCTCTGAAGACAGTTGTGTTGCAGAGGTGATACTGGCCTTGACAATACCCTTGAGTTCATCAGCCAGATCCTTGTAATAGGCGGCGATATCCCGCAGAAATTTAATTCTTCCCTTGTCAAACAACAGCATCAGAAAAGATTTCATCACCACAGAAAGATCTGTGGCACCCAGTACTGCTTCCAATACCTTTTTACGGTCATTTTTATTGTACAATGGATTGGTCAGTGCCTCTTCAAAACCTTCCTGTGTGTCAAAAAGAGCCACCACTGCGGCCAATTCCTCGTTGTAAAGTTCTGCCCGGCCGTCTTCCTGGCCAATAAGGATCAATGCTTTGGCATAACGCCTTGAGACTGCGAGATTTTTCATTATGCCACCACCTTTTTCAAATAATCGTCAACAAGTTTATCCTGATCATCAGATGAAATGGATTCTCGAATGACTGCTTCAGCCTGCGCAACTGCCAGTGCAGCAATGTCCTGCTGAAGCTTTATCCTGGCAGTTTTAAATTCCTGTTCAATATTACGTTTGGCCATATCCTCCAGTTTAACCGCCTGGGCCTGGGCCTGGGCAATAATGTTTTCTTTGGCTTTTTCACCCTGTCTGATATAATCTTCAATAATCAGTTTGGATTCCTGATCCAGATTTTTAAATTTGGCCTGGTATTCAGCCAGCTGCTTTTCAGCATCTGCTTTTTTTTGTTCCAGATCCCTTATTTCATCTGCAATCTCTTTTTTACGGGATGAAAAAAATGCCTTCGCCGGTTTTCTTCCAAGAAGAAACAAAGCGATGGCAAGAACGGCAAAGTTCAAGGTTTTCCAGGTATCAATTTCCAACCAGCTGTTGTGGACCTCTCCTCCGCCAGCAGCTGCCCATGCCATGGCAGTGGTAATGGACACAATCACGACAGTCATACCTGATGTTTTTAAATACTTTTTTTCCACGGTTTTTTTGTTCATCAGAAAGCCCTCCCCAGAATTTTTTCACCAATGGCTTTGGCAAACGCCTCCACCTCTTTCTCCAGGGCTTTTCGGGCCTGCTCTGTCTCATCTGCCACCTGCTGTTTGATCTGTGCCAGGTTGGCCTGAGCCTTTTTGTTGATCTGCTCGATAATTTCCCGTTCCTGTTTTGATGCCTCTTCCACAAAGGTTTCCTTTTTTTTCAACCCTTCGCCTCTGGCCTGCCGCAACCCGTTTTTATAAGATTCCTCCTGGGAAGCAAGATCAGCAGAGGCCTTTTCAACACCGTTTTCAAGGCCTTGAATCTTTGCTTTTCTTTCCAGAAGTATTTTTCGAATGGGTTTGTACAGCACCAGATTGAGGACATAAAGCAGGACAAGGAAATTGATCATCTGATACACCATTGATATATCAGGAATCACAGTTATCATAAAAATCCCCTCCGCCAGTTAATAATTATAAAAAAATCAACTACTTATATCTTACTGACTGTTTTTGCTCAAAAACAGTCCTAATTCCTGTCAAATCGAGACTTCAGTACCATCCAGGTATCCATTTGTCAACATGGAATAAGAAAATATTTCCCATATGGCAGGGCTGAATCCTGATACATCCTTTTTGGCAAAACACCTGTAAACAGTTCTGCGGATCAACCGGTTGAAAAGTTACGCATGCTGATATTGAGCAAAATACCAAACCCCACCATATTTGTGATCACCGAAGAGCCGCCATAGGATACCAGGGGCAAAGGCACACCCACAACCGGCATCAACCCCATAACCATGCCGATATTGATAAAAATCTGCCAGAAAATCATGCTGGTGATGCCAAAGGCCAGAATCGACCCGAACATGTTCCGGCAGTTGTAGGAAATATTGAGCCCCCAGAGCAACAAAACAAAATACAGAACCAGCAGCACAGAACACCCGACCAGCCCCCACTCTTCGGCCAGTACGGATAAAATGAAATCAGTATGCTGTTCCGGCAGAAATGACAGGGCATTCTGGGTACCCTGCAAAAACCCTTTGCCTGTAATCATGCCGGATCCAATGGCAATCTTGGATTGAATTATGTGATATCCTGTGCCCAGAGGATCACGATCAGGATCCAGAAAGGTTAAAATGCGGGCCTTCTGATATGCTTTAAGGCCGGCGAACCAGACCAGCGGCACAATGCATCCTCCCAGGGCCGCCAGGGTAAACACCACTTTTTTTTCAACTTTCACAAACAAGGTGATGGATCCGGCAATGAGAAGCAGCATCAACCCGGTACCCAGATCTGGTTGATTCACAATCAAAAAAACAGGAATGATACAGAGAAGCGCCGGCTTGACCAGATTTCTGAAATTGAGTCCTTCAGGAGAAACCGTGTCAGCATATAAAGATGATAAACTGATGATCAAAGCGATTTTCATAAGTTCAGAAGGCTGCATGCTCACAGGCCCCAGAACCAGCCACCGTCTGGAACCACCGCCTGACTGTCCAAAAAAATACACACTGATCAAAAGTGCAACACATACGGCATAAACAAACAGATTCAGTTTATCCAGTTCCCGGAAATCGATGACCAGGATAACCATCATCACCGCAAATCCAGCGCCCATCCATATCATCTGTTTTTCAAACAGGTAATGCAGCCCGGTTCCCTGCCAACCTGCGGTAACCGCAGAATAAAGGATACCCAGTCCAGCGGATCCGATAAGCAGGATGATCACCAGAAATCCCCAGTCAAAATGCTCAATAAGCCGTCTGTCAAACATGGGCTTTTTTTATCCTTCCCCGGCCGGGTCTGTTTGTTTTTCCGGCTCCGCCAGGCCCAGGTATTTTCTCACAAGGGCACCGGCCACAGGAGCGGCAGCAGAAGAACCGTGCTCACCATGTTCAATGATGACTGAAATGGCTATCACCGGATTTTGTGCCGGGGCATAACATACAAACCAGGCATGATCCTGCAGCTTTCTTTCCAGTTTTTCATTATCAAATTTCTCACCGGTCTTTCTGGAAAATACCTGTGCAGTACCGGTTTTTCCTGCCATTTCAATGCCCTTAATGCGGAGGCTTCTGGCGGTTCCCCGGTCTCCCTGAATCACCTTTACAAGTCCTTTTTTAACCAGCTCCAGGGTTTTTGCTCCAGCGGGAATGCCGCCGGTGATCTCAGGGTCAATTTTTTTAATTACGCGGCCTCTGTCATCTTGAATGGTTTTTATGATCCTGGGCCGATACAGGGTGCCGCCATTGGCAATTGCTGCCGTAAACACAGCCATCTGAAGCGGGGTGACCAGATTAAATCCCTGGCCGATACTGATGGAAAGGGTTTCACCAGGGTGCCAGGGTTCATTGAACCGCTGACGTTTCCATACTGACGTGGGAATCAATCCATGCCGTTCATGGGCCAGGGCGATCCCTGTGGGCCGCCCCAGACCACATCCGTTGGCATACTGGGCCAGAGCA
>JAIPDY010000205.1 GCA_021737445.1 Desulfotignum sp.
GGAACCTGGCCGGTTTTACTGCTCCCGGGTCTGCTGTTCCCGGTCCCTGGCCCAGGCACTGTTTTTGACCCGTCAGCATCCTGACACCCGGGTGGTGATCTTTTACAGAGACATGATGGCCATGGGTGAGGCAGAGGCAGCCTACACAGCGGCCCGGCAGGCCGGGGTGGTGTTTGTGCCCTGGGAGCCCGGCCGGGGCCCGGATCTGGCCCCCCATGACACCGGGTGCCGCATCACCTGGACAGATCCCATCCTGGGCCTGGCCATGGAGATGGATGCAGACTATGCAATCCTGGCCACCGGCATTGTATCTGGCCTGACCCGGGATCTGGCAGGGATGTTCGGGGCTGCCCCGGACCGGGACGGGTTTTTTGACCAGGCAGATATCAAGTGGCGGCCCGTGGAAGCCGTGGACCCGCGGGTGCTGGCCTGCGGCCTGTGCCTGGAGCCCGGGGGGCTGGATCTGACCCTGGCCAGTGCCCGGGCTGCTGCTGCAAAAGCGGTCTCCTTGCTGTGGCAGAAACGGTTTATGCCGAACCAGGACACGGCCCGGATCAAAAGTGCCTTTTGCAGTCTGTGCCAGGTGTGTGTGGATCTGTGTCCGTTCAGTGCCCGGTATGTGGATTGGGAGACCCGCACCCTTGCGGTGGATCCTCTGGCCTGCCAGGGCTGCGGCATCTGCGCGGCATCCTGCCCTTCCGGGGCTGCCGTGGTGGAGGGGATGTCTGCCGGTGACATGCTGGGTGTGATCAACAAAACATTGTGTGATGCCACATAAAGGAGGTTTCCATGGCCCTGTCAGATGTAAGGGAAAAACCGGCTGCCAGACCTGAGGCGGCCCGCCGCCTTGAACAGGTGAAAGACAAAGTGGCAGCCTGTATCCAGTGCGGCACCTGTTCCGCATCCTGCCCCAATGCAGAGTTTATGGACATGACCCCCAGGCGGATGTGGCGGGCCCTGCTGGCAGGCCGGGTGGAGACAGTGTTTTTGAGCCAGACATTTATTTTGTGCGCCAGCTGCTACATGTGCACCCTGCGCTGTCCCAGGGGGCTGCCGCTGACATGGGCCATGGCCGGATTGAAACAGGCGGCGTTCAGCCTGTACCCGGACCGGTTCAGGCGGTCCGCACTGTTTTACAGGGCGTTCATGGATAATATCCGGCAGTATGGCAGGGTCAGGGAGATGGAGATGATGACCCGGTATTTTCTGGCGCTCAAACATCCCCTGGTGCCGCTGGGGTATACATCCATGGGCATCCGGCTGATGGCAAAACACAAACTTCACCTGCGTCTGCCTTCTGCAGGTCCGGGCAGACTGGCCCCTCTTTTTGACAGGGCAGGCCGGCAGGAGGGATGAGCATGGATTATCTGTATTATCCGGGCTGCTCTCTTGAAGGCACGGCCATGGAATATGACCGGTCCTGCCGGGCCCTGTCAGGTGCCCTGGGCATGGCGCTTGTGGAGATCTCTGACTGGACCTGCTGCGGCGCCACAGCAGCAAGGTGTGTGGATGAACTGCTGTCTGTGGTGCTGCCGGCCCGGAACCTGGCCCTGGCGGAAAAAACAGACCCGGGCATTGATATCCTGGTGCCCTGCAGTGCCTGCTACCTGAATCTGGAAACTGCACGGGAAACCATTCGAACCGACCCTGTCATGCGCAACCGGGTCAATCAGATACTGGCACCTGACAACCTGGTTGTGACCGGTTCGAACCGGGTCCGGCACCTGCTGGATGTGCTGTCCCGGGACGGGGCTGCTGATCAGGTGGCTGCCCGGGCCGGCACAAATATGGCAGATCTGGTGATCGCTCCCTATTACGGGTGCCAGTGCCTGCGGCCCTTTCATGAATTTGATGATCCGGAGCTGCCCCGGTCCATGGACAGATTGATCCGGGCCACAGGTGCACAGGTTTTGGAATGGGACATGGGCGGCACCTGCTGCGGTGCCGCCACTGCCACCACCAGGCCCGGGGTGGGACAGGCTCTGGTGGGGCAGATCCTGGCCGGAGCAAAGGATGCAGATGCCGTGGTCACTGTATGTCCCATGTGCCAGATGAATCTGGAGCGGTTCCAGCCGGAACCGGTCCCTGTTTTGTATCTGCCCCAGTTTCTGGGGCTGGCCATGGGATTGTCTTCCAAAGCGCTGGGATGCGGTTTGAATCTGTCTGATGTCCGGCCTGTCGTCATAAGGGGTGCCCCGTGAACACAGGAGACCACATGCCTGCCGGATCTGCCGGTGCAAAGGATATCATGGCCCGGGTGATCAGCTACATCCGCTGCAGCCTTGTGTTCCGGCTCATCATCATTGTGGGCCTGACCGTGATTCTGTCCATATCCCTGTGGGCATTTTTCAATATCAGAAATTTCAAGGCCCAGAACATGAAAGCCCATATCGCATCCACCGACCGGCTGAGCAACTCCATCAAGCTGGGCACCCATTATGCCATGATGCTCAATTCCCGGGATGATATCAACCAGATCATCAACAACATCGCAAAGCAGCCTGAAATTGAAAACATCCGCATCTATAACAAGTACGGCCAGATCAAGTTCACCAACCAGCCCCATGAGATGGATCAGGTGATCGACATCAAGGCGGTGGCCTGTGATATCTGCCACAAGCTGGATCCGGCCCCTCCGTCCGATATTCCTCTTTTTGAACGGACCCGCATTTTCCAGTCTCCTGAGGGACACCGGCTCCTGGGCGTTATCCAGCCCATCTACAATGACCCGGGGTGTTCATCCAGCCAGTGCCATTTTCATTCCAGGGACCAGACCATCCTGGGTGCCCTGGATGTGGTGGTGTCATTGAAACACACCGACCAGCAGGTGGTGAAAATGGAAAAAGGCGTGTTCAAACTGGCTGTATCCACCATACTGGTCACTTCGGTGATCATATTTTTCACCATTTTCTTCTTTGTGAAAAAACCCATTATCAAACTGGTGGAAGGCACCCGCCGCATTGCCAGAGGCGATTATGAGGCTGATATCGACATCGGGTCCGCCCATGAGATCCGGCCCCTGGGTGAAGCGATCCGGCAGATGGGCAAAAAAATCGGCAGGCATCAGGCTGCTTTGAGAAAACAAAAAAATGAATACCAGGCCCTGTTTGAAAATGCCCCGTGCATGATCGCGGTACAGGACAGGCATTTTCAGCTGCTCCAGTATAACCGGGCCTTCAGGGAAAGATTTGATCCAAGACCAAAAGATTTCTGCTACACCGCCTACAAAGGGATGGATGAAAAATGCCCGGACTGCCCGGTGGAAAAAACCTTTGCCGACGGCCGGTCCCATTATGGTGAAGCAGAAGGGATGGGCCGGCAGGGCCAGAAAAAACACTGGATATTCATCACTGCGCCGATCATGGATGAAAGCGGCAATATCACGGCAGCCATGGAGATGAGCATCGATATCACCCGCCGCAGAAACCTGGAAAAGGACCTTGAAAAATCTGAAGAAAAATACCATGCTATTTTTAACAACATTTTCAATCCCGTGTTTGTGGTGGATCAGCAGACCCTGAAGATTTTAGACTGCAATATCAAGGCCATGGAGCTGTATCACCCCGGCAAAGCAGATATGACGGGAAAACTGTTCACAGATTTTTTCCCGGAAGATGAACAGACAGCCATGGTCAGGCAGGTGAAATCCCAGAAGGAGATCTCCAAGGTCAGGCATGTCAAGGCGGACGGGCAGATGATCGATGTGGACATGTGGGTGGCCCCTGCCCGGTATTCAGGCCAGGACGTGTTTCTGATCACCATCAATGATATCACCCGGCGCCTTCAAACCGAGCAGCATCTGCTCCATGCCAGCAAGATGGCCACCTTGGGGGAGATGTCCACCGGCATTGCCCATGAACTCAACCAGCCGTTGTCTGTGATAAAGTCGTCAGCCAGTTTCTGCTTAAAAAAGATCCATAAAAAAGAGCCGTTACCAGAAGAGATCTTCAATAAATTGATCGGTAAAATCGACACCAATGTGGACCGGGCTGAAAAAATCATCCAGCACATGCGTCAGTTTGCCAGAAAATCAGATATCAAACTGGTGAGAACCCGGATCAATGACGTGCTCGGGCAGACCTTTGAGATGTTTAACCAGCAGCTCAAGATCCGGGGCATCCAGGTGGTGTGGGAAAAAAAAGAGGACCTGCCCGATATCCTGGCAGATCCGGACCGGCTTGAGCAGGTGTTCATCAACCTGGTGATGAATGCCAAGGATGCCATCGAGGCCAAGTGGGAAGCACAAGGGGGAGGAAAGGATCAGACAGACCGGATCATCATCCAGACCTTTGTGGCAGACGGCAATGTGGTTGTCAAGGTCCGGGATACCGGCCCCGGCATCGAAAAAAAGATCCGGGACCGGCTGTTTGAGCCGTTTTTCACCACCAAGGAGGTGGGCAGGGGCACCGGTCTGGGTTTGTCCATATCCTATGGGATCATAAAAGAGTGCAACGGCGATATCCGGGCGGGCCGGGGACAGGAGGGCGGAGCAGAATTCACCCTTGTTTTTCCGGTGCCCGAACTTCCGGAAGATGAGATTGAATACGCCTGAAAGGAGGGGACATGGACAAGACACAGTTTGCCATCCTCGTGGTGGATGATGAAGCAGATATCAGAGAAGTCCTTGAAATCGCTCTCACCGATATCGGACACCGGGTGTTTTCAGCCCCGGACGGTAAAACCGCACTGGACCTGTTTGAAAAACAACACCCCGCCATTGTGATCACAGATATCAAAATGCCGGTCATGGACGGGATTGAACTGCTCAAACAGGTGAAGCGGCAATCGCCTGATACCCAGGTGATCATGATCACCGGACACGGAGACATGGACCTGACCATTGCCAGCCTCAAGTTCGGGGCCGCAGATTTCATCACCAAGCCTGTGAACGTGGATATCCTGGAACTGGCCGTGGTCAAGGCAGCAGACCGGCTCATCGCCCAGCAGAAACTGGCGGAATATACCCGGAAACTGGAGATGCTGGTGCTGGAAAAAACAAAGCTCACCAGCCATTTGTCCTCTCTGGGACTGATGATCGGCACCGTGTCACACAACATCAAGGGCCTGCTCACCAACCTGGACGGGGGGCTGTATCTTGCCCGGTCCGGGCTCAGGCGCAACAGCCCTTCAGACACGGCAGACGGGCTGGACATGCTTTCCCGGGCAGTGGAAAAGATCAAGCAGATGATCATGGATATCCTGATGTATGCCAAGGAGCGGCCCACAGACATCCAGCCGGTACCGGCAAAAAAATTTCTGGCCGATATCGAGGAAACCATGGCAGTCAAGGTTTCCCGCCACGCCATCAATTTTCAGGTCAGATCAGACCAGGCCCCGGACTCCCTGTATCTGGATGCCGCCTCCATGATGTCGGCCCTGGTGAACATCCTGGACAATGCCGTGGATGCCTGCCTGGAGGATAAAGACAAAAAAAGGCACCACATCTGCCTGACCATCGGGCAGAAAGAGACCTCCCTGGTCATGGAGATCCAGGATGACGGGTGCGGCATGGATGTGGAGACCAAGGCAAAGATCTTTGATCTGTTTTTTTCCTCCAAACAGGTGAAAGGCACCGGGTTCGGCCTGTTCATCGCCAGAAACATCATCTCCCAGCACCAGGGTACCATTGCCGTTGAATCGGTGAAGCGCCGGGGGACCACGTTTACCATTCTTCTGCCCCTGAAGCAGTGATTCTGAAACCGGCAGAAAAAAGGTAATAGAATGGACATCAGCAAAAATTTGTTTTAATCTGAATGGACAGAAACCCAACACACATGCCCTGGATGGGCAACATCATCGGGAATAGATATGGATATTATTGAAAAAACAGGTAAACACGGGTGCATTCCCTTTTAGTTGCATAAGCAAAGTGACCGAAATTGTTTAAAGATATTATTAATCAAGATGTTCCATCTCCCAGAAAGAAGCTGACTTCTTAAAAACAGCATTGATTCTGATGTTTCCGGTTTCCAG
>JAIPDY010000206.1 GCA_021737445.1 Desulfotignum sp.
ACCAGTTTGTTCACCAGTCCTAAAGACAGGGCCTCCGGAGCCTTGATCAGGCTGCCGTAAAGCAGCAGTTCCAGGGCTTTTTTCCGGCCCACGCACCGGGATACCGGAATCACCGGTCCCACGCAGTTGAGCCCCACATTGATGGCGGTCAGTCCCATGCGCACATTGTCTGCGGCAATGACCAGGTCGGCGGCGGCAGCCAGCCCCATGCCGTTGGCGACAGCCACCCCGTGTACCTGGGCGATCACCGGTTTTTTAAGTTTTGAGATGGTCACCAGGGGCTGCTCCATGGTTTCGATCCACGCCTGGTATTCCATGGGTGTTTTACCGGCCAGTTCATTGACATCAATGCCGGCACAGAACGCTTTTCCCTGGCCTTTGATCAAAATTACCCGCACTGTTGGATCTGCATCCATCTCCAGAAACACCTGGTTCAGCTCTTTTGCCATGCGGGTGCTGAAAGTGTTCATCTGGTCGGGCCGGTTCAATGTGATCACAGCCACATGATTTTCCTGTGGTTGTGTCAAAATGTCTTGAAATGCCATGGTTGTCTCCTTGTCAGAGGGTGAGCATATTTTCCAGGGCAACGGATGCATCTGCCCGGATCTCTTTGTCAATGGTGACCACATTTTTTTTGCCGATCTGTTCCAGGCACTGGAGCAGGTTTTTTAAATTTATTTTATACATGTTGGGACAGAAGGAATCATGCAGCGGCAGGATATTCTTGTCCGGATATTCCAGGGCCAGACGCTTGATCAGATTGATCTCCGTGCCGATGACAACCGTGCTGCCGGACGGGGCGTCTGCCGTGAATTTGACAATAAAGCTGGTGGACCCCACCGCATCTGCCTGGGCAACCACATCTGAGGTGCATTCCGGGTGAACCACGATCAGGGATTCGGGAAAGTTTTTGCGCATGGTTTTGATCTGGTCTGTCGTGAACCTGGTGTGTACCAGGCAATAGCCTTTCCACAAAAATATTTTCGCTTTTTGAATGGCGGCCGGGTCATGGCCCCCCAGCGGTTTTTCCGGGTCCCACACCAGCAGGTCTGATTCTGGTATGCCCATTTTGTATGCAGTGTTGCGGCCCAGGTGTTCGTCCGGGAAAAAAAAGATTTTTTCCCGGCGCCCAAGTGCCCATTCAAACGCTTTGGGCGCATTGGACGAGGTGCAAACCGCACCGTTGTGACGGCCGCAATGCGCCTTGATGGCGGCATCGGAATTCATGTACACCAGGGGTGTGACCGTTTTATCCCCCACAATCTGTGTCACGTCATTCCAGGCCCGTTCCACCAGGACCACGTCCGCCATGTCCGACATCCAGCAGCCGGCATTCATATCCGGAATCTGGACGGTCTGGTTTTTTTTGGCCAGGATGGCGGCGCTTTCCGCCATGAAATGAACCCCGCAGAACACTATATACCGGGCGTTTTCATCTCTGGCCGCCCTCTGGGACAGGGCAAAGGAATCGCCTCTGTGATCCCCTGTGTCAACAATTTCCTTGCGCTGGTAATGGTGGGTCAAAATGACCAGTTGATTTCCCAGATCAGCTTTGATCTGCATGATTCTTTCCATATAGTCTGACGTGCTGAGAGCTTTATTATCTGTATTCATGATTCAATCCTTTCCGATCAGAAAAATACCATAGGTGGCAAAAAGATTGGGTAAAAATTTGACAAGTTTTCCTTCAAACTGGTGATTTTTTGTGTTGATGGCCGCTTTTTTCAAAATGTTGAATCCGCCCTGCCTGGCGAAATTTTCAAAATCCCTGAGGCTGAGTACCCGGATATTGGGGGTGTCATACCAGGAAAACGGCAGTTCTTTTGTGACCGGAGCGCAGCCGGTTGCAACCAGCTGGGTGCGGATTTTGTAATGGCCGAAGTTGGGGAAACTGACCACGCATTTGCCGGCCACCCTGAGCATGGACTGGATCAGGGACACCGGGTCATACACCTGCTGGAGGGTCTGGGAGCAGATGGCATAGTCGAATGCCTGGTCCGGGTAATCTGTGATCTCCGTGTTGATATCCCCCTGGAGCACGGAAATGCCCTTTTCAATGCATTTGACCACCCGGGACTCCTTGATTTCAATGCCCCGTTCCATCACCTGTTTGTTTTTTTTGAGCCATAACAGCAGGTCCCCTTCTCCGCAGCCAAGACCCAGGATTCTTGCGCCCGGAGTGATCCAGGAGGCGATGATCTGCAAATCATACCGAAGCGGGTTCATGTGCGGCACTCCTTAAAAAACCTTTCATCAGGTTGTTGAGTTTGTCATTGGGCAGCAGAAATGCGTCATGGCCCCACTGGGCTTCGATTTCACAGAAACTGACATTCAGATTGTTTTTTTTCATGGCAGTGACCATCTCTTTTGACTGGTAGGTGGGGTAGAGCCAGTCCGAGGTATAAGACACCACCAGAAACCGGGCAGATGTTTTGGAAAACGCCTTGACCAGGGAGCCGTTGCCGTGTTCACGGGCCAGGTCGAAATAGTCGGCTGCCTTGGTGATATAGAGAAACGAGTTGGCATCGAACCGCTCGATGAACTTGTTACCCTGGTACTGGAGATAGGATTCCACCTGGAAATCAGCCCCGAACTCAAAGCTTAAGGCGCTTTTGTTCTGGAGGCGGCGGCCGAATTTCAGGCGCATGGATTCATCGGACAGATAGGTGATGTGCCCGATCATCCGGGCGATGGCCAGTCCCATGCCCGGTTTGGTTTTTCCGTAGTAATGCCCGCTGCACCAGTTGGGGTCAGCCATGATGGACTGCCGGGCCACCTCGTTAAAGGCAATGGCCAGGGCGGAGTGGCGGCAGGTGGAGGCCAGGGGCACGGCAGATGCCACCATGTCCGGGTACCTGACACACCATTCCAGCACCTGCATGCCGCCCACCGACCCCCCCACCACGGCCAGCAGGCGCTTGATGCCCAGATGGTCCACCAGGGCTTTCTGGGATCTGACCATATCCCCGATGGTGATCATGGGAAAATCTGTGGCATATTCTTTTTGGGTGGCCGGGTTGACGGATGCCGGTCCGGTGGAGCCCATGCAGGAGCCCAGGATGTTGGCACAAATGACAAAATATTTGTCCGTGTCAATGCCTTTACCCGGTCCCACCATGATATCCCACCACCCGGGCTTGGCATCATCAGCCTTGTAGTAGCCGGCCACGTGGGAATCACCTGACAGGGCATGGAGTACGAAAACGGCGTTGGATTTGTCCTGGTTCAGGGTACCGCAGGTTTCATAGGCAATGGTGACAGGCCCTAAAGAGGCCCCGCTTTCCAGGGCAAACTGGTCATCGGTTCCGGCAAAGGTGAAAAATTGCTTTTCCACCAGCCCTATGGTGGCACCATTCCGGTCATGGCCGATATATTCACTCATGGTCACACCTTTTCTAAGGCAGACGACAGATCACCGCAGATGTCCTCGATGTGCTCGATGCCCACTGAAAATCGCAGCAGACAGGGATCGGCCAGACGGTCTTTCAAATCTTTGGGAAACGAGACATACTGGGATGAATAGGGGTGGATGATCAGGGTCTTGCAGTCCCCCAGGTTGGCCAGGTTCAGGATCATGGACAGGTTGTCCACCAGCCGGAAACAGGCATCCTGGTCTGTCAGGCCAAAGGTCAGCATGGTGCCGAACCCTTTGCCGCCAAACTGTTTTTTTGCCATCTCGTGGCAGGGGTGGTCAAAAAATCCGATAAAATTCACCCACTGCACTTTGGGATGTTCCTGCAGAAACCGAGCAGTCTGTAAGGCATTTTCCATGTGCCGTTCCATGCGTACCCCCATGGTGGCCAGGCCCAGGACCGTTAAAAACGAATGAAACGGGGCTGCCGTGGTGCCGAAATTGACATGGTGCTCTTTGAACATGCGGTGTAAAAATGCCAAGTTTCCTTTCTGGGCCACAAACGGGGCAAAATCGGCAAACCGGTCCGTGTCCCAGTTGAATGTTCCGGCATCCACCACCACCCCGCCCAGGGCTCCGCCATGGCCGGAAAAATATTTGGTGGTGGAATGCAGCACAATATCGGCCCCCAGTTCAATGGGCCGGCACAGCCAGGGGGATGCCAGGGTGTTGTCCACCATTAGGGGCACCCCTTTTTCATGGGCAAGACCGGCGATTTTTTTCAGATCCGGGATTTCCATGCCCGGGTTGGTGATGGTCTCCATGTAGACAAACCGGGTCTTGTCAGTGATGTTTGCGGCAATGTCATCCAAATCCAGGGGATCTGCCAGGCGGACAGTGATGCCGTATTTTTTAAATATATTGGTGAACAAGGCATAGGTGGACATGAAAAGAGAGGATGATGCCACAAATTCATCCCCGGCCCGCAGCAGCGTCATGCAGGCATTGCTGATGGCAGCCATGCCCGAAGCCGTGACCACGGCGGCTCTGCCTGATTCCAGGGAGGCCAGTTTTTCCTCTAAGAACCGGTTGGTGGGGTTGGTCAGGCGCATGTATATATGGTCGGGCAGGTCCCCGGCAAAGGTCTGGCTCAGGTTGTCTGCTGTGTCATGAAAATGGGCTGCAGACTGGAAGATGGGAGGCAGGGTGGCCCCTTCCCAGTCATGGTCTTTGATCCCCTCATGAATGGCTCTTGTTTCAAAGTGAAGCGGTTTGTTCATCAGGTCCTCACCATAAATAGATTGCAGGTGAAAAAAACTTTAATATCACCCTGTGGTATATTTTTGTCAAGATTTAATTGCATTTTTCACAAGGAGGCCGCCCCTGCCGGGGGTCAATGAAAAAGCTTGATGTAAACGTCCATTCCATATAAATAGAATGAGCGGCCGAATTTTGCGGGCTGTGAATTTAACCTTAACCACACAAGGAGTGAGACCATATGCCGGTGGTGACATGGAAAAAGGAAAACAGTACAGCTGTTGTGGAGATGTGCAACGGCCCCAACCGGATGAACCAGGTGTTTTCCGATGATTTGAACCAGTGCCTGGATCAGATTCAAGAAGACAGCGATGTCCGGGCCATGATCCTGACCTCAACAGATGAAAAGAACTTTTCCCAGGGCATTGATGTGGAATGGATCGGCAAAAAAATTCAGGACAAAGACAACGACACTGTGAAAACGTTCATGTATGGCATGAACAACATTTTTAAACGCCTGCTTCTGTTTCCCGTGCCCGTGATTGCAGCCATCAACGGCCACGCCTTTGGCAATGGCGCCATCATCTCCTGTGCCTGTGATTTCCGGTTCATGAAAAAGGACAGAGGGTTTTTTTGCTTTCCAGAGGTGGATGTGGGAATTCCGTTTCTGCCCGGCATGATCGCGTTTGTGCGCAAGGCTGTGCCCGAACAATTGTTCAACCGGATGATTTTGTCGGGCCAGCGCATGACTGCCGAAGATCTTGAAGCGGATCAGATCATCATCAAAGCCTGCGACAATCAGGAAACACTGATGGCAGACGTTCTGGATTTTGCTGCGGCGTTTGATAAAAAAAGAGGAATTTTCCGGGAATTGAAACAGCGCATGCACAAAGACCTGATTCAGGTGCTGGATGAACAGGACCCGGTGTATATCGATCCCCTCAACCTGTTTGTACCGCTATAGCAGCTGTTTCCAACCTGATCATATGGTTGAGGAAAACCAGGATTGTCGGAAATGCAAATTTTTGCATTTCCGACAATCCTCTAAATTATTTTGCGTTAGGTATAAATAATTTTTGATCCAGAAGCCTGAACTCTCCAATCAATTTCTGGGCTGACTTTGAAGCCATCCAGCCGGAAAATTTCAAAGCAAGATCGTATTTTGCCTTGGGGCAGCTGGCCGGATCAAGGGTCAGTACACTATACTGATTTAAAAGGATCTTATCCCCTTCCACCAATACTTTCAAGGGGGCATTTCCGCTTTGGCTGTCCTGGTATTTGATATAGGTCCCCCGGTCTGTCATGGTATCCTGAAAGTCGGCTAAAGCGTACAC
>JAIPDY010000207.1 GCA_021737445.1 Desulfotignum sp.
GCAGCCTCAAGGCCAAGGTGATGGCGTATTACCATGACATCGGCAAGCTGGACAAAACCATGTATTTCATTGAAAACCAGGCAGACGGCAAAAACCGGCACGATAAGCTGTCTCCGTCCATGTCCGCCCTCATTTTAATCCAGCATGTTAAAAAAGGGGTGGAGCTGGCAAAAAACTACAGACTGGGAAATGAAATCATTGAAGGCATTACCCAGCACCACGGCACATCTTTGATCAGATATTTTTACAACAAAGCGCAAAAAAGCGGAAAAACCAATGTCAATGAGGAAAATTTCCGGTATCCCGGCCCCAAACCCCAGACCCGGGAAACCGGGATTGTGATGCTGGCAGATGTGGTGGAAGCAGCGGTGCGTGCCCTTGAGCGGCCCACACCGTCAAGAATCAGAGGCAGGGTCAAGGAATTGATCAATGACATTTTTGCCGACGGCCAGCTTGAAGAATGCGAACTTACCCTCAAGGACCTTCATCAGATTGCCAAAAGCTTTAACAATATCCTGACCAGTATTTATCACAGCCGCATCGAATATACCGACAAACCCCAGGAAAAGAAAAAAGAAAAAAATGAAAGCCCAAAAGATTTGGATCGACAACCGGCAAAAACAAATGGTGTCCACCCGAACCATCCGCAAAAAGACCGAACAGATCTTAAACGCCTTGGATTATGATCTTTATGAAATCTCCATTGTTATCACGGATGATGCACAGATTCAGCAGCTGAATCACTCCTTCCGGGGCATATCCACTCCCACCAATGTGCTGGCCTTTGCCATGCAGGAAGGAGAATTTTCCAGTATAACACCGGAACTGCTGGGGGATGTGGTCATATCTGCCCAGACAGCCGGCAAGGAAGCTGAAAAAGCAGGCATCACACTGGATGAAAGGATCTCCCAGCTTCTGATTCACGGAATTCTCCATCTGCTGGGGTTTGACCATGATGCCGGAGAATCTGGAGCCGATGAAATGGAGACCAAAAGCCTTGAACTTTTGAAACTGGTTGAAACCAACCCGGATTTAACGGCTTTTTAGCCAGGAAAGGAAAAAAAGATGGCAGAACTGGCTGTAAATGTGGACCATGTGGCCACCCTGCGCCAGGCCAGGGGAATTGACTACCCTGATCCGGTAGCTGCGGCAATTGCCGCGGAAACCGCAGGTGCGGACGCCATTGTGGTGCATCTGAGAGAAGACCGCCGCCATATCCAGGAACGGGATGTCCGGCTGCTCCGGCAGATCGTACAATCCAGGCTTATTCTGGAGATGGCAGCCACCAGTGAAATGCTGGGAATTGCCCTGAACATCATGCCACATACCGTTACCCTGGTCCCGGAAAAAAGAGAAGAGGTGACCACAGAAGGGGGACTGGACCTGATCACCCACCAGGACACCATTCAAGAAGCGGTATCCACATTAAAAAACGCCGGAATAAAGGTGTGCATTTTCATCGACCCGGACCTGGACCAGATCAAAATCGCCCATAAAATTGGCGCGGACATGATTGAAATCCACACCGGTGCGTTTTGTGATGCCGGAACCGAAGCCCAGGCCCGGCGGGAATTTGCACGCATCGTGGATGCCGCCAAGATCGGTACCAGACTGAAACTGGGGGTCAATGCCGGACATGGGATCTGCTATAACACCATCAAGGCATTTGCAGGGCTTCATGAAATAAAGGAGTTTTCCATCGGCCACAGCATCGTCTCCAGGGCTGTACTCACCGGCATGGAGCAGGCTGTCCGGGACATGAAAAACCTGGTCAGAGGATTGGTTTGACCTGTCTTTGGTGTTCAGTCCAGCAGACCGGACATGGCTGCGGCCCGGGTCACCCCATGATCGTTGTTGGACACCGGTATCCGGATTCCTGTATCCAGTCCGGGCACGGCATTGGCTACGCAGAAACTTTGGCCTGACCATTCCAGCAGATCCTGATCATTGTAGTCATTTCCCACAGCCACCACCCGGGTACGCGGAATCTCCAATCCGGCGGCAAGCCATGCCGCGGCCCGGCTTTTGGAAACCTGGGGATGGAACACCTCGATCCATGCAGATTGGTGATCCAACGGCGAGGTGGCATGGACCACGCTGTAACAGGACAGATCTGATCTGACTGCTGCCGCCTGTTCGGCGGCAAGGCCCTGGGGAACCACTGCCAGCACCTGGGTGGCTGACTCATACATTCTGGTCCCATTGTCCATGGGCATGGCAAAGGCCTGGTACAGACGAATACGTTTTTTAAAATCCGGGTTGTTATGCCCGTGGGATTTGTACACAAAAAAATGGGTGTCAGGAATGGCCTTGTGGACCATATAGTCAAACCGATACCGGTCAAAACAGGCAGTGATCCTGGTCACATCAGGCCGGGAAATGGACAGATGCCGGATAATTTTATTGGCTTTTATGCCCAGTATTCCGGCACCGGTGGAAAAAAGCAGGTAATCCATCGGGAAAAGCGGTGTATCCATCTGAATCTGCGCCAGGGCCTTTTGAAAGGAATACAGGCTCCGGCCCGTGGCAATGGCCACCACCGTTCCCTTGTCCTGCAGCCGGGCAAGGGTTTCCAAGTCCCGGGATGAAATGGCTTTGTCATCGTTGAGCAGGGTCCCGTCAAAATCGGTGACAAACAGGTGCCGGTCCCTCACCATTTTATCTTTTTTTTTTCAACGCTTTTCGAAAAACGCTTTCCATGGTGCCCACAGGCTTGTTTTTTTTATCCCCGGCAAACTGCTTCCAGTCATCAATATCCTTCTGATCCGGAGGGGCCAGGGTGATGCGGCGGTTTTCCTCATCCACCTGCTGTACCAGAACCTGGACAGTATTTCCGGGCTTTAGCTGGTCCCAGGGCCTGGTATCTGCACAACTGCGGATGGCTGACACCGGCATCAGCCCGGTCACCCCGGGTTCCAGTCCGATGAACAGGCCAAAGGTTTCCCTTTTTTCCAGCCGGCCTTCCATGATATCACCGGCTTTGTACCGGACAGTGATCCCGGTCCAGGGGTCCCCCAGGGCATCCTTGATACTCAGAGAAATCCGTTTGGCATCCATGTCAATGGACTTGATCACCACCTGAACAGCCTCCCCTGTTTCAACCACCTCCTCTGGCCGCGTCACCCTTCTGGCATGGCTCATTTCACTGATATGCACCAGGCCGTCCACCCCCGGGGCGATTTCCACAAACGCGCCAAAGCCGGTCAGCCGCACCACTTTGCCGGTAATCTGGTCCCCGGGCTTGAAGGCGGTATCCACGCTGTTCCAGGGATCGGAAGCCGTCTGTTTGACGGACAAAGAAATTTTGGGCAGGTCCTGTCCCTCCTGATGTTCCATTTTCAGCAGTTTCACCTGCACGGTATCACCTGCCTGGAGCACGTCATCTGGTTTTTCTATCCTGGACCAGCTCAATTCGGAAATATGGGCCATACCCTCCACACCCGGAGCCAGTTCGATAAAGGCCCCAAAGGACATGAGTCGGGTCACCTTTCCCTGGAGGGTATCCCCCACAGACACATCAGCAAAAAACGCCTGCCGGGCCTCTTTCATCTCTTCAACCAGCAGGTTCTTTCGGGAGATGACAATATTACGTCCGTTTTCCTCATAACGGGTGACCAGAAAATGCAGGGTTAAGCCCACAAAATCCTCCGGGGTTTCCACATAATTGACATCCATCTGGCTCACCGGGCAAAATGCGCGTTTTCCCAGGATATCCACATTGAATCCCCCTTTGATCACCCCTGTCACCTTTCCTTCCACAGGGGTCCGGTTCCGGACCGCATCTTCCAGCAGGGCGGCTTTGCCGGCCCCTGAAATGGCGCGGGACAAAATGATTTCACTTTCACTCAAAGAGACCACATACAGGGTGACGGCATCTCCCACATCAAAGGCCATCTCTCCGTTCTCATCCATGAGTTCCTGTTTTTCCACGACTCCGTCACTCTTGGTACCGGTATCTATATACACATGGGTCCGGCCCACAGATATGATTTTTCCTTCCACCATATCACCGGGTGCCAGTTCACGGCCCAGATTATCACTATAGGATTCAAAAAGTTCTTCAAAACTCATTTCCCCGTCATCCATGTCCGGGATATCATCAAATTTTTTAGTCATGGGTTTTCTCCAAGCAGGGCGGTTATTAAACACATGCCTGACTACTATACTTTACAGGCCCTGGTGTAAAGCAAAAAAACAGCACGCCATCAAAGCCTTTGGACAACCCGGCCGGGCACAAACCGCTGCCACCGGAGCGGCCAAAGGCCATGATCGCTTATGCCAGATCTTGTCGTATCCGTTCCAGAACCTGTTCTGCCATATCTTCGGTGATCCCGGGCAGGGCTGTCAAATCCCTGATGGATGCGGTTTTAAGATTTTCCAGACCCTTGAACCGGTTCAACAGCAGCTTTTTTCTTTTGGGTCCGATACCGGAGATGGTATCAAAAACAGACAGGCTGCCGCGCTTTTCCCGGCGCCGGCGCTGGAAGGTGACGGCAAACCGGTGAGCCTCATCCCGCACCTGCTGGAGTAAAAACAGCGCCTTTTTGGCTGATACGGTGTTCAACGGATTGGACCGGCCCGGCACATAGATCTTGTCCATGTTCTCGCCCCTGGTTTCATCTTTTTTGGCCAGGCCCGCCACCGTGAACTGCCCCAGCAGTCCCAGATCCTTTAACACGGCGATTGCCATGCCCAGCTGTCCTTTGCCGCCGTCCACCACCAGCAGATCCGGCCGGGGCATCTCCCGGACCGGTTTTGAAAACCGCCGGAAGAGCACCTGGGTCATGCCGGCATAATCATCAGGCCGGTCAATATCCCTGAGAATATAGCGGCGGTATGCATCTTTGTCCGGGCGGCCCCGGGTGAACACCACCATGGACGACACCGGGTCCTGCCCTGCCAGGCTGGAATTGTCAAAACACTCGATGCGCTCGGGCAGCCGGTCCATTTTCAACAGGGACTTAAGCATGGTCACAGCAGACCTGGCTGCCTCCTCTCTGAGCACCAGCTTTTCCAGTTCCCGGACGGCATTGATCCGGGCCATCTCCAAAAGGCGCCGCTTTTCTCCTCTCACCGGCACATGCACACCCACTTTTCTGTGCTTTTGCTCTGTTAAAACAGAGGCCAGCACATCCATGTTTTCAACTTTCCGGTCCAGGAGCACCGCATCCGGCAAAAAACGGGTGGTGTCATAATACTGCCACAAAAATGCCCGCAAAATCTCATCAGGTTCCTTAAACCCCTGATCAACAGGATAGTGCACGGTATCGATCAGCCGGCCGGAACGGATCAGCATCATGGTAACCACGGCCATCTGTTTTCCTTCAGCCAGGACCAGCACATCCCGGTCCTTTAAATCGGTGCACACCACCACCTGTTTTTCCAGAATATTGGTCATGGCAAAGACAGCATCTCTTTTCTGGGCCGCTTTTTCAAATTCCCGGGCATCTGAATAGGCCAGCATCTCTTTTTTGAGTTTGTTCACCACCTGGCCGGACCTGCCCTTTAAAAACAGAACCGCATCCCTGACCTGCTGTTTATAGGCTGCTTTATCCACTTTCATACAGCAGGGCCCCATGCAGGCGTTGATCTGATAGTTCAGACAGGGCCGGGACCGGTTTTTGAACTGGGTGTTTCTGCATTTTCTGAGCTTGAAGATTCTCTGGATCTGTTTCAGGGTCTGGTTTACGCTGCGGGAGGATGAATAGGGACCAAAATACAGGGCATGATCGTTTTTTATCCGGCGTACCCGCTGAATGGCCGGAAACGGCTCGTTCATGTCAATGCGCAGCAACGGATAGTTTTTGCCGTCCTTGAGCACCACATTGTACCGGGGCCGGTATTCCTTGATCAGGTTGGATTCCAGAATAAATGCCTCGTGGTCTGACGCTGTGATGATCAGGTCAAAATCCCTGACCATGGCCAGGAGGGCCGCGGTTTTGC
>JAIPDY010000208.1 GCA_021737445.1 Desulfotignum sp.
CGCACTGGAAAGAGACAATGGCCGGATATTCATGAATCCGGGGTCCATCACCCGCCCTAAAAAGGGGCTGGCAACCTATGGCATCCTGGATGATACCGGTGTGCACATCATGGCACTTAAAACAGGAACCCCTGTCATAAGCCTGGATTTATGACCATGGTGCAATTTTTTGCAAGGAACTGCCATGCCTGAAAAACAGTTTACCCCAATTTTTGTTGGCAAAGATCCGGACCAGGATGCCTGGCTGACCGCTTTTTTTCTTGAAAACCACATCGATCCCTTTGCATACCCCTATAAGGTGGGGACTGTGGAGCAGATCGAATTTATGGTGTATCTGGAAAATGATGAGCGGTATTTCCCCTGTTCTGATCAAATGTTCGAAGCCATCATGTCCAGACTGGATAAGGCCTATCTGCAGCAGCGGTACCAGTATGTGTATGACAAGGTCATCAAGATGGTGGAAAAATTCATTGATTCCGCCTATGACCGGAAGTTTCTCACCACCCTGATCCGGATCAAGTATGAACATGAGATCGAATCCAGCCTGATCATCCCGTCCCGGCTGGAAAAACGGCTGTGTAAAATATTTTTAAGCCGGACCCATATTGAAAATCCATACTCCCTTGAAAAACAGCATGAAAACCGCCAGGCACAGGAACTTCTGGATTCTGATACATTTAAGAAAGCCTTGAACCATATTGACGGTGCTTTGGAAAACATAGACACATTGTCTTTGAATGCTTTGCGCAAAAAAATCAAGGAGATTGAGTTTAAGCGCCTGCTGAGCCTGTTGTGTACCCGGGATCTGTGGTGCGCTAAAAAAATGGAAATCCCTTCTCTGGATGAATTTAAGAACCTGTTTGGCACCACCCTGTCAGGCAAAGGCCTATCCCGGCTGATCCACCTGATTCACTCACAAAAAAGCAAAATACTCTGGCTCACGGATGAATCGGGCAGTGTGATGGTAGATATTGCCATTGCAAAATTTTTAGCTGACCTGGGGCACATTGTCATCCTGGCTGTCAAGGAATCCCCGGTATTCAAAAAGGTATCCCTGACTGACATCCGCACCGATCCGGTGCTGGCAAAAGCCCTTGAAAACAGTCATTTTATCTATGAAAAGACCATCAGTAAAAACCGCCTGGTCCAGCGGCTTAAACTGGATGAAAATATCTATGTGGTATCTGACGGCACCCAAGAGACTCTGAACCTGCTGCTGGTATCCACCACATTTGCCAGAATTTTCAAAGAGGTGGACTATGTGATATCCCGGGGACATGGCCAGAAAAAAAGATTGATCCAGACCCATTTCCAGTTTACCCGGGACATCATCAACATATGTGCTGAAGACCAGGGGGGTACCAAACAGTTGTCCATAACCTGCAAGCCCAGGCATCCGGATTTCATCAATTTTTCCCACAAAGATCTGGAAGACCGGGCCAACCGCATCATTGACCAGATGAAGGCAGCCAAAACCAAAAACATGACCGTGATGTTTTACAGCGGAATCATCGGCTCCATCCCCGGCAAGATCGATGTCGCAAAAAAAATCATGACCTGTTTTATTGATCATCTCAAGCAGCAGTATCCGGATCTGTTCATCATCAACCCTTCCACCTATTACGAACCAGGCATGGATGCAGATGACCTCATGTATATGTGGGAGATTGTTCAGACAAGCAACTATATCGATATCTGGCGCTTTCAGACAACAGAGGACATTACCGTCAGTTTTGGCCTCATGAACCAGAAGGTCCCGCCGGAGTGGATCGGAAAAGATGCCACATACAGCACCGGGTGCACCAAGGAGATGCGCATCGCCCAGGAAGCCCTGAAGACAAACCCTGAAATGCAGCTCATCGGCCCTTCTCTGGACAAATTCATGCGGCGGAACGAATACGGCGTGGGCAGCATGTATGATCAACGCCTGGCAGATGGTTGATCAGATATCTCAAAAACCGGTACATTCGTGGATGTTAACTGCGGGCCGCTCTTTTTCCTTTGACAGGACCGCCATGGCAATTTTCCAGCGGTTCAGGAGGGTCCGGGTGAAAAAATGCCAGATACCCGGCACAACCTGTTTTTCAGATTCAAATACTATTTCAGGCCGGCCCTGGTCAAAGACAAATGAAAACTGATCCAGCCCCAGAGACAGCCCTTTTCCCACCGCCTTGACATACGCTTCCTTCAAAGTCCACAAATCCAAAAAAAGGTCCTGTCTGGCTTTAGAATTTAACTGCTTCAGCGCAAGGATTTCCGGTTTTGAAAAAAACCGGCCGGCCAGATCCTGATTAACGATTCTGTTTTTTTTTTCTATATCCAGCCCGATATTTGCATCAAGAGCCACTGCACACCCAACCAGTCCCTGGCAGTGGGACAGATTGAATTTTACCGGCAATGAAGATGTCTGCTTTGCCAGCTCAGGTTTTCCATGGCGGTTTTTAGAAAACCGCACCGCTGCCGGCTCAATATGGCAGCACCCTGCCAGAACATGCCTTGCCAGAGCTCTTGTCACAAAACCTTGATACTGTTTTTTATGGCACCCCATGGCCTGGATGGCTTCAATCTCTTCCCGGCTGAGTATTCTTCGGCTTTGATCCATAACCCCTTTGTCTTTTACTTTATCCAAACAGATATAATAAAAGTGGATTTCACCTGGATTCAAATCAAAAAGATGCATCTATTTCTCCCTGCAATGGAACAAGACGGGGTCTATTTGCAGAACGCTTATCCCTTTAATATCATCAACCGCAAAAAAAACCAATAACATAGATCTGACAGGCCAGAGGCAATCAGATATCAGAAATATTCTGGTTGACAAAAAAGGACTTCTCATTCTACATTCAATCAACCACATAACAGGAGACCTCTTCAGATGCCTTCAGAAAATATCCTCATAGTGGATGGCGACCCGGTCACAAGACAGATGATCACCCAGGTCATCACGACATATGGTTACACCTTTAAAACTGCTGAAAACGGCACAAAAGCGCTGGATCTGATAAAAAAAAATCACTTTGATATTGTGATTGCCGATGCCTGCGTACCCGGGCTCAACGGTCTTGATCTGATGTCTGAAGCCAAAAAAATAAAGCCTGAAACCTTTTTTATGATAATTACCGGATACAGCAGGGACTATTCCTATGAAAAAATAATCCGGGCCGGGGCAAAAGATTTCATTAAAAAACCGTTTACCGTTTCAGAACTGCAAAATAAACTGATCCGGATTATTGATGAACACAACATGGAACAGGAAAACAAGCGGTTGTTGATTCAGCAGGCGGAATTAAACGCGCAGTTGTCAGCCATCATATCTGTGGCATCTGACCTGGCTTCAGAACTGGATTTCAACAGCCTGTTTCCGCTTATCATACGAAAAATCACAGAGATGATGGGGGCAGAACGCACCAGCCTTTATATTCTGGACCAGGATAAAAATGAACTCTGGACCAAGGTGGCAGAAGGCGTTGATACGATCCGCCTGCCAGTGGGTCAGGGCATCAGCGGCAGAGTTGCCCAGTCAGGCGAACTGCTCAACATCGAAGATGCCTGGAAACTTCCCTATTTCAACCCGGAATTTGATAAAAAAAACAATTTCAGGACCCGGTCGGTTTTATGTCTTCCCATTAAAAATCATGATGGAGAAAAACTTGGCGTTCTTCAGGTCATCAATAAAAAAAACAAGCAGCGGTTCGATACCAAGGATGAAATATTTTGTAAGGGCCTGGCGGCTCAGGTCGGCATTGCGCTTGAAAATGCGCTTTTGCATGATGAGATAAAACTTGCCTTTAAAAAATCGATACAGACGCTGGCTGCAACCGTGGATGCTAAACACCCGCTTACCGCAGGCCATTCCCGGCGGGTAACCCAGTATTCCCAGTTCATTGCCAAAAAGATGGGGCTGACCCGGAAAGAACTGGACAATCTTTACTATGCGGCCCTGCTACATGATATCGGCAAAATAGGTATCTGTGATGCTATTTTGCTGAAAAACGGTCCTTTCACACCGGAAGACCGCGCGGTAATGAATACCCATCCTTTGAAGACAAAAGATCTGCTGGATAATTTTTATTTTCCAAGGGTCCTGCGCCATGTCCCCCAGATAGCAGCCTGCCATCATGAAAAAATGGATGGCACAGGTTATCCTTATGGACTGAGAGGGGATCAGATACCTCTGGGATCAAAAATTATTGCAGTGGCTGATGTCTTTGATGCACTGACTTCTCCCAGAGATTACCCCAAATATGCTTTTGGAAAAATTCTGGATTGTAACATCATGCCGTTTTCCAAAGTACTGGCCATTTTAAAAACAGATGCCGGCACCCACTTTGATCCCCATATCATTGACACGTTCTTAGATTGCCTGCCAGACATTTTTCTTGACCAGAAAGACGGCCATTTCACACCGGAATATATTTCAGATGCGATCGATCAGTTGGCCAAATGACAGACAACAACAAAGAAAGATGCCGGCACAATGAACTGCTGCAAACCCAGCAGGAGAACCGGCTTTTAAAACAGACCGTCACCATATTGCGGGAAAAGCTGGAACATCAGCAGTTCAAAAACCGGCAAAATATCCAAAAGGCCGTAGCAGAAGGTGATAAAAAAAATTTTCAACTGGAGAAAACCATTGCGGTATTAAGAAATGAAATGGAAATTCTCATGTTTGAAAAAAAACAGCAGGTACATGATGCCAAAACAGCAGCAGCCGGTGAAATCAAACTGTTGAAAGAAACCGTCTCTGCCTTGAGAAATGAGATGACCCATCAGAAAATTAAGTTTCAAGAAAAATTGTATCAAATTGAAAAAAACGATAGTGATCAGATTTATCATTTACACCAAACCATCATCGAGCTTCGTTTGCTGCTGGAAAAAACAGACACAGGATGTAAAAACAATCAATGACAGATAAAGAATCAAAAAATACCGACTACAGGCTTTTTTCCGAAACAACTGTTGCAAAACTTTCGGATTCGGAACGTGAGCGGCTGTACAAGGCGGAAATGTTGCTCAACGTGTCAAAAGAGATCGCCGCCCGGGAAACCCTTGATGACGTTCTGACATATTTGATGCATATGACAGCAAAGGAGCTGAATGCTGAGCGCTGTACGATCTTTCTCAATGATTCAGAGACAGATGAACTTTATGCCCGGGTGGCCATGGGGAATTTTAACCACCAGATCCGCATATTAAACACCCAGGGCATTGCCGGCCTTGTATTTACCAAAGGCGAAGGCATGATTATACATGATGCCTATGCAGATAACCATTTTAAACAGGAGATCGATGCCCAGACCGGGTTTGTCACAAAGTCAATTTTATGCACCCCCATAAGAACGGTTAAGGGTGAGATCATTGGCGTTACCCAGGCCCTCAATAAACTGGAAGGCCGGTTTAATGAACAGGATATGGAGGTTTTAGAGGCCATTTCCATGCAGGCTGCCATTGCATTCCAGGGAGGGCAGCAGATGGAAAAAATGAAAATCTCCCGGAAAGAGGAGCTGGGGTTTCTGGATATAGTTGCTGATGTAACATCAGAGATTGATCTGGGAGCGCTCCTACATAAGGTGATGGGCGCAGCCACAAAAATGCTGCATGCTGAACGCTCCACCCTGTTTTTAAATGATGAAAAGACAAATGAGCTCTGGTCTGAAGTGGGTGACGGCATCTCCAACAAAAAAATTTGCATTCCCAATCACACAGGAATTGCCGGCGCTGTTTTCACCTCTGGAGAAACCATCAATATCCCTTATGCCTATGCAGATCTTAGATTCAATCCTGCTGTTGACAAGCAGACCGGCTTTTTTACACGCTCAATTCTATGTGTTCCAGTGGTAAACAAAAACGGCCGGGTAATCGGAGTCACCCAGGTATTGAACAAAAAAGGAG
>JAIPDY010000209.1 GCA_021737445.1 Desulfotignum sp.
ACAAAGGCAGGAAAGGATACTTCAAGGTAGGCAGGAAAACTGCCTGCAAGAAATTCTCTGCTAAAATCAAAGAGATGAATCAATGGTTGAAGGCTGTCCGTAACACAAGCCATCCAGAATCATGGTGGCCTGTTCTCGCTGCAAAATTGAGAGGGCATTTTCAATACTACGGGGTGAGTGGTAATTTTATTGGTATTAAAAGGTTCTACACACAGGCAGTACGCCTGACATTTAAATGGATGAACAGGAGAAGCCAGAGGAGAAGTTTTAACTGGGAACAGTTCAGAACCTATCTTAACAGGCATCCGCTTCCAAAACCGACAATTTATCACAACCTGTATACGTTATGGCAGTCAAAGTGAATATTAGCGAAGAGCCCGTTGCGGGAAAACCGCACGGCGGGTTCTGTGAGGGATGTCATTACCTCACATATAATACGTTTAAGTATAGGAGGAAATAGATGTCTACTCGACAACTGGAAAAATACCGTCAGGCAATTGAAGATGCCATCCAAAGTGAAATTGATGCCAGGCATTTTTATGACCAGGTTTCCAGGCGGATCAAAGATGACTATCTCAAAGGTGTATTTGCCGGGTTTGCCAGCGAAGAAGCCAAACATGAACAGATCCTCACCGATATTTTGCATCAGAAAAAAGTGGATGCCGCCCATTTTGACTGTGACAAGGATTTTCATGTGTCAGAAACCATTGAAATGCCAAAAGTTTCTGAAGAGATGGATCTCAAGGGTGCCATCGGTCTGGCCATGAAAAATGAAGAGATCGCCATGAAAAAATATACCGGCCTGGCAGAGAACTGCACGGATCCCGGTTTGAAATCCATTTTTCTGGACCTGGCAACCATGGAGAGAGGTCACAAGCACATGATGGAAGAAAAATTTGTGGATGTGGCCTATCCAGAGGTGTGGTAGGGTCTGTCAGGCAGATTTTTATAAAGCCGGTCCCAACTTCAAGGTGATGATGTAAAGTTTTGCCAGCCGTCTCACGACCTTCACCATTTCCTGGGAATAGGTGTTTTCCGGATTGGCGAGAACCATCAATCCCTTGAGCTCATGGTTGAGAATCAGAGGAATAGACAAGAACCCGTCCACCGGGATGTGGCCTTTGGGCAGTTTTATGGTGGTAAGATGGGTATGGGTCGGGGTAGTGAAAAACGGTCTGCCAAGATTGAGAGCCTTTCCAAATGATCCGGTATAGCTTCCTGTATCATCCAAAGTCAGTGTCATTGACCGGGGTTCCAGGTCGCATGGTTCGGGATATATCTGATCCAGCATCATCTCGACAGAAGAGTGTGTGCGGCACAGAAGCCTGGAGATAAAACCGTTGCGGCTTTGAGTCAGATCAGCGGCCGCTGTTAAGATACTTCGGGTGATACGGTTGTAATCCGGATCCGGCTGGCTGAGGGCATCTGTGATGGTATCCAGTTCCATCATCACCCGCAGTTGCCATCCCAGTTCCTTTTCTGTCTGTTTCTGGGTGGTAATGTCTGTTAGCGCCAGGCACAGGCAGTTATCATCTGAAGAACCGGTTTCCATAATACAGGCTTTTATCCAGGTCCTGGTTCCATTGTTTTTGATGCGAAGATTTATCCGGGAGGCGGTGCCCATATTCTGAAGGCCGTACCGTTTTTTTTTCAGTATTTGCAGATCCCCGGGATCCAGCAGACTGAAAAAATTCTGACCCCGCAGCTGTTGTCCGGGGGCGCCCAGCATCCCGGCTGCCGTATGATTGATGTCAACTACCCATCCTTCTTGATCCAGGGTGAGATAGCCAAAGGGAAGGTTGTCATAAAAACGAAAGTGATCGTTTCTGAGAAAATCGCACATATCTGCCGGGGCCTCAGGCAGGTGCGCCTGGCTGGTTGACAACCGGGTTTCCTGATGACCCGGCATGCAAGCATTCAATAACTTTATCTCCATTTGAGTACTGATTCCATTTTTCGCTGAGACTATTTGTCGCAATGATTGTGCCAGTGGGGCAGCAAAAGATGTTTCGGCATAACTCTTTGAATTTAAAGATTATTTTTCATTTATTTCCCCATGCCTGGCAGAATGCCTATAGACTGTTTGCCCATATTTATGGGCCATGTCAAAAGATCTCATGGGGTATTCATATTTAACTGTTTGAAATATAAAATAAAACAAAACTGCACATGAAGCTGGGCATCCTGCACATGTTTATGTGCAGTCAACCACCCTGTCCGGCATGATCCGGTGAGAGAATCCCCTGGTTTTGCAGTTACACGATTTTTTTTAAAAATAAACCCGGACACGGGTGTGGCAGGTGCACACAAGTATGTGCAGCCCTTGATTATCAGGTGCATTATATTAAAGGATTTTTATAAATTTTATCCAATATTTTCAATATGTTATATTAAAATTTCACAAAAGGTCTGTCCTGGCCCGGGCATTGCTATTCTATGTATAAAATAAACAGGAACATGATTGATAATAAACCCAAGAAACAAGGAGAAAAAAATGAAAAATCTGTGGATCAACGTATTGGTAATCGGAATGATTGTTGCTGGATATGCATTGCCTGCAATGGCTGTTGGTGGCGGAGGACCCTGGTAAGCTTTAAGAAATAATACATAATATTTGGCAAACAACCCCCCTAAAAGACGCAGCCTGGCAAAGGCTGCTTCTTTTTGTCTGTCAGGCCCTGTAACCTTGCTTTTGAAAATGTTGTGTGGTACGGTTTTTCTCCTTTAAAAAAATGGTTATAAGGAGACAGGATGAACCGTTCCAAGGTGTTGTGTTTTCTGGGGGCGTGGTTGTTATTGGTTTTCCTGGCCGGCTGTTCAGATCCGGAAGAAAAGAAGACTTTTGTCCATGCACCTGGCGCTGAAACCCCTGTCCGGGGCGGTATTTACCGGATGCCTTTGTGGAACAATCCAGCCACGCTTGATCCTGCCCGGGTAAAGGACCAGTACGGGGCTTCGGTTGTCAGGCAGATGTTTGACGGGTTGGTCAAATTTGATTCCTATCTTGCCGTGCTGCCGGCCCTGGCCCAAACCTGGCAGGTGGAAGAGGGGGGAAAGTTATACAAGTTTGAACTTAGGGAAAATGCCCTGTTCCATAATGGTGACCCGGTCATGGCATCAGATGTGAAATTTTCCATCTCCCGGCTCCTTCGGCTTGATCCGGCACCGTCTGTGTTGCCCCATCTTATTAAGATCACCGGTGCCAGGCAGTTCCGGGACAGGGAGCAGGACGAGGTATCAGGCCTTGAAATTGTCAGCCCCAGGGTATTGCAGATCAGCCTGGATTCTCCCCATATGCCTTTTCTGACAGCCCTGGGTATGCATGAAGTGTCCATTGTGCCCGAAAAAGAAGTGTTGGAAAAGAAAGCAGAATTTGGCACTCATCCGGTGGGATCAGGGCCGTTCAGGTTTGTGAACTGGCAGCCGGATCATTCCATCACCCTGGAACGGTTTGAAGCGTATTATGGGGGGCCGGCATTTCTGGACGGGATCCATTTTAAGATTTACCCCGGGGGACAGGATCCAGCTGTGCTGGCGGATTTCCAGCAGAAAAAAATTGATGAAATGGCGGTTTACGGGGATGTCAGGGAAAAACTGGTAGACCAAAAAGGACTGCAATGGTTTCACAGGCCCTCTTTAAGCCTGTTTTTTTACGGCATGAACTGCCGGCATCCCCATCTGGCTAATCCGAATTTTCGCAAAGCCCTGTCTGCAGCCATTGACCGGACAGATTTTGTCAATCAGATTTACAAGGGCCAGTTTGACATTGCCAGAACCATTTTGCCGCCGGGAATGCCGGGGTACAGCCCGGCGAACCCCCTGCCGGACAATGATCCTGACCTGGCCCGCCAGTATCTTGACCAGGCTTTGGCCGCTGGGCTGGACCAGGTGCCGGATCTGGAGATCGTTTCTGCATTTAAAACCAGCCGGGTGGCGGCTGAAATGGAAATGATCCAGGAGTTCTGGGCTGATCTGGGCATCCAGCTCCAGGTCAGATACATAACTGATTGGACTGAGTTTGAAGCCTATATCCGGTCGGATGAGGTTCAGCTGTACCGGTATGCCTGGTTTGCCGATATGCCTGACCCGGACAGTATTTTGTATCCGTTGTTTGCTTCGGATTCACCCAATAATTTCATGCAGTACCAGAACACGGCCGCAGATGAACTGCTTAAACTGGCCCGGGAAACGGTGGACCCGGTGACCCGGGCAAACATTTACCAGAAAGTAGAATCACAGGTTATTTTTTCTTTACCATTGATTCCCCTGTTTTATATGAGTGTGGACCGGGTATATCAACCTTATGTTAAATCGGTTGCGGTCAGTGCCCTGGGGGCCCATGCCATGCCCCTTAACCGCATCTGGCTGGATCGTGCAGCATGCCGTGATTGAACGGGCCAGGGGATATTTTGTGAAAAAGCCGGTATTTTTTCCCCTTCGTTACCAATTTATTCTGATCAGTTCTCTGATGCTGGTTCTGCTTCTGGGAACCCTGGCCCTGGTACTGGGGTTTCTTCAGACCCGGACCATTCAGGGCCGCATTGAAAAGCAGGGCCTGGACATTGCCCGGAATCTGGGGGCTGTGTCCAGGGACCATTTCATCACCTATAATTATATGGCCCTGGAAAAACTGGCCAATCAGGTTGTCAATATTTCAGACATATTGTACGTGGTTTTTTATGACAAAGAGGGCAGGGTTGCCGGGTACAGCCGGCGGCCGGATCTCCAGAACCAAATGCTCACCGATGATATCAGCACAAGGGCCATTGCCGCATCCTCTCCCCTGGTGGTGAATCAGATCCATGAGCCCACCGGCCTGCAGGCCATGAATGTAACCTTGCCTGTGTTTCTGCCAGATTCCCGGGACCGCTGGGGTACCATCCGGGTGTGTCTGTCCCTGGATTTGATGCACCAGCAGATTCGACAGACCTTCTGGACCATAGGTGTTCTGGGTGCCATTGCCCTGGCCGCCGGTATTTTGATCGCCAACTGGACAGCCCTGCGGGTGACCCGGCCTCTGGGAGTTCTGGTTGACACCACCATGGCTGCCACCAAAGGAGATCTGAAGCCGGATATCACCATTAAGACCCGGGATGAGGTGGAAATCCTGGCGGTCAATTTTTCATACATGATCCAGGAAATTCTGGCCCAGAAAAAAAAACTGGAAAACCAGCTGCAAGAGATTCAAAGGCTGCAGCAGTACAGTGAAAAAGTGCTGGTCACCATGGGTGACGGGCTGCTGGCCATCGATATGAACGGCATGGTTACCACGGTGAATCCCGCAGCCCGAAAAATTCTGGGAATACCTGATGATCAGGTGGTCAAATCATTGCCGGTGTGGGAACTGGCAGGCACGGCAACACAGATGGCCGGATATATCCGGGGAGTGCTGGCGGATCCTTCAGGAGAAAAACAGCAGGAGCTTGGTTTCAGCACAGCAAAAAAAGACCGGGTGATTCTGGTCAATGCAGGGATTCTTGAAACCGGCAACAAAGATCCCAAGGAGATCATCTTTACCCTTAATGACATTACCGCGCTCAAACATCTGGAGGCTCAGATCCGCCAGGCCCAGCGTCTGGCAGACCTGGGAACCCTGGCAGCCGGCATGGCCCATGAGATCCGCAATCCCCTTTCCGCCATTAAAACCTTTGTGGCGCTGCTGCCCGGAAAACTGGAAAAACCAGGGTTTCTGGACAAATTTCAAAAGACCGTTCCCCGGGAGATCAACCGGCTCAATACCCTGATCGAAGAGATGCTTGAATTGTCAAGGCCGCCCCGGTACAGATTGCTCTCCACAGATATCGCTGCATTGCTGCTCCATTGCAGGGCGTTGCTGGAAGCGGATTTCAACAGCCGAAATGTTTTTTTCATAACAGACCTGCCTGATGAT
>JAIPDY010000210.1 GCA_021737445.1 Desulfotignum sp.
ATGGCCGGCAGGTCGATGAGATCATCCCCCACAAACGCCATGGCAGACAGGTCAATGCCGGTGCGTGCCGCCATCTGGTCCATGGCACCGGCTTTGTCACAGATTCCGTCGAGAATCAGGTCAATGCCCAGGTTCCGGCACCGGTGGTTCAGGGCACCTGAAGTTCTGCCGGTGATGATGCCCACCTGGATGCCGTTGTCCATGAGCAGCCGGAGACCTAAGCCGTCCCTGGATAAAAACGTTTTTATCTGTTCTCCTGCATCGGTGTAGGTGATGCTGCCGTCGGTCAACACACCATCCACATCCAGGACCAGCAGGGCCACATGTTTAAGTAAAGATGACATAAAATTATCCTGATACCTGTCTGATGGCCAGAAGGGTTTTAAGCAGCTGTGCCATGTCTGCCAGGGGCATGGAGTTGGGTCCGTCGCACAGGGCGGTTTTCGGGTCTGGATGGGTTTCCATGAACAGGCCGTGGGCACCGGCAGCTATGGCAGCCTTTGCCAGGGTGGGGATGAACTGCCGTTCTCCGGCAGATGCGGTGGCACTGCCGCCGGGCAGCTGCACACTGTGGGTGGCATCAAATATCACCGGCACACCCATCTGTTTGAGGATCTGTATGGATCTGAAATCCACCACCAGGTTGTTGTATCCGAAACTTGTGCCCCGTTCCGTGATGGCGATGTGTGGGTTGCCGGTGGACACGGCTTTGTCAATGATGTTCTTGCAGTCCAAAGGCGCCAGAAACTGGCCTTTTTTGATACTCACCGGCTTTTTTGTCATGCAGGCGGCCAGAATCAGATCGGTCTGGCGGCACAAAAAGGCGGGGATCTGGATTACGTCCAGGACCCTTGCCGCCGGTACTGCCTGATCCGGCAGATGGATATCTGAAATGACTTTCAGATCCAGGCAAGATTTTATCTGTTTCAGTATGGCCAGGCCCTGTTCAAATCCAGGGCCTCTGAAGGACTGCACCGATGTCCGGTTGGCTTTGTCAAAGGATGCCTTGAAAATAAAGGGGATACCCAGATTTTTTGTGATGGTTTTCAACGTTTTTGCCACCTGGAATGTGGTGTCAAAGGTTTCGATCACACAGGGGCCTGCCACCAGAAAAAAACCGGGGGAAGGGGTGCTGTTCAGTTCAAAAAAAAAATTGTTCATGGGTTGTCCTTATCCTGATCTTGAATGTCTGGGACCAAATTATAATTTGACATCCAAAAAGTCAAGAATGTAAAATTCCTTGATAAGTTGGGGTATAGCTGGTATTTTTATGGGCATTTCGCTTTGTTAATGCTAACCTCTTGAAAAAATAGGTATTGTGGATGAAGAAGTTTTTTTTGCTGGTGGTATGTGCAGGGGTCCTGGTGCCGCTGGTATGGATCATAACATATAAATATGAAAAAACACCTCCCAAAGTGGATGTGACACTGCCCTCTGTTTATTTAAATGAAGGGTATGAACTGTCTTTGCACATCAAGGACAAAAAAACCGGTCTCAGGCATGTCCTGGTCACTATTATGCAGCAGCAGAATGAAAAAAAACTGCTGGAAAAAACCTATCCGGCTGTGTCTGTTTTCAATCTGTTTTCCGGTGAAAAAACCCTTGAAGACAATTTTTTGATTCCTGTGGAATCCCGCAGATACGGGATGAACGACGGAGAAGCCGTGATCCGCATTCAGGTATCGGATCAGGCCTGGCGCAAATGGAACAAAGGCAATGTTTTTTTAGTAGAAAAAAAAGTTATCATTGATACCGAACCCCCGCGGATTCAGGTTTTAAGCCAGCAGCATAATGTTGAAAGGGGAGGTGCCGGCCTTGTGATCTACCGGTTGTTTGAAAAGGATGTCAAAAGCGGAGTCATGGTGGGAGAACGATTTTTTCCAGGCCATGCAGGCATGTTTGATCAAAAAGATATTTTTGCCGCTTTTTTTGCACTGGACCACACCCAGGGACCCGGCACCCGCATGTGGGTGACTGCAGAAGACATGGCAGGCAATACTGCCAGGCGAGGCTTTTACCATTATATCCGGGACCGGAATTTCAAGTCAGATGTACTCAATATTTCAGACCGGTTTCTGGAATCCAAAATGCCTGATTTTAACTTGGGAAAGAAGGAAAGCCGGATTGCCCAGGCCGACAACCCCCTGCTGGAAAAATTTCAAACAGTCAACACAGCCCTCAGAAAAGCAAATGTAAAAAAAGTGCTGTCAGTACCGGCAGATACCGTGAATCAGGTGCTCTGGAAGGAAAAATTTGACCGGATGCCCGGATCTGCCACCCGGGCCGGATTCGGAGATCAGCGGACCTATACATACAAAGGTAAAAAGATCGGTGAATCCCGTCACATGGGAATCGACCTGGCATCCACTGCCCGGGCCAGAGTAGAGGCTGCCAATTCAGGACAAATTATCATGGCTGAGGCGGTGGGGATTTTCGGCAATACCGTGATTATTGACCATGGATTCGGTCTGGCCAGCCTGTACTCCCATTTAAGCAGCATGGCCGTGTCTGTTGGAGACATGGTAAAAAAGGGGGATCACATCGGCAATACCGGCCTTACCGGGCTGGCTGGCGGAGATCATCTGCATTTTTCCATGATCGTTCACAATGTGTTTGTCAATCCCGTGGAATGGTGGGATCCCAACTGGATAAAAAACAATGTCACATCTAAAATTAAAGAGATAAAACAGAGCTCTTTGAATTGATGAAACATCAAAGGAGATCATGAGCGATCATAAAATATCCAAAACCTATGAACAGATAAACCAAAAAATCGCCCGGGGAGAGGCCGTGGTGGTGACGGCTGAAGAAATTATCGATATTGCCAGAGAAAACGGCATTGTTGAGGCGGCCCGGCAGGTGGATGTGGTGACCACCGGCACATTTGCCCCCATGTGCTCTTCAGGTGCATTCATAAATATCGGCCAGTCAAAGCCCCTGGTGAGAACATCTAAAACCTGGTTTAACAATGTGCCGGCCTATTCGGGCATTGCTGCGGTGGACTGCTATCTGGGGGCCACCCAGCCGTGTGATGACGACCCGTTGAACAAGCGCCATCCAGGTGATTTCAATTATGGCGGGGGTCATGTGATCCAGGATCTTGTGGCAGGAAAAACCGTTGAGATCCGGGCAAAAAGCTATGGCACAGACTGCTATCCCAACCGGCGCATTGAAAAAACAGTGACCCTGAAAGATCTTCCCAACGCCATGCTGGTGAACCCCAGAAACGCATACCAGAATTACAATTGTGCCGTGAACCGGTCGGACCGCATCAAATACACCTACATGGGCACCTTGAAGCCCGGCATGGCCAATGCCAATTATTCCACTGCCGGCGCCCTGAGCCCCTTGTTCAATGATCCTTTTTTAAAAACCATCGGACTTGGCACCCGGATATTTCTGGGCGGGGCCCAGGGATATGTCACCTGGACCGGCACCCAGCACAAATCTGCCGTGGACCGCGGATTGAACGGGGTGCCGCTGGGCCCTGCCGGCACCCTGTCTGTTATCGGAGATTTAAAAGAGATGTCTCCTGAGTGGCTGGTGGGACAGAGTATAAGGGGATACGGCTGTTCGTTGTCTGTGGGAGTCGGCATTCCCATTCCCATTCTCAACGAGGAGATGCTCAAATACACGGCTGTCAGTGATGAGGAAATTTTCACCCAGATTGTGGATTATGGATATGATTATCCTGAAGGGAAAGCCGCATCCTATGGCCAGGTGAGCTATGCAGAACTCAAAAGCGGCACCATCATGGTCAAGGGCCAAAAAATTTCCACCCATCCTTTGTCAAGCATGGTCAAGGCCAGAAAGATTGCAGAACTTCTCAAATCCGCCATAAGGCGGTCCAAATTCCTTTTAGGACAACCCCAGCATCTGTTTGTGCAGCAATAGAGGTTATAAAATAATGGCCAAAAAGAAAAACGCCTGGCGGGAGAACATTGAAGCCATTCTCATTGCCATTGTCATTGCCCTGTTCATCAGAACCTTTATTGTACAGGCATTTAAGATTCCTTCCGGTTCCATGCTCGAAACCCTGCAGATCGGGGACCAGATTCTGGTGAACAAATTTATTTACGGGGTCAAGATCCCTTTTACCGACGGCAGGGTGCTCATTCCCTTTAAAAACCCCGAACGGGGGGATATCGTGGTGTTCAAATACCCGGAAGACCCGTCCAAGGATTTTATCAAGCGGGTGGTGGCCGTGGAAGGGGATATCGTGTCCATTGTTGACAAGCAGTTGTACGTGAACGGCAAACCGGTGGATAAAGAACCCTATGCCATATATTCAGACCTGCCCACCCATGCAGATAATATGCAACCTGTTGTGGTGCCGGAAAACAAGCTTTTTGTCATGGGAGATAACAGAGATAACAGTCATGACAGCCGGTTCTGGGGGTTTGTGGATTTGTCGGCTGTCAAGGGCGAGGCGTTTATGATCTACTGGTCCTGGGACAGAGAGGAGTTTGGTGTCAGGTGGAACCGGATCGGTGATCTGCTGATATGATTTGCACAATTTAAGGGATGATCTATGCGATTCACTAAAAAGGATATTCTGGATATCCACTCCCTGGATCCGGGTGAGATTTCCCTGATCCTGGATACTGCCATGGGCATGAAGGAAATTTCCCGGCGGCCGGTGAAAAAGGTGCCCACCCTGCGGGGCAAAACCATTGTGCTTTTTTTCCAGGAACCGTCCACCAGAACCAAGCTTTCCTTTGAAATTGCAGCCAAGCGGCTGTCGGCAGATTCCGTGGCCATAGCCAAAGCCGGCTCTTCCATGGCCAAGGGTGAAACCCTCATCGATACAGTAAAAAATCTGGAATCGATGCGGCCGGATGTGATCGTCATGCGCCATGCCTCTTCCGGGGCCGCGTACCAGGTGGCCAGGCGGGTGGACTGCTCGGTGATCAATGCCGGGGACGGCATCCATGCGCATCCGTCCCAGGCCCTGCTGGATATGATGAGTGTCCGGGAGAAAAAAGGCCGGATCCAGGGCCTGAAACTGGCCATGATAGGGGATATAGCCCACTCCCGGGTGGCCAGATCCAACATTATCGGGTTTTCCAAAATGGGGGCACAGGTATTTGTGTGCGCACCCCAGACCATGATTCCTTCGGGTATTGAAGCCCTTGGCTGCACAGTGTCATCCACTGTTGAAGATTGTGTGGCAGATGCCGATGTCATCATGATGCTCAGGATTCAAAAAGAGCGGCAGAGCGATGTGCTGTTTCCCACGGAACGTGAATATGCCTGCTGTTTCGGCCTGAACAAAGACAGGCTGTCTCTGGCTGGAAAAGATGTGACAATCATGCATCCCGGCCCCATGAACCGGGGTGTTGAGATCGCCAGTGATGTGGCAGATGGAAAAGGTTCCATGATCCTGGATCAGGTGACCAACGGGGTGGCCCTGCGCATGGCCCTTTACTATCTGGTGGCAGGAGGAAGCAGGCATGCAGATACTGATTAAAGGGGCCAGGGTTCTGGATCCCGGGTCCATGGACGGGTATAAGGATGTTCTGATAGACGGCCAAAAAATTGCCGCCGTACTGGACCCGTCAGATAAGTTGTCAGACCCTGGTGCTGACATCCGGATTATTGATGCCAAAGGTCTTTTGCTGGTGCCGGGTCTTATGGATATTCACGTGCACCTGCGGGAACCCGGCCATGAATACAAAGAAACCATTGCCACAGGGGTTGCGGCGGCTGCCAGGGGGGGATTCACTGCTGTGTGTGCCATGCCCAATACTGTGCGGGTCAATGACAAGAGCCAGGTGACCGCCTTTATTGTGGACAAGGCCCGGGCCGCAAAAGGGGCAAAGGTGTATCCGGCCGGTGCAGTTTCAAAGGGATCTGCCGGTATCAATCTT
>JAIPDY010000256.1 GCA_021737445.1 Desulfotignum sp.
ATGTGGAAAAATAATGCAAGCATTCAGTCCAAATTTCGCAATAAGATGCTGCTTATTGTATTTTTTTCCATGGGATTGTGGAGCGTTATCTGGATCCATGCCGAATACAGCGATTTCAAAGCCAAATCCGCCCGTCTGCGGGCGGAGTATATGGCGGCCCAGAAACAGATGCTCCAAAGCCAGGTGGACCAGGTTTTCACCTATATCAATACCATGCGCAGTCAGGCAGAAGCGGAACTGAAATCTGCCCTCAAAAACCAAGTGAACCAAGCCCATCAGATCGCCGAAAACATCTTTGAACAGAACATCGGACACCGAACACTGCCACAAATAGAAAAGATGATCACGGATGCCCTGCGCCCGGTCCGGTTCAATGAGGACAGAGGATATTATTTTGCTGTTTCAATGGATGGTGTTGAACAATTGTACCCGGTTCGTCCGGAATTTGAGGGCAAAAATGTGCTGGATCTGACCGATGCCAAAGGCAATCTGGTCATCCAGGATGAAATCGACCGCATAAAAGAATCCGGCCAGGGATTTGTCAAAAGTTACTGGACCAAACCGGCGGCTGATCCGGCCATTCAATTCCCCAAAATCTCCTTTGTAAAACAGTTTGAGCCGTTGAACTGGTATCTGGGAACCGGCGAATATTTAGATGAATTTGAGGTCCGGTTCAAGGAAAAAGTACTCAACCGGATTGTGGATTTGCGGTTTGAACCGGAAGGCTATTTTTTCGGCAGCACCTATCAGGGTGATCCGCTTTTTTCCAATGGAAAAATCACCATGGATACCGGGACCATCTGGGATTTAACCGACCCCAAAGGAGTCAAGATCATCCAGGAACAGATCCGGGCCGCCAAACAGCCAGAAGGCGGATTTGTGGCCTATGAATGGCGCAAATTGACCTCCCGGGAACCGGTTCCCAAGATCTCCTATGTCAGGGGCATAGATGAATGGGGATGGGTCATCGGTGCCGGCGTTTACGTGGATACCATCGAGAGCATCATCTCGGAAAACCGAAAGCAGCTGAATGCCGGCTTGAAAAAAAGACTGATCCGGAGCCTGGTCCTTTTGTCAGGACTATTGTGTCTGATCTATTTTTTTTCAACCCGCATTTCCCGTCAGATCGGGGCATCTATCAGCGCGTTTTCAACCTTTACAAAACAGGCTGAAACCCGGTCGGTTCCAGTGAATTTGGACGGGATTCAATTACATGAATTCAAGGAGATCGCTGTCTGCATCAACAATATGCTCAAGGAGCGGGAAAAAGCACAAACCGCCCGCAAAAAAGCGGAAGAAAAACAAAAAGAATTGCAGGGCCAGCTGCTCCAGATGCAGAAACTGGAGTCCATCGGCAGCCTGGCCGGCGGTATCGCCCATGATTTCAACAATATTTTGTTTCCCGTTATCGGCATATCTGAACTGCTGCTGAATGACCTGGCTCCGGGCAGCCCGGAATATGAAAATGTCCGGGAAATATTAAAGGCAGGCAAACGCGGCAGCGATCTTGTGAATCAAATCCTGACCTTCAGCCGCCGGACCGAACAGGAAAAGATGCCGGTAAGGGTCCAGCAGGTACTCAAAGAGGCCCTGAAACTGACCCGTTCCACCATTTCATCCGACATTTCCATCACCCTGGATATTCAAGACGACTGCAGCCCGGTCCTGGCCAACCCCTCCCGGGTGCACCAGATCGCCATGAACCTGATCACCAATGCCGGCCATGCCGTGGAATCAAACAGCGGCTGCATAAACATTACACTCAAACAGGTACAATTAACAGACCATGCCCTGCCGGGCAGCGATCTGCCGCCCGGACCATATGTATTGTTATCAGTTCATGACACCGGGTCCGGCATAAGCCCGAGGATAATGGACAAGATCTTTGACCCGTATTTCACCACAAAAGAACAGGGCAAGGGTTCTGGAGGGCTGGGACTTTCTGTGGTGCATGGCATTGTAAGGGCCCACAAGGGCGACATAGTGGTTCACAGCCGGCCCGGGGAAGGAACCACATTTGATGTATACCTGCCTGTCATTGAAGAATCGATGCCGGCAGAACCCGCTGAAGAACCAGCGCAGATTCCCACGGGAAATGAACATGTCATGCTGGTGGATGATGATACAGCCATTTTACAGATTGAAGCTCAGATCCTTGAACGGCTCGGGTATCAAACCACCCTCTTTGCAGACAGCACCGAAGCAGTAGCCGCATTCCAGGCGGATCCGGATCGTTTCGATCTGGTGATAACAGACATGGCCATGCCCCGCATGACCGGTGCCAGACTGGCAGGGGAAATCATTGCCATCCGGCCGGACATTCCCATCATCATGTGCACCGGGTTCAGTGAAAGAATCAATGAAACAACCGCCAGAGACATCGGCATCAAACACCTTCTGATGAAACCCGTGGTGATGTCCGATCTGGCCCGGGCGGTCCGCAAAGCCCTGGATTCAGTCGGGTCAACCTGAAAGACGGCCGGATGGTTTCCATATTCTGTATGCTTCATCAAGGTCTTTTTCATAAAAAAAAGACCCGGCAAACAGTAATGTCGCAGCAAAAAATGCAAATACAGGTAACACGGTCAGGGCCCTGGCAATACCATACATATCGGAAAAATTACCGATCACCACAGGTGCCAGACTCGATCCCAGAAGATGCTGAATGATGATGTTCAAACTTAAGGAAACCGCACAGAGTCCTGGGTGAACCACATCCTGGGTCACGGCCACACCCGAGGGGACGAATGCCACCGCAGTGATACCCACCAGGAGCAGCACCAGATACTGACCCGTTCCCTGCAAAAAGCCAAATGCAACAAACAGCAGAATTCCGGTGAACACAGAAGATACCGCCGGAAACAGGAGTCTTGCTTTTTTATTTGTTTTCATCCACGTATCTGCCAGAAATCCGCCCAGAGGTGCCCCGATGATGGCAAGCAGCATGATGGAACCTGCCTTCAGGCTTGCCTTGTCCATGGCAATGCCGTTAATCCGGTGAAAATATGTGGGCAGCCATGTCAAAAGTGCTGTGGTGATAAATACATTCAGGGCAAATGCCAGGTTGTTGCACAAAAGGGTCTTGTTATGGGTAAACTGTCTGGCCATGTCCATCAACCGCATCTTTGTTTCTTTGCCGGTTGTTTCAATTTTTGTAAGCGTAACAGTTTTATAGTCTTTGACAAAATAAAACAAAACGGCCAGGACCAGTCCGGGAAAGGCCACCAGTCCGAATGCATGGCGCCAGCCGAAATGATGGGCCACAAATCCGCCGATGCCGATGCCCAGGGCACTGCCCAAGGGGATAGATGCATTCCACAGTCCAAGTATCTGTGCCCTTTTTTCCATGGGAAAATTGGCAGAGAGCATGGCCGTTCCGCCCGGGGCATATCCGGCCTCTCCAATGCCGATGGCGGTTCTGGCCACCAGAAGCTGGGGAAATGTTTTTGTGAATGCACAGGCCAGGGTGGCCATGCTCCAGATTACCGCCATGATGGAGATGCTTTTTGTGCGGCTCCAGCGGTCCACCAGAATGGACACAGGAAATGAAAACCCTAAGATCGACCAGTACACAACAGATACCAGAAGGCCGCACTGGGCATCTGTCATGCCCATATCCTGTTTGAGAAAGGGAAAGAGCGACACAATGACCATCCGGTCCATGTAGTCAAACATGTACAGCAGAAACAGCAGCCAGAACACCGTCCAGGACCGTTTTTTCGTCATGATGCCCGGCCTTTTTGTTCGTATTTCCCGTGTTTGCGCACCGCCTGGAACATGGCGATGCAGTTTTCAGGATGCACCCCGGGGTGCAGGGAATTGGAAGAACAGATGATCAGCCCCCCGCCCGCACCCCCGTCTGCAATGGCCTGAATGACCGCTGCTTCCACCTGGTCCGGCGTGCCCGAAGGCAGTAGATCCACACAGTCGATATTGCCCAGCAGACAGATCTTGTCACCGCAAAAGGCTTTCATCTTTTTGATATGCATGCCTGCCTGGGGTTCCAATGGATTTATGCCGTCATAACCGGTGTCAAGTATGGTATCCAGGAGGGGCCACAGGTTGCCGTCGGAATGCCGGACAACCTTTATTCCTTTTTTGTGGGCCTTGTCAACGATCTGCCGGTTATATTAGTTGACAAAGGTTTTAAAATGGTCCGGGGATATCAGCGGACCGCTGGTGGAGGCGATGTCATCTTCAATTACCAGAACGTCAAGTCCGGCCTCTAACAGCAGATCAAGCTGGGCCAGGTTGTATTCCAGCATCATCTGTGCCGCGGCATGAACAAATGCAGGATTGCTGACCATGTTCATCATCAGGTTTGTCATGCCCAGCAGCCGCCAGGAGCGGACAAAAATCCCCCGCATGAGCCAGAAAGTAGCCTTGCTTCCCTTGAATCTGTCCGCAGCCAGGTGCAGAAGTCCCAGATCCCCGGCTGCAGGCACAGGGGCTTGTAGGATTTCAACGCTTCAAAGGACGGAACAGGATGCCCCACAGGAACGGGAATACCGTGGGGCGAAAACCTGTAGACCACATTGAATCCATCCGTGACATGGAACGCGTCCACCCGGGTTTCATGACCGGTTTCAAAGGTGGTAATGCCGTCGACATCATAGTGTTCATGGATCATGAAAAGGGTGTCCACCAGCTTGAGTTTGTCATGGTCGTTCATGAGCCTGAAATCCTTTGGTTCAGGCAGCCCTTCAGCAAGGTGTCTGCCGATGCCGATGATGGGAGCCTCGTTTATGCCGTGGATATACAGGGGCACACAGTCGGGCTGTTTGTTTTCAAGGGCGGTGATGATGCGTTGTCTGCCATTCACGGTTTGCTGCTCCTTATGGTCTGCACTGATGCCGGGACGCATGCAGTATATGAAATTCATTTTTCGAGCACCATTCTAAAACGGGTATATATTTTCGCACAATGATTTGTCAACATCTTATCCCCGCTCCTTTTGAATTTTACCTGTCCCATAATTTCTGGTACAAATAGATCTGCAACCCTGATATTATCAGACAAAAAAAGTGCTGCATCAGTCAGGTGTGAATTGATAACATGGAAAGGTATTGGCTATGGCTGTATTTGGAAAGAACGGGATGATACGGCAACAGGAGGTTGCATTTGCAAAAAAACTGCTTGCCTGGAAATATGAAAACTCTGGCATCGCGTTGCCTGATGAGGCAGCACTCCAGGTGCAGGCAGAAAAAATTGTGGCAGATGCCCATGTGATTGCCCAAAAAAGGGGCAGCAACATACTGGAAATTTTAAAAAAACAGATAAAGAATATCAAAAAATAGTGCAGTCAAGAATTATTTTCAGGCGCGTAAAAACCAATCTTATTCCTGCCCGAGTCTTTGGCGGCATACATTGCCGTGTCGGCATTCTTGATCAAATCCGCGGATGTACCTGCGTCGGCAGGGAACATGGCAATGCCCACTGACGCTCCTACGCTAAGCACTTCACCGTGAATCTCCACAGGCGCATTGATGGAGCTGACGACACTGGTGGCGATAGACGTAATTTTCTCTGTTCCTTTCGGATTATTGAGAACAACTATGAACTCGTCGCCGCCCAGACGGGCCACGATATCTGACTTGCGCACAAGCCCCAGGAGCCTTTTGGCGACCTCTTTTAAGATGTCGTCTCCGACGTTGTGGCCATACTGGTCGTTGACGAGCTTGAATCCGTCAAGGTCGAGAAACAGCACCGCCAGATTGCAAGCTTCACGGTCGGAATTGATAATTATCCGGTCTATCCGTTCCAGCAGCAGGGTCCGATTCGGCAAGTCGGTCAAGGCATCGTGATAAGCCAGGTGCTTTATGTGTTCAACTTTGCGCCGAAGAGCAGTAATGT
>JAIPDY010000211.1 GCA_021737445.1 Desulfotignum sp.
GATTGTTCGAAACATGGAAACAAAAAAACAGATTTCCATCCCGGTGGATCGGCTGGAACCGGAAATTAAAAACCATTTTAAAAACCGATAACGGATAATAATAAATAGAGGATAGACCAGGTGACAGATTTACTAGGAAATATGAAACGGACCCATTTCTGCTCTGAGCTTCGGGACACGGACATTGACAAGACCGTGGTATTAATGGGATGGGTGCAGCACCGCCGGGATCATGGCGGGGTTGTTTTTGTAGACCTGCGGGACAGAGAAGGAGTCACTCAGGTGGTATTCAACCCTCTGATTTCAAAAGCGGTTCATGAAAAAGCCCAGGAGATTCGAAGCGAATATGTGCTGGGAATCAGAGGAAAAGTGGCCGCCAGGCCTGCAGATATGCGCAATCCCCATATGGCCACCGGCGCCATTGAAGTTTTGGTGGAGGAACTTGCGATCTTCTCTGTGGCAAAAACCCCAGTGTTTCTTATTGAAGACCGGGTGGAAGCCTCGGAAAACATCCGGCTGCAATACCGTTACCTGGACCTGCGGCGGCCCCAGCTGAAACGCAATATCCTGGCCCGGCACCAGGCCACCATGGCGATCCGGAATTACCTGGACCAAAACGGGTTCATCGACATTGAAACCCCTTTTCTGACGAAATCCACGCCTGAAGGGGCCAGAGACTATCTGGTTCCTTCCCGGGTCAACCAGGGCCAGTTCTACGCCCTGCCCCAGTCCCCCCAGCTGTTCAAGCAGCTGCTCATGATTGCAGGATTTGACCGGTATTACCAGATTGTCAAATGCTTCAGGGATGAAGATCTGCGTGCGGACCGCCAGCCGGAGTTCACCCAGATCGACATGGAGCTGTCCTTTGTGGATGAAAACCAGATCATGGAAATTGCCGAAGGCCTGATTTGTGCCATTTTCAAAAATGTGCTGAACATGGATCTTTCCACCCCTTTTCCCAGGCTCACCTATGCCGATGCCATGGACCGGTTCGGTCTGGATCGGCCGGACCTGCGGTTTGGCCTGGAACTGATCAATGTGTCCGATATTGTGGCGGATACAGGTTTCAAAGTGTTTGCCAATGTGGTGCAAAACGGCGGCCTGGTCAAGGCGATCAATGCCAAGGGGTGTGCTTTTTTTACCCGCAAGCAGATTGACGAACTCACTGAATTTGCAGCTGTCTACCAGGCCAAGGGACTGGCCTGGATAAAGATCAAAGAGGATCAGTGGCAGTCACCCATTGCCAAATTTTTCACAAATGATGAAAAACAGGCCCTGGCACAGCGCCTGGATCTTGCCCCCGGCGATATTGTTTTTTTTATGGCAGACCAGCCCCATATCACCAATGAGGCACTGGGCCAGCTGAGAAATGAACTGGCCCGCCGCCTGGAACTCATTCCTGAAAATCAGTTCATGTTCACCTGGGTTACGGATTTTCCCCTGGTGGAATACGATGAAACCCAAAAGCGTTACCAGGCCCTGCACCACCCTTTTACCGCCCCCAGTGAAAAGGACATCCCAAAGCTTGACACCGCTCCCCTTGAGGTCAATTCCAGGGCCTATGATCTGGTACTCAACGGCATTGAGATCGGCGGGGGCAGTATCCGCATACATGATACAGCACTCCAGGAAAAGGTGCTGAACTGTCTGGGTATCCAGCAACAAGAGGCCCATGAAAAATTTGGGTTTCTCCTGGAGGCCCTGGCTGCCGGCGCCCCTCCCCACGGCGGTATTGCATTCGGCCTGGACCGGCTGATCATGCTGTTATGCAAAGAAGATTCCATCCGGAACGTAATTGCCTTTCCCAAAACCCAGAAAGCCACCTGTCTGCTGACAGACGCCCCTTCCACCACAGCCCCTGCCCAGCTCCAGGAACTGGGGATCAGGGTATCAAAAATAGGGGAATAACCCTTAAAACCCATATGCCCGAAAAGAGATCCACAGACAGGAAAGCTGTCTGTGGATCACCCTTTTTGCTGTTTTATGCCTTTTTTTTTCGCTTTACATGGAGGATGGGAGTATTGAATACCAAGGCTGACACATTGTCATCCCGTTTGACTTTTAACTCCAGAGATTCTTTGTCGATTTCAAAATATTTGGAAATCACATCCACAATATCCTGCTGCAGATCTGTTAAAGTGGTATCGTTGACTTCGAGTTTATCATAAATCAAAGAGAATTGGAGCCGCTTTTTAGCGGCATCCCTGCTGTTTTTTTTGGTGGTGAACCGTTTGAATAATCCGCTGAGCATAAAAATTCTCCTTATTGTTTTAACCCGAATGTCTTACTGATTTTATGCCACATGCTGGTTTTATAGACAGGCATCTCAACGGGCAGATCTGATTCCCCGTTCAGGCGCCTGGCAATCTGACGGAAGGCGGTCCCTGCCTTTGAATCCTTCTGAAGCACCAGAGGGGTGCCGGTGTTGGAAGAAATCAGCACTTTTTCATCCATGGGAACCAGCCCCACAAGATCAATGGACAAAACTTCCAGAACATCTTCATGACTGAGCATCTCTCCGCGCACCACCCGGGCCGGTTCAATGCGGTTGACGATCAATTTGGGGGTCAGAGACCGTGCATACAACAGTCCGATGACCCGGTCCGCATCCCTGACGGCAGATACGTCCGGGGTGCATATCACCAGTGCGTCATCAGCAGATACTACTGAATTTTCAAACCCGCGTTCAATACCGGCAGGTGAGTCCATGATGATAAAATCAAACTGGGACCGCAGCTGTTTGGCAACCCTTTCAACCCCGGCAGTGGTGAGAACGTCTTTATTATCGCTCTGGGAAGCGGGAATCAAAAAGAGATTTTCAATTCTTCTGTCCCGAATGGCGGCCTGTTCAACTTTGCACCGGCCCTGGACAACATCCACAATATTAAAAACAATCCGGTTTTCCAGGCCCATGACCACATCAAGGTTCCGCAGCCCGATATCCATATCCACAATGGCCACGCGATTGCCTTCCAGGGCAAGGGCTGCACCAATGCAGGAGGTGGCGGTGGTCTTGCCTACGCCGCCTTTTCCGGATGTGACAACAATAATTTTTCCTTCCAAATTCGCACCTCTACTTTAATGTATGTTTAAACTGCTTCCGGCCAGGGCATCTTTTTGAACGGATTGGTTTTCATATAGTCCTGGACCAGGATGCTGCCGTTTTTCACACAGGCAAATTCCGGCATGGTATGGCTGATTTTTTCACTGCCTGCTGCTGTTATCTGCCCGATTTTGATACTGGTGGGATCAAATACAAGTGCAAACACAATGGCAGTTTCACTCTTCGGGTTTCCGGCATGCACTTTTCCAGACAATTTGCCCAAAATGATAACATCTCCTCCGGCGAGAATTTCCGCTCCTGGATTCACATCTCCAAAAACCACCACATGTTTTCTGGTATCAATTTTCTGACCGGATCGAATCCTGCCCCGCAGCATCAGTACATCGCTGCGGTGGTGGTTCCAGCCGCGAAAAAGATCTCTCTGCCGGATTCTCTGGGTGGGGGCCGATTGTTTTTCAGGGGGAGTGGTGACCCTGCCCACCTCATACTTTTCAATCAGCCGGGTTTTGATAAAAGAAAAAAGCGTTTCATGGCCCCGGGCATCTCCCATATCAATAACCACATTGGCATTAACAGCCAGGTGGCGCAATTTTTTGAACAGCTTATCAATTTCAGTGATCAGAAGGTCTTCAGGCAGGGACGGATCCAGGGTAACCCAAAACCCATTGCCCACTCCCTTGAGCTTTACAGGTGCAGCGTTTTCAAAATGTATCATGGTATTGGTTCAGCAAATGCCCTTTTATCCTGCATATGGTTTGGGCAAAATATATGAAATCGCGCAAACCATGTCAAGCAATGAATCCTTAAAGCGGTTATCTTTGCCTTAACCCACAGGTAGAATCCGCCTTCATGTGCCTTTGTGCACAAATATTTTTGTTGACACTTGAAAATGAGTCTCTATAATACGCTCCCATGACTTTGTTCTTATACATAGAAACATATATGTTCCGGTCTTTTGTATTGCCCTAACCTGTTAATGCTGATAAAGTTCCTAATGGAGGTCACTTATGTTGATCGTAATGAAAAAAGGCGCAACCGAAAATCAAATCCAGGCTGCTGTCGCAGCTGTTAAAAAAAGAGGCTACACAGCCAGGCCCATTCCCGGCGGAGACCGTGTCTCCATCGGTGTCCTTCACAATAAAGGCTCTGTGGATGCTGCCCATTTTTTAGGGCTTGACGGTGTAAAGGAGGTTATTCCGGTGACAAAACCATATAAACTTGTCAGCCGGGAATTCAAGCAGGAAAACACCCAGGTAAAAATCGGCGAAGCTGTTTTCGGCAATGGCACCATGCCGGTGATTGCCGGACCCTGTGCAGTCGAAAGTCAAAAACAGGTGCTGGCCATTGCAAAAGCGGTTAAGGCAGCCGGTGCCAAAATCTTCAGGGGAGGGGCCTTCAAACCCAGAACATCGCCCTACTCCTTCCAGGGTCTTGGAAAAAAAGGGCTTGAATACCTGACCCGGGTCAGAGAAGAAACCGGACTTTGTGTTGTCACCGAAGTCATGGATGTTGATACTTTTGATATGGTGGAAGAGTCTGCCGACCTGATCCAGATCGGCACACGGAACATGCAGAACTTCTCTTTGCTGCGGCGGGCCGGAATGTCAAAAAAACCGGTCATTCTGAAGCGGGGCATGTCAGCCATGCTCCAGGAATGGCTCATGGCGGCGGAGTATATCATGGAAGGCGGGAACGTTAATGTGATTCTCTGTGAGCGGGGGGTGAGGACCTTTGTACGGCACAGCAGAAATACCCTGGATCTGTCTGTTGTGCCGGCGGTAAAAAAAGAGAGCCACCTGCCGGTGATCGTGGATCCAAGCCATGCAGCCGGGGTGCGGGATCAGGTGTTCTCTTTGGCCTGTGCATCTGCCGCACTGGGAGTGGACGGTATCATGGTAGAAGTGCATGACCATCCGGAAGAGGCATTGAGCGACGGGGCCCAGTCCCTGTATCCGGGCCAGTTTGCAGATCTCATGGAAAAAATGGCCGCCATCCGGACCATTATTGAGGCCCCCTGATGAAAACCTTTCAAATCACTGGACAGCGGGGGCCGTCATCTATCCATGTGGGAGAAAGCCTTGCAAACATTGCCGCGCATCTTCCGGATCAGCCCGTGGTGATCATCACCGATGAAAACATTAAAAACCATTATGCCCATGCCTTTCCCAAAGCACCGGTGATATCCATCGGCACCGGTGAAAAGATCAAAACCCTGGCCACTGTGGAGATCCTTTTAAACCGGCTTGTGGCCATCGGCTGTGACCGCTCCAGTTTTATTCTGGGAATCGGCGGAGGCATCGTCTGTGACATTACCGGATTTGTAGCCTCTGTTTTTTTGCGGGGTGTGGATTTCGGGTTTGTCTCCACCTCGCTGCTGTCCCAGGTGGATGCCAGTGTGGGGGGGAAAAACGGGGTAAACCTGTCTGCCTATAAAAACATGGTGGGGGTGTTCAACCAGCCCAGATTTGTTATCTGCGATCTTAACATGCTGGAAACCCTTCCAAAATCTGAAATTTCCAACGGGCTGGCGGAAATTGTCAAACACGCCCTGATATCAGACGCAGATATGCTCACATACATTGAAAAAAACCGGGGGAAAGCGCTTGAGCTGGATCCGGAAATCATCTTTCAGCTGGTTTCAGATTCTGTGGCCATCAAATCCAGGGTGGTGCAGCTGGATGAAAAAGAGTCAGGTGAAAGGCGGAAGCTCAATTTCGGTCACACCATCGGACATGCCATTGAAAAACTGGATCCTTCCGGCCACGGCAAAGCTGTTTCCCG
>JAIPDY010000212.1 GCA_021737445.1 Desulfotignum sp.
GATGGTGAATTTTTCTCTCAACTCACTGCCCTGGGGAAAGGCGATGCCGTAGGATTGGCCCTGGTACAGAGGGCCCACAACCTTGACTTTGCCTTTTCCCTGGTTCTGGGAATAATACATCAGGGGCGGGGAATCAAAGAAAACCGCATCCACGCCGCCGGTGAGCAGTTCCATGAACAGGTTGTCGGTATTGGGAAACAGTTTGACATCTGTAATATTCTGGGATTTTAAAAAATCAACACTGGTGGTGGCCAGTTTGGTGGCCACTTTTTTGTCTGTAAGATCATCAATGGTCTTTATGTCGTCGTTGCTCTCCCTAACCAGTATTACCAGACCGGCATCATAGTAAGGGTAGGAAAAATCAACCACCTCTTCCCTTGAAGATTTGATGGTGATACCGGCGATGGCTGCATCAATGCTGTTGGATTGCAGGGCCGGGATAATACCGTTGAAATCCATGGTCTGCCATTTATAGTCAAGCCCCAGATCCTTGGCAATGGCATCAAACAGCTGCACATCAAAACCGGTGAATTCCCCTTTTTCATTTTTGAACTCAAACGGACGGAAATTGGCATCAACTCCCACAATCAGCGGTTTTGCCTGGACAGTTCCCAAAGCGATAAATGAACAGATGATGGCACATAGAAACGATTTGAAAAATCTTGTCATTTTTTCCTCCTTCTTTTCGGGTTGTTAAAAAAATCATAAATTGTGTGACAATTGTTTTAATGGCATGACAATAATATCTTAAATAAAATCCTTTCTTGATGATTGTCAAGAATTATTTATATTTTATTCAAAATAAAAATAGTAGAAATGCGGTCAGATAAAGGTCAGGTCTTCAGATACCCTGAGGATGGTTTTTTAAGTCATGCGCGTTGATTGATCCCGGTCCGGGCAATTTCGGCAGTATGTCTCACATTAAAAGACAACTGTTTCATAAAAAGATGCCAATTATGGCAAGTTTAGCGGTCATATCAAGGATAAACCGGTGCCGGTCTTTTCGCAGAAGATTGTTGGCGGTCTGTCCGGTGCCGGGCAACGGTGTAGGTGGCGAAGCCGGTGAAGCAGAGGGCCCCCCCCACTGGTCAAAGGACAAGAGCAGAGGGTATCAGATCACCATTGAATGGTGAAACAGTCAATGCTATAGTACCGGTCTCTGATAAATCAGGGGAACAGGAGGCATGGCTTAAGCGTGGACAAAAAAACAGGCAATCTGGTGGTGCTGGCGGGAAAAACCGCCTATGAACATATACAAAAAAACGGGCTGTCTCCGGAGGACATAAGCCTGGTGCTCGGGGCGTCGGGGGCTGCCAAATGGCTGGTTCTTTACGGCCTGGATACTGCCATCTTCTCTTGCTGGTTCAAGGACCGCAAAGACCCTCTGCATCTTCTGGGCACCTCCATCGGTGCCTGGAAATTTGCCGCAGCTGTCCGGAAAAATCCGGTCCAGGCCTTTGATGCCCTGAAAGATGCCTATATTCATCAATACTACCGGGGAAGGGTGACCCCGGCACAGGTGACCCGTGAATCGGAGCGGATCATGGAGGCGTTTCTTGACAAAACCCGTGTGGATGAGATCCTGTGTCACCCTTTTTTCCGCATCGCTTTTAGTGCGGTCAGGTGCCGGTATCTGCTGGCTTCCCGGCACAGGGTAGCACAGTTACTGGGCATTTTGGCCGGTGCAGCCGTGAACCGGGTATCCCGGAGTCTGCAGCGGTTGTACCTGGAAAGGGTTGTGTTTCACCACCCCCAATTTGACATCCGGGACGTGAGTTTCTCTGATTTTCCAACCCGGTTTGTATCTCTTGGGAAGAAAAATTTTCAGCCGGCCCTTACCGCATCCGGTGCGATTCCCTTTGTCATGGAAGGGGTGACAAACATTGCGGGTGCGCCCCACGGCATGTATCGGGATGGTGGAATACTGGATTATCATCCCGTCTTTGCCCTGTCTTCTGACCAAAAAAAATTTATTTTATATCCCCATTTTTATCCCTATATAATTCCGGGGTGGTTTGACAAAAAATGTCCACGCCGGCGGGTTACCGGATCAATCACCGACCGGATGATCCTTTTGGCACCTTCTGAAAAATTTGTGGCGCGCCTCCCCTTTGGCCGTATTCCGGACAGAAAGGATTTCATCCGCTTTCAGGGAGATGATGCCACACGGGTGACCGCCTGGGAGAAAGCTGCTGACATGGGGCGGGTTCTGGGCGATGTATTTCTTGACATCACGCAGACCGGCCGAATTCAGGACCTGGTCCGGCCCCTGTCTGACATGTCAGGTATCAGATAGCGCCGCCAGAATGGCCTGGCAGGCCATGTCAGCACCGCCGGTCCGGGCAGAGACATAGGCTAACGCTTTTTGCCGGCGTATGTGCCTGTTCCCGGGGTGTATCAGGTGATGCACCATGGCATCGGCAATCGTCTGCCAGTCCGGTTTTCTTGTCACAAGACCTGTATCAAACACCTCTTTTCCCACCCAGAAAAAATCATCCCAGAAAGGCCCGGTTACCACAGGTGCCCCCCGGAGAAGTGGTTCCATGAAATTCTGGCCCCCCAGGGGGGCAAGGCTGCCGCCCATGAACACCACATCAGCATGGTCAAAAGCGCATCGCATCTCTCCGAACCGGTCCCAGAGGATGATGCCGGGATATGAAAGCGGGGCTGATATCTGTGAGCGAAGGTAAAACCGGTGACCGGTTCTTTTGAGTAGCCGTTTCCAGGAGACTATCCTGTGCATGTGCCTGGGGAAAATTGCCACCACCTGGTCCGGGAATTTGTCGAGAATGCGATGGAGCATCTGAAGAGCCTGCTTTTCCTCCTGGTGGCGTATGGATGCCAGAACAGACACCGGCAGGGGGCAGGGCAAAATTTGAGCCGGCAAAGTCCGTGTCTTTTCCGGGGGCAGGGTGACGATTGATTCAAATTTGATGTTGGGCATGGTGGAAACCGTTGCCCGGGCAAACACCCTGCGGTACCTGTCAGCATCAGAGCCGGAAATAGCCAGAATGTGGTTGGGGTAAACCCTGGACCATAATGATCTGGTCAACCGGTAACCACGGCTGCTTTTTTTTGACATGCGGCCGTTCACCACCAGAATGCGGGTGCGGTTTTGTTTTAGAAAGTACAGCAGGGCCGGCCACAATTCTGTTTCCAGCAGCACCATCACCTTTGGGTTCACCGCTTTCACTGCCGTTTTGGCCACGGCGGGCATGTCAAAGGGAAACCATGCAAGAGATATGGATACCTGGGGATGGTGGTTGTTTTTTTTCAGTTCTGCGGTTAAAATTTCCATGCCCTGGTCCGTGGTGGTGGTGATCAACACCTGCACCGGTCTGCCAGGAGTGAGGCGCTGCACCAGACAGGCGGCCAGAAAGGCTTCACCAGCAGATGCCGCCTGAATCCATATGTCGGCCGGTTCAAGAAAAGCAGCATGGGTTCTGTGAAAAAATGAACCCGCCAGCCTGGGATGTTTTCGTAAAAAAGGCAGGGCAGCGGTCCAGAGTATATTGTAAAACAGCACAAAATTGGGTATAAAGGCAATTTTTGTCATGGGAATATATGCTCTCATGTTTTTAAATGATTGACAATAGGTCAGGAACCAAAGATATAAGGTTTATGGATAAAAAATTTGCCGGGTTAACCGGATCACGGCGCACAAAAATACTGGATATGGTATTTCAGTACCGGACCCGCCTGATCATTGCGGCTCTCTGCATGATCGTGGTGGCAGTGGCCAACGGGGCCATGGCTTTTCTGGTCAAGCCGGTGATTGATGATATTTTCGTTGCCAGAGACCGGGACATGCTGATGCTGATTCCGGCCCTGGCCGTGCTGGTATTTTTTCTCAAGGGGATGGGCACCTTTGGATCAGAATACCTGATGAACTATATTGGCGAGCGTATTATCCGGTTTTTCAGAGATTCTTTGTATGAAAGGATTACAGATCTGCCCCTGGCCTTTATCCACAAAGAAAAAACCGGGGCACTCATGTCCCGGATTACAAATGACGTGAACATTGTCAAGGGCATGGTGTCCACGGCCGTGGTCAATATATTCAGAGATTTTTTTTCCATTATTGCATTTTTGTTCGTGATCTTCTACCGGGACTGGCAGCTGGCCTGCGGTGCATTTATTGTTTTGCCCCTGGCTTTTTACCCAATTTTGATTTTCGGCCGCCGGGTGCGTAAATTTTCCACCGGCACCCAGGAAACCATGGCAGAGCTGAATTCATTTCTCCACGAAACCTTTACCGGCAGCAAGATCATCAAAATTTTCAACCTGCAAACCTTTGAAAAGCAGCGGTTCAGAGAAAAAACCGGCCGCCTGTTCCACCTGGAAATGAAAAAAGTGATTGCCAAGGCCCTGTCCTCTCCGGTCATGGAGTTTCTGGGCGGCCTGGGCGTTGCCTTTATCATCTGGTTCGGCGGGCTTCGGGTCATCAACGGCACCTCCACGCCGGGGATCTTTTTTTCATTTTTAACCGCGGTCATGATGCTCTATGATCCGGTGAAAAAAATCTCCAAGCTCAACAACACCATCCAGGAAGGGGCAGCAGCCGCATCCCGGATTTTTGATGTCCTGGAAGAAGACCAGACCATAAAAGAGGCCCCTGATCCCCAGGTGCTTTCCGGCAGGGCACTGGATGTGGCGTTTGAAGATGTATGCTTCAGCTATGGTTTTGATGAAGCACCTGCGTTAAAACATATCAATCTTGCTGCCGAACCCGGTGAGGTGCTGGCCCTGGTGGGCATGAGCGGGGGCGGTAAAACAAGCCTGGTGAACCTTATTCCCCGGCTCTATGATGTGACATCCGGCCGGGTGACCGTGGGAGGCATCGATGTCAGAGACCTGTCCATCCAATCGCTCCGGGACCATATCTCCATTGTGACCCAGGAGCCTATTTTGTTTAATGAAACCGTGCAAGACAATATCAGGTACGGCCGTATGGATGCCACTGATGAACAGATCCGGGCCGCGGCAAAAGCCGCCTTTGCCCATGACTTTATCACCGGGTTTCCCAAAGGCTATGATACCCTGATCGGAGAACTGGGGTCCAGGTTGTCCGGTGGAGAAAAACAGCGCATCTGTATTGCCAGGGCCCTGATCAAGGACGCCCCTGTGCTGATTCTGGATGAGGCCACCTCGGCCCTGGATTCCCAGGCGGAGCAGGTGGTGCAAAAAGCCCTGGAAAATTTGATGAAAGGCCGGACCTCCTTTGTTATTGCACACCGGCTGTCCACCATCGATTATGCCTCCCGCATCATTTTGCTGAAAAACGGAACCATTGTGGAGCAGGGGACCTGGGACCAGCTCATGGCCAGCAAAGGGGTGTTCTATAACCTGGCTGTGCTGCAGACCGCACCGGGGGGCCAGAATGACGCTCCTGAGACACGCTGATTAATCTAAATCATAATGCTGAAACCATAAGGAGAAAAAAATGGGTATTTCCAAAGAACTGCTGGAAATTCTGGTCTGTCCCAAATGCAAGGGCCAGATTGCACTGACTGAAAAACAGGACGGGCTGGTGTGTGATACCTGCTGCCTGATGTATGAAATAAAAGATGATATCCCGGTCATGCTTGTGGAAGAGGCAAAATCTGTTAAAAAATGAGTGTGCCAAAACCACCAGATCCGGCCAAGCTTGTGATGTCGGTTTTTATGAAAAAAAAGCCGCTGTTTGAATCGGTGTTCCCTTTTCTGGAAGCCATTGGCGGCCCTGTGGACCTGGTGTCCAGGTGGATGGCGTTTGATTTCACCGATTATTATCACAAAGAAACAGGCTTTCCCCTTTTCCGGCGGATACTGACCTT
>JAIPDY010000004.1 GCA_021737445.1 Desulfotignum sp.
CCTCGTATATGGGGGCATCAGATGTGCAGGCCATTGAGTGGCTGGCCAGGGAACTGCCCAATGCCCGGATCCGGATCTCCTATGACAGCCGGCGGACCCGGCTGCATGCCAAGGCCTGGCATTTCCGGCGGGATTCCGGGTTTTCCACGGCCTACATCGGGTCGGCCAACATGTCCCATGCCGCGATGACCAGCGGGCTGGAATGGAACCTCAAGGTGACCTCCCAGGACCTGGGCCATATCCTGGAAAAATTTTCCGCTGAATTTGAGACCTATTGGCACAGCCGGGAGTTCCTGCCCTATGATGCGGCCGATCCCGTGCCGTTCCGCCAGGCCATCGAACGTGCCCGGAAAAAGGATGGTGCGGGTCCGGCTGTGTTTTTTGACTTGCAGCCCCATCCTTTCCAGGAACGCATTCTTGAGAAACTGGCCCTGGAGCGGACGTCCCGCCGCTGTTTCAAGAACCTGGTGATTGCCGCCACGGGCACGGGAAAAACCGTGATTGCCGCATTTGACTATCAGCGGTTTCGCCGGGACAACCGGGGCCAGGCCCGGGGATACACCATCCTTATTTTTGCCCGGCCGAAGAAAAAACACAATAACTGCACGGTGCCGTTTGTGTTTTTAGGACCGGCCAGGCATGTGAGCCACCAAAAAGAACGGCCCATCCAGATGGTATGGCAGCTGAGCAGTCCCATGCCTGTGGAGTTGTTTGAGGAGAACAAAAGGGGCGGGTGATGGAAATCCATCATCACCTGTTGAAATCATCTGATGAAATTGACATAAAAATGCAGAAATGCTAATTTTTCTTTAAATATAAAAGGATTGAATCATGCAGAATGCAATAGAAATAAAACACCTTACCAGAGAGGAAAAACTCAGGATGGTGGATGCTTTGTGGGCGGATTTATTATCAGAAGAGGAACTCCTCGAATCACCCGCCTGGCATAAGGCGGCTCTTCAGGAAACAGAGAAGCGCCTTGTAGAGGGTAAAGAGAGAATTCTGGACTGGCATACGGCCAAAAAAGAAAGATAGTTACCACATGCCACCGGATGCTTTCAAGAAGATTTCCACATGCCGTCTACCTATGTCCAGAGATCCATTGAACAGCTTATTGTATGAAATAAAGGGAAATTTGATGGTTTTGTTTATCCAAATAGTATAAAAACACTCTTTACAAAAGGGGTGAAGATGCCATATACTTTCTTAAAACTGTTCATGAGGGCATGCAAACATGACCGGAAAAATGTGATCTTGTGGGGAACGGTGCTTGATGATGCTGAAAGAGATTTCAATTTACGAACTGCAACTCAGCTCTATGAATTCATAGCACAAGGCGGCCTCGAAAATGTGACACATCAAAACACAAAGGAATGGGAAAAAAACCCGAAACCGGAAAACCCCATATTGGTTCATGCCTATACATTCAGGACAATGTGTAAAATCGGTTACATGGCAATCATGCACAATAATTTGACAAAGAAATGGATTATCAAATCTTTTAAACGCTCTACCGATTCAAACCCGACCATGCAGATAGCACTGGAAAAAGCATTAATTGATTTGAAAGGAAAATAAAAATGGAACAAGTCAGCTGCCCGGCCTGTGGGGATAACAACCTTGAAAAAAATACAATAAAAAAATCACTCCATGAACCATATGGCGGATCAAAAAATATTGATATAGTCTGTTATACGTGTAATTTTTGCGGTTTCTCCGGAGACATCTTCAATGAAAACGAGAAAGATCTTCAGGCCGCGATTGATGAACTTAAGGCCAACTCGGTTAAAAATATTTTAGAAAATTTTCAGAAGCAGCACTATAATTTTTCAGCGATCGAACGAGCACTTGAAATTCCTCAAAGAAGCCTCTCCAAATGGAAAAGCGCGTCCAAACCATCCGCTTCAGCGGTTGCGCTGTTAAAATATTTACACCTTTTCCCCTGGTTGATAGAGGTGGCGGAACATAAATTTGATTTTAATTCTGCCCAGCGTATCCATATTTCAGATGCATTTAATCAGTTGATCGGTCAGATGACCTTCAACGAAGATGCTCGGGGGTTTGAAACAACCACCACCATGGAAGTCTTGAGATTGAAGATTGAAAAAAAATTTGATGCTGATTTGCAGGAAGGGGATGACCAGGATTTCGGGTTTTCTTTTATCAATCAGCGAAACGAATGTTTGGCAACTGTACAGGAATAACAATGAAACTGATCAATTTTATTATATGTGATGATATCAGGCAGGAACTAGGCAACAAACTTTCTTTGATGGGGGTTTATTCTGATTCCATAAATTTTCAATCAGTGGCTGAAAAAGATGGCCAGTGGCCAAAAACAAAGCGGATTGGGATATACGTATTGATTGAAACAGAAGAAAAGGAAAACTTAAGAGACATCCAATCATTTGAGATTGAGATTGATTATAACGGTGAGGTTCAAAAAATAGGAGGAAGCGACGTTCCACCTCCCAACCTGAAAACACAAAAAGGGGTGGCCATTCAAGCCATTTTTGAAAGATTCAAATTCAAAGAGCCCGGCACGATTCTTTTCTCAATTCAATTCTTTGATAAAAAAGGCGGTAAACTTTTCAAAGCCGAATCCCCTAATCCTTTAAAAGTTGAAGAAACGATTCTCCCCGTTAAAAACTGAACCTATCCAGCATTCTTTCTTTGCGCGCCATTCCGTTCGGCAGGCATTTATACGACCCGCTCCAGCTCCGACCTGGAGACCCGTCCGTGATCTTGAACATCTTTGTGGTATCCAACACCCCGGTCCATGAAATGGAACATCTCTGGGGGTCACAAGGCAGCTGAGGCATCCCATGCCAGTGGAGATGTTTGAGGAGAACAAACGGGGCGGGTGATAAGGATTCAGGTTCGCTGGACCTGGAGCCGGTTGCAACTGCTGGTGAACAAAAACATTGACACTTTGTTCATAAACATATACCGTTCATGAAAAATGAACACTCTTATTTTATGAACAACGTCACGGCTATGGAAAAAAAAATACTCAGGCAGGCGATAGAAGCTTTTAAGGAGAACTTTGGTTTTCAAGTGGAAATCATAGATTTTCAGCATGATAATGCTGATTTGAGGATCGAAGCAGCAATAAAGATGACTATCCAAAAAAAGGAACTGACATTCCATGCAGAAATAAAACCCACAGTGAATAGATCTGTTATCGGTATCCTGATGCAGCATAAGAATGATTTTTCCCAGCCCCTGCTGCTGGTCTCTCATTATATAAATCCGGTAATGGCTGAAAAATTAAAAGAGAATGATATCAATTTTATTGATACTGCCGGAAATGCATACATCAATGCACGGCCTGTTTTTATCTTTGTGAAAGGGAACAAAGCAGGAAAATCACCGGCCGCACCCTCCAAAGGCAAAGCATTTACCAAATCAGGTCTGAAAATGATATATGCCCTGCTCTGTGACAAAAATCTGTTAAACAGACCCTATAGAGAGATTGCCGGTGCATCCGGGGTTGCACTGGGGACAGTGGGGCAGGTGATCGAAAATTTAAAAGAACTGGGGTTTATTATCGATTTGGGCACACGGGGAAGGAAGCTGACAAACAATGACGCGTTATTCAATAGATGGTGCCTGGATTATACTGAAAAGCTGAAACCCAAACTGCTGCTTGGAAGATTTGAAGGGCCTGATGATTTCTGGAAGAACTGTCGTCTTGAACCGGATCAGGGGCAATGGGGGGGTGAAGTAGCTGCGTTTAAGTTAACCGGCTATCTTAAACCGCAAAATGTGGTTTTATATGCAAAAGAGGAAAAATTGAGAGATATCCTGCTCCAGAACAGGCTTAAGAAAACAGAAAACGGGAATATTGAGATCTATAAAAAATTCTGGTCCATCGACGGCATGCAGGATAAGCCTTTCGTGCATCCGTTTATCATTTATGCGGATTTGCTGGAAATTAACAACCAGAGAACCATTGAAACGGCAAAAGTGATCTATGACCAGAATATCGCTGGATATTTCAGGAGCAGAGTTACTTGAATCTGAAGCCTTTGATTATAAAATGGCCAGTATAAGGATCCTGGGCCGGGATTCTGGAGGCGCTTGTATGAAATCTGTATAGAGTACTGCGGATAAACCACAGATTCTGAGCGTTCGCCTTTAAAAACTTGACATGTACATACATATGTGCATATATATAGTGTGCTATGTTTGAATGGGATAAATCAAAAGCCAATAAAAATCTGTTAAAACACGGTATTATTTCAGCACGTAAAGCCGTGCGTAGTGAGGTGAAGCAATATGAAAGCGAAATATGATTTTAGCAAAGGCAAGCGTGGTGCAGTTCTCCCTCAAGCGGGGAATAAAGTCAGGATAACCATCAGGCTTGACCGTGATATTGTCGATTGGTTCCGGTCCAAAGTTGAGGAACAAGGAAGGGGAAACTATCAGTCGATGCTCAATGACGCCCTAAGAAAACACATTGAATACCAGGATCAACCCCTTGAAGAGGTTCTTCGTCGTGTTGTACGGGAGGAGTTACGCGCATCCCAATAAATCATGGCTGTGCCGGACCTTGGTGCACTGGCAGTCCCAGTCCAATGCGGCCCTGGATTCGCCCACCGGACAGAACCTGGTGCATCACAGCAGGGCGGGTGATACTTTTTAACATAGTTGTTGAACATCCAACATGACGAAACGTAAATGAGATTTTGCAAAACATATGAATTTGAATTCCGTATTCAGGGAATCAAACTTGGATGGTCTCTTGCAGGCCCTCCTCTTATGACAGTTTACTGCTTTATTTTTGATAATATCATGATTGATACAGGTCTTTCCCATATGGAAAAAGAAGTGGCCGGCATTGCACAGGAAAAGAAAATCGATCGGATTTATCTGACGCATCACCATGAAGACCATTCAGGAAATGCAGCACATATTAACAAGTCTATTGGTGCAGACGTATATGGACACAGGCTGACCGCAGAAAAACTTAAAAAACCCTATGCCATTTTACCTTATCAGAAATATGTCTGGGGAAGGACAACGCCGGTACGTGTAAAAAGATTTCCGCAGACCATTGAAACACCATCAGGCAAAATGATTCCTGTCCATACGCCGGGTCATGCAAAGGATCATACGGTTTTTTTTCTGCCTGAAAAAGGAATTCTTTTCTCAGGGGATCTCTATCTGGCAGACCACATTAAATTTTTCAGATCAGATGAGAACATGGGAATTCAGATCGAATCATTGAAAAAAGTGACAAATCTGGACTTTAACACGCTGCTTTGCGGCCACAACCCCAGGCAGAAAAACGGCAGAAAACATATTCAATCCAAACTTGAATTCATGGAAAATTTTTATGGTAATATTGTTTATCTCTGGAAGAAAGGTCTTCCTGAAAAGCAGATTTTCAATGAACTGAAGCTCAAAGAAGCCTGGTTTACAAAATATTTCTGTTTTGGCAATGTGAGCATGATGAACGGGGTAAGATCAGCTATCCGCCATTATGAGAGTCAGAATTAAAAGTATGATTGGTATGATTGTATTGATGATTGGGTCGGGATACACTAACCAGCTGAAACAATATGGAAGGACTTCGAAATAAAATTGAAGAAGAATTTGTCTGCATATCTTTTTGACAAATATAAACCGGCAGTAAAGAACATTGATTGAAGAAACCTTAAAGCGAACATTCGGATTTGAAACATTCAAAACCGGCCAGCGTCAAGTAATAGAAAAGATTACAGCCGGTAATTCAGCTGCGTCCATTTTCCCCACAGGCGCAGGGAAATCCCTTTGCTATCAGCTGCCTGCGATCCTTGAACAGGGGATGACCCTGGTTGTTTCGCCGCTTTTATCCTTGATGAAGAATCAGATTGATTTTTTGAAAACGAAAAATATCCCTGCTGCGAAACTTGACTCCGGGATGAGTGCCCAAGATTACCGGGAGACGCTTGAAGCGGCACGGACGGGACAATTGAAGATTCTGATGATTGCGGTGGAACGGTTTAAAAATGAAAGATTCAGAACGCAGCTCCGGCAGATGAATGTATCCTTGCTTGTGGTTGACGAAGCCCATTGCATATCTGAATGGGGCCACAATTTCAGACCGGATTATCTTAAAATTCCTTTGTATCAAAAAGAATTCGGAATTAAAAAGGCCTTGTTGCTGACAGCCACAGCAACACCGGCGGTCATTGACGACATGTGTGAAAAATTTGCAGTCAGCCGGGAAAATGTCGTGAAAACGGGTTTCTACAGGGAAAATCTGTTTCTTCGCATACGCCCTGTGGCTGAAGAAAAAAAAGACGCGCTGCTTCAGGAGGTCCTGGCAGGAAAACCTGCCGGCCCGGCGATTGTCTATGTGACCCTGCAAAAGACAGCGAACCGGATCACTCAGATGCTCAGGAACAATGGACTGGATGCAGCGGCATATCATGCAGGAATGAAAAATGAGGACCGGGAAGCGGTTCAAAATGATTTTATGGCCGGAAAAACCCGAACCGTCGTCGCAACAATTGCATTTGGAATGGGGATTGATAAAGAAAACATTCGAAAAGTGATCCACTATGACCTGCCAAAATCCATTGAGGGTTACAGCCAGGAAATCGGCAGGGCAGGCAGGGACGGCAATCCGTCTCTGTGTTGCCTTTTTGGAAATAAAAACGGGGTGCCGGTCCTGGAAAATTTTGCATATGGAGATACCCCTGATATTGATGGCATCCGCAAGGTATTGGAGGATATCACCCAATCCAAAGGGAGTCTGTTTGAATTTCGTCCATACGCCGTAAGCCGGAAGTCGGACATCCGGCTGCTGCCGCTGAAGACCCTGCTGGTTTACCTGGAAATGGCCAACATCATTTCACCCAAATATACATATTTTGAAATTTATGCGTTCAAATACCTGATCCCTGCCCGGGCCATCATTGAAAAATTCAAAGGTGAACGGGCGCAGTTCGTAAAAACTATCCTGGATAATTCCAAAACCGCCAGGACATGGACCCAGATCGACATAGACAATGCGGTTGACGAATCAGGCGCTGACCGGCAGCGGGTTCTCACGGCCCTGGAATATTTTCATGAAAAAAAATGGATAGACCTTCAACCGAAATCTGCTGTGGAAGTTTTTGAAATACGCAATTCGGCATTTGATCCGGAATCGACAGCCAGGGATCTCACAGATCTTTTTCTCGAAAAGGAGAAAAAAGAAATCTCCCGCCTCCATGCCATGGTTGAATTCTTTGAAACAGATCAGTGCCTGGCCAAAAGTTTATCCGGCTATTTTGGAGAACGGTTGGACAATAACTGCCGGAGATGCTCGGTCTGCATGGAGAAAAAACCGGTTAAACTGGTATCATCACAACTTCCTTCCCTGGAGAGGATGAACTATCATGCCCTTGTTCAACCTTTGCTTGACACGGCAGATTCACCCGTGTCCGTGACCCTTGCGACACGGTTTTTATGCGGAGTTTCCTCCCCCCGCCTGGTCGCGTATAAAGCCAGGCAGATGCCGGGCTTTGGCAGACTCGAAGCCTGGCCGTATAAATCTGTTGAAAAATGGGTCCGGTTGAATCATGGGTGACACCATTTGGAAGGTTTGTCGGGAAAGAAGAAATAAAGCATTTTCTTGACTGGCAGAACAAGACCATGTCATGGAAGGCCGGCCGGTTAATCTATGTGCCATGTGTGCCTGGGAATTTGATGATAATGACAAGGTGACCGAGGTAAGAACGGTATATGATCGATTTTCTACCCTGGAACACGCGGCTACCGGGGTTCAGGTGCATTGTGCCCACGGCTTTCTGATCAACCAGTTTTTATCGCCGTTTTTTAACCGCAGGCAGGACAAATGGGGCGGATTGTCTGAAAACCGGTTCCGGTTCCTCAAACAGGTGATTACGTCCATAAAGAAAAAAGTGCCAGATGAGTTCTGCATTACCGTCAAGCTGAACACCCATGATTTCACCCCTAAACCGGGGATCACCCCTGAACTGGCTGTTGAATACGCCGGGATGCTCAAAGATCTCGGGGTTGACATGATAGAGGTCAGCTGCGGTTCATCCACCTTCTCCTACATGAACATGTGCCGCGGGGATGTGCCGGTCAAAGAGCTGGTTCAGAGCATGCCGCTGTGGAAAAAACCGGTGGCCTGGTTCATGATCCACAGCTTGAAAGGCCGGTATGATCTTGATGAAGGATATAACACGGCAGCGGCCAGATCCATCCGTCCGGTGGCAGGAAATATCCCTATTGCCCTGGTGGGGGGAATGCGCACACTGGAGAAAATGTCGCAGGCTGTCAGAGGCGGAGATGCGGAGTTTATTTCCATGTCCCGTCCCTTTATCAGAGAGCCGTTTATTGTTAAAAAATTCAGGGAAAACAAAAGGGACCAAGTGGCCTGTGTATCGTGCAATCGATGTCTGGCCGCCATTCCCAACGGCTTTCCCGTCCGTTGTTACAACAAAGCGTTTCCAAAAAGTTTTTGAAGTTACCGGCTGCTGATCCCGGCAAGCTGACACCCTGGCGGTTTGCCGGGCTGCGCGTCATTCCGTTCGGCCGACATTTATACGAACCGCTGCTCTATCTGGCCGGCGCCGGCCTGGAGCTCCTTCCGTGACCCTGAACAGCTTTGTGGATTTTATAACACCGTCTTGACCAATCATATTTATAAGTTTATACTTTGAAATATAAACTTAAATGGTTGGAGTTTTTTATGAAAGCCACAGCAAAAGATCTTCGGTTTCATTCAAAAGAAATTTTGAACACTGTAAATCGAGGGGAAGAAGTCATAATTACCTACCGGGGCAAACCCTGTGCTAAATTAGTTCCTTATGATGAGTTTGAAAAGGATAAAAACATCAAATCTAATTTATTTGGGATGTGGAAAGACAACGATATTATTGATGATGTTGATAGTTATGTCCGAGATATAAGAAAAGGAAGATTTTAGATGATTGTAGATACTGATGTTTTGATCTGGTATCTAAAAGGGAACGAAAACGCATTTGAGGCCATTGAGGAGTTAAATAAATTCTCCATTTCAGTCGTGACCTACATGGAACTCGTTCAAGGAATGAGAAATAAAAATGAATTAAACAGATTACGTCAAGCCCTTAAAATTTGGAATACCAAAATCATCTATATCTCGGAGGATATTTCCGCAAAAGCAATGTTCTTTGTAGAACAACATTTTCTAAGCCATTCAATGCAATTAGCTGATGCCCTTATCGCTGCAACGGCAGTCTTTTGTGGAGAGCCTGTTCTTACAGCTAATGACAGGCACTACCGGATTCTAACGGATCTTCAAATTAAAAAATTCAGACCATAACTCTGTAAGGCTCAAATTCGTGCCTGTGGAGATGTTTGAGATGACCGTTGACATCATGACATTGTAACGCTATGATGTTTATTAATTTTTTCTGGAGGTGAACGATGACCACATTATCTAAAAGATCAACCATATACCTGGATCCTGCCCTTCATCAGGCATTGCGGCTCAAAGCGCTTGAGACATCAAGATCAATGTCTGAAATTATCAATGAGGCTTTAAAAGAAGCGCTGTCTGAGGACGCCGAAGATCTCGCCGTTTTTGATGAAAGGGCAGGCGAGCCTTTGATAAGCTACGAGCAGATGGTCAAGAGATTGAAAAAAGATGGCCGTTTATAAAATTTTTTTCAAAGATTCAGTGTGGAAAGATTTTAAATCAATTCCTGATAAGGATCTTACTAAAATTTTAGCCTGTATTGAATCTCTTGGCAAAAATTCGCGCCAGCCTGGATGTAAAAAATTAAGCAAACAGGAGCGGTATCGGCTCAGATATGGAAGATATAGAATTATCTATTCTATTCAAGAAGATGAGCTGACGATTTGGGTCGTTAAAGTCGGTCTTTGACGACATGTGTGAAAAATTTGCAGTTGAATTCTTTGAAACAGATCAGTGCCTGGCCGTATAAATCTGTTGAAAAATGGGTCCGGTTGAATAATTAGGTGAATTGCATGGGCAAAATCGTTTGTAAACGAGGCGGTTTTCAGTGATGTGACGCTGGTTATCTGGACCACGGATTCGGGAAATGCGTACCATCCCCGCCGCAGGTGAACGAGGTACCCCTTTTTCGTCCAGCGGACCAGATTATTGCGGTCAAATCCCGGTGCCTCTGACATCGAAATGTTCAATGGCAGGGTCGAGATACGGCTGTATGGAATAATTTTTAATAAGGAGGATAAAATATGAAAGTATTGGCGATCAATTCAAGCGCCAGAATCGGCGGCGAAAGCAAAACTGAATTCATTTTAGATTTTTTGGTGAAAGGTATGAAAGAAGAGGGTGCTGAAGTAGAGGTGGTGAATATTTTCAAAAAAAAGATCAATTACTGCATCGGGTGCTTTACCTGCTGGAGCAAAACACCGGGGGAATGTGTACATAAAGATGACATGACCAAAGACCTTTTTCCCAGGTACATGGCCAGTGATCTATGTATCCTGGCAACGCCGCTGTTTCACTATACTGTAAATGCGAATATGAAAACCTTTATTGAACGCACATTACCATTTGTTTTGCCATTTTTTGAATTCCGGGAAGGGGTAACGACACATCCCCTCCGCCAGGTGCCTCCGCCTGTAGTTGCAGTGTCTGTTGCCGGTTTTCCTGAATATTCTGTATTTGAACAGCTGAGTTCGTATATGCATTATCTGTATGGCAAACATTTGCGCGCAGAAATTTATATCCCCGGCGCTGAGAACCTGGTACAGAAAACCCGGACACCACTGGTAAAGAAAGTGCTGGATGCGGTCATCCAGGGGGGGAGGGAGCTGATCAGAAATAAAAAGATCTCTGCCGGGACAATGGAACTTATCAATACACCCACCTCAGATTTTAAAACCATGGCCACTCTGGGAAACGCGTTCTGGCAGACCTGTATTGACGAGGGCGTAACACCGAAAGAATTTTACAAGCGGAATATGGTACCCAGGCCGAACTCCCTGGAGAGTTTCCTGACACTGATGAAAGAAGGATTTAATCCGGAAAAAGCAGACGGCTTTAAAGGCTGCTGCCAGTTTGTTTTTTCCGGCAAACACGAAGGCACCTGTTATTATGAAATAAAGAACAACGAAATCCATTGCGGCATGGGATCTGCCTCACGGCCTGATATTACCATCACCACCCCTTTTGAGGTCTGGATGGACATTTTAACCAAAAAGGCAGACGGGGCGGAAATGTTTATGGCGCAAAAATACACGGTTGAAGGCGATCTCGATTTGTTGATAAAATCAGGTGAATTTTTTGGTAAATAACTTGTTTTTCACCAATATTCAATTTGGCCAGCGTTATTCTTTGAGATACTTTTTCAAATCTCTATAGAAATTCTCATGAGATCCGAAAGTATACAGATATAAAGTCGATTCGATGACTTCGTAAGCCAATAATAATTGTTGATTCTGTAATTTGAACTTAAAAACCTTGACACCCTGTAAATCCCCTGTTTTGGCAACCCCGATGTCTGGATGTTGATAAATCGATTTGACAGCCTTGTCCAGGTCTTTGATCTGTTTTTTGTGTAACTTTTTCTTTTGTCTGGCAAAAATCGGTGACTGGATTATTTCAATTATTTGGGTCATTCACCTTCTCCAAATACATATGGAGTCCCCTGTCCTGCTTTGATTTGCTCTTTTCCTTCTAAAATGTCCTGAATAAAGGGAAGAGGGAGGTCCGGGTTTTCTTCAATCAATTGGCCTATTTTTGCCCAGTATTCAATTTGGCCGGCGATGGATCTTTTATACACTTTTGATTTTATTTTTGCTTTTTTAAACAGTTCATCTGATACTTTTACTGCGGTTGCCATGGTAATCTCCTTGATAGTAGTTGGTTGTAAAATACCATCCAGGGTTGCAAAACGCAACTGAATATTTGAAACGCCCTAAAACGCTTGGGGTGTACACAAATGCCGGTGTTTTGCGGCGTTCGATGAAAAATATTTGATTTATCAAAAATTATGTATTATTCTTACCAGTAATACGTAATACTGGAGGGAAAAATGAGAGTGACGACAAAAGGGCAGGTTACGATACCAATTAACATCCGGGAAAAATTAGGGATAACCCCAGATACAGAGATTGATTTTTTACAAGAGGGAGACCGGGTCTTTTTGGTAAAGCGAAAAAGAACAGCCCGTGCAACCCGCAAGTTTAAAAAACTTCGTGGTATTGCGACTGTTAAAATGACCACAGAAGAAATTATGGCACTCACAAGAGATGATTTATGAAAGGTCTCCTTGTTGATTCCAATATTATCATGGATGTTTTTCTCGATGATCCTGTTTGGGCTGAATGGTCGGAGGCCGCGCTTTCTGAATATGCCCATCATACTCCTTTATACATTAACCAAATCATATATTCCGAAATTTCCATTGGATTTAATAAGATTGAGGAATTGGAAGTTGCAGTTTCAAAAAGCGGATTTCAGATGCTGGAAATTCCAAAGGAATCCCTTTTCCTTGCTGGTAAAGCTTTTCTCAAATATCGAAAGCATAAAGGTGCAAAGAAGTCCCCATTGCCGGACTTTTTTATCGGTGCACAAGCCGCTGTATTAGATCTTGATTTAATCACACGAGATAAAAACAGGTACCAAACCTATTTCCCAACTGTTAAAATTATTTCTCCGGAATAACTGAACCCATCGGGCTCGCGGGTGAACTTGACCGGGCAAAACGACGCGCCCGGCGAAACCCTTGAACACTGCCTCAACCGGGAAATAGCCGAGGAACTGGCCATCAAGGTGACCGTGCACCATTCCCTGGCTGAAAATGGCCGGACCCGGCGGCGGCAATCCACATCAGAATTCAGAAATTGTGTATCTGTCCACGTTACCTTTTGAAACCATTGATTCATACGATCGGCCATTTTTCCCTTCAAATCGATCTCAATTTATCAAATCCTGGATCAATCAACCTGACAGTCATGCTCTGGGAATCATGCAAAAAGGCAAACTTGCTGGTTATGGTGTCATTCGCCAGTGCCGCTCTGGTTACAAAATCGGTCCTCTTTTTGCAGAAAGCCCGGAATTGGCTGAATCGCCTTTTTGGTATGACTTCTTTTGAAATCGGATGAGCGAGGTTTGGCGGCTAACAAAAATCTGCAACGAAAATACTGCTTCAGAAGGCTGCTACCAGTTTGTTTTTTCCGGCAAAATGGTATGGCAACTGAAGCTTTGGATGTGATATACTTCAGTAAGCGTTAATAACCGCCTGACAGATATGGGCCGCCAGTGGCTGATGCACAATAAGGAGCAATAATGTTTAAATTCATTCATGCGGCGGATATTCATCTGGACAGCCCGTTGCGCGGGCTGTCCAGATATGAGTCCGCACCTGTTGATGCCATTAGAGACGCCTGCAGAAGGGCGTTTAAGAACCTGGTGGATCTGGCTATCGAAGAAAAAGCCGCTTTCGTGCTTCTGGCCGGGGATCTCTATGATGGGGACTGGAAAGATTACAGCACCGGGATATTTTTCAGCCGGCAGATGGGGAGACTGCATCAGCAAGGCATACGGGTATTTGCTGTCGCAGGAAACCATGATGCCGCAAACCGGATGACCAAAGCGTTACAGACGCCCGCTAACATGAAGATGTTTTCCGCCGGCAAAGTGGAAACCGTCATACTGGAAGACTTTTCCGTGGCTATTCATGGGCGCAGCTTTAAAACCCGGCATGTGGACGAAAACCTGGCAGCGGGATTCTGCCAGGGCCTCAAAGGCATGTGCAATATCGGGCTGCTGCATACCAGCCTTGACGGCCGGGAGGGACATGCCACCTATGCGCCCTGCACCCTGGATGATCTGCGCTCCAAAAATTACCAGTACTGGGCCCTGGGACATGTCCACAAGCAGGAAATCGTTTCCGAAGATCCCTTTGTGGTGTTCCCGGGGTGCATACAGGGCCGCCATATCCGGGAAAGCGGTCCCAAAGGCTGTGTGAAGGTCACGGTTGAGGAAGACACTGTCACACATATGGAACCGGTGTCTCTGGATGTCCTGCGGTGGACCCTGACAAAAATCGATCTGACCGATATGGAAGACCCCCGGGATGTCCTGGAAAAAGTCCGGGAAGCCATTGAACAGGAACGGGCACTGGCAGAGGACAGGCCCCTGGCTATGAGAATAAAACTGACAGGGGCCACAAACCTGTCTGATCACCTGGCTGCGTTTCCGGAAAAACTGGAACAGCAGATGAAAGCGCTGGGTGCTGAAACCGCCGGCGATGAGGTCTGGATTGAACGGGTTGAAAACAGGACCCGGGGAAAATATGATCTAAAAACCGCCCTGGCTGATGACACGTCACCGGGACAACTGCTCAGAGCCATTGTTTCAACCCCTGATGATCCGGGCCGGATAGACGGCCTGGAAGACAAAATAGCGGAGCTCAGGCAGAAAGTGCCGCCGGAAGCCTTTGGCACGGGATCTGTTTTGGATTTGAGCGACAAAGAAGCGCTTGAACGGATCACCAGGGAAGCCAAAAAAATGCTGATCGGCAGACTGCTGGCAGCAGGGGGAAAAAAATGAGAATCAACCGCCTCGATCTCATTGCTTTCGGCCGGTTTACAGAAAAATCCCTGGACCTGTCTGAAGGTGATCTGGGGCTGCATCTGATTTACGGGGATAACGAAGCCGGGAAAAGTACCTCATTAAGGGCACTGACCGGCTGGCTGTTCGGCATCCCCGCCAGAACAAGCGATAATTTTGTTCATGCAAATCCCCAACTTAGGATTGGCGGGGAATTGCAGCTGTCCACCGGAGAAACAATCGAATTTGTCAGGAGAAAAGGGAACAAAGACACCCTGCTTGCATATGGAAGTGACGAACCCCTGGATGAAACCCGGTTCAGGCGGTTTCTACCACCAGGTATCGATGAAACCATTTTCACCAGACTCTGGGGGATTGACCATGAAAGACTGATTGCCGGCGGCCAGGAACTGCTGGAACAGTCCGGGGACCTGGGCCAGGCCCTTTTCAGTGCAGCGGCCGGGACGGCAAATCTTCGGGATATATTGATGGAAATGCAGAACAGTGCCGTTGACATCTTCAAGCCCCGGGGTTCCAAAGCGGTCCTGAACAGGGCCATCTCAGACTATAAAGATGCGCTGAAAAGGATGCGGGAAGCCACCCTGCCGGTTTCTACCTGGAAAGCGCTGCAAAATGATTTATCCAAAATCAGTGCGGCTATCAAAGAGGTGGAAAAAAGAATCGATGAAAAGAACAAACTAAAAAGCGGTCTGAAACGAATCAACCGTGTCAAAGGGGCCCTGGCCCAGCGGCGGAACTGTCTGGCAAAAATGGAAGCGTTGGGCACGGTCCTGCTGCTGCCGGAAGATTTTTCAGATCAACTGAAAACAGCCCGAAAAACGCTTCAACACGCACTGGATTTAAAAGAACGCCTCGCGGCCAAACGGGATGCCCTGAATAAGGAATCCGGATCTTTGCAGGTTCGGGAGGATTTACTGAAAAATGAAGATGCCATTTCACGGCTTTACAAAGAACTCGGTGCGGTTGAAAAAACCCTGGCAGACCGGCCCGGTCAGGATGGAAAACGGCGGCTGCTGCGAAATGAAGCCCAAACCCTGCTCAAGGGGATCCGGCCGGACATGGGTCTGGATGACGCCGATCATCTCAGGCCGTTTCTCAACAATAAAAAATGGATCTCTGAACTGGCCCGGAAAAAAGGGTTGCTCATCCAGAAACGAGACGGATACAACGCCGCATTAAAGGATCTTCAGGACGAAATAAAATCGCTTGAAAGCAGACTGGAAAATCTGCCGGCAGGTGACATCGATTTGACGGAGTTGAAAGCGGCCGTTGCCTCAGCACGCAAAGCCGGCGACATCGAGCAGCGCCTGAATGACATGACAACACAGGCGGCACAGGAAAAAGCCGCCTGCGAAAACGAATTTGCAAGACTGGGGAACTTTCACAAGGATGCAGACGCCCTGTTATCCATGGGGCTGCCGGTTGCTGAAACCCTGGACCGGTTCGAAAAAGAAACCGATGACCTCATGGAGCAATCCAGAACCGCATCCCAAAAAAAACAGGAGATCGAAGCGGAAAAAAGGCAGGCGGAACAGGAGTTAAAAGCGCTGCTGTTAAAGGAAGATGTGCCCAAAATTGCCGACCTGGAAGCATCCCGAAAAGACCGTGACCAGGGATGGGCCTTGATCAAACAGATATATATCGAGCAGCGGGATGTCGGCGGCCGTCTTTCAAGTGATGCCCATGACTCTGATTTGCCGGCCGTGTATGAAAAAAAGGTTGCGCTGGCAGACCATATATCCGACCGCCTGAGACTGGATGCGGACCAGGTGGTGAAACGGGCAGGCCTGGAGGCGGCAATTGATCACATGACCTCTCGCATCGCTGATCTGTCAACGGTTTTGGAAAAGATAAATCAGGCCGGGGCTGATTTTGACACCCGATGGGCCGCTATCTGGAAACCGCTGCATGTTGCTGCCGGCACCCCCCGGGAAATGAAGCAGTGGGTGCTGAAAGCGGAAAAACTGATCGAAAAGATTCATGCGGCAAAGGGGGTTTCAGCCAGAGAAAAAAAACTGCGGGAAGAATGCGGTCATCTGAAAACAGTGATGTCCCGCCAGATCGCCGGGTTTGACCCGTCGGCAAACATTCAGGGAAAGAGTCTGGAAGCACTGATTTCCCTGTGTGAACAGCGCATTGAAAAAGAGCAGAAAGCCCGCGACAGACGTCATAAAACTGCCGATTTACTGAAAGACCTTCACATCCGGCTGAAGCGGACCAGAGATGACCTGAAAACGGTTGAAACCGGTTTGATCACCTGGACGGGTGAGTGGGAAAAAGCCATCTCCGGACTGGGACTGAAACGGGATGCCCACCCGGAAACCGCCATGGAAACCTTTGATCACCTGGTGTCGTTCTTTAAAAAATTTGATCAGTCTGAAGAGCTGCGTAAACGAATTTACGGCATGGACAAGGTCAAAGAGGAATTTGACAGACGCGTTCACGAATTTGCCGGCAGTATGGAAATGAAGACAGAGGACAAGGATGCTTTGACAATTGCCGGCCAACTCCATCGGGACCTGAATGCGGCCCGGGAAGCCCGGGCAGGTTTGATCAAAATCAAAGAACAGCTGGACGAAAAAAAACAGGAGATCAAAGATGTCTTCATCACCATCCGCCAGTCACAGGAAAAAATCAGTGAACTGAAAACCCGGGCCGGGGTGGATACTGTGGAGGAACTGATCGAGGCCGGTGAAAAATCAACCCATAAACGGGAGCTGCTGAAACAGGTTGAAACGCTGGAACAGGAACTGAACCGCAATGGGGACGGCTTTGGCATTGAAGCGCTGGAAAAAGAGGTGAACGGTTCAGATATTGACGGCATTGAAGGGGACATAGACAGAATATCCAGTGAGCTGGGAGAGCTTCAATCCGAGAGAGACACGCTGCGGGACCAGCGGCAGACCATTCAGCATGACATCCGGCAGAATGACGGGAGTGCCGTGGCAGCCAACGCGTCTGAAGAAGCAGAAGCACACCTTTCCAGCATCACGGAAAATGCCGAGCAGTATCTGCGTTTCCAGATCGCCTCCCTTATCCTGGAACAGCAGATAGAAACGTACAGAAAAGAAAACCAGGCCCCTGTTTTAGCCAGGGCCGGTGAACTGTTCTCAACACTGACACGGGGATCTTACGCAGGCCTGAGGGATGAACTGGATGCTTCCGGAAAGCCGGTGCTGCTGGGTGTCCGCCCGGACGATCAGGAGGTGGCCATCGACGGCATGAGTGACGGATCCCGGGACCAGCTCTATCTGGCCCTGCGCATGGCCACGCTTGAGCAGCATCTGAAAAAGGGGGAACCCATGCCTTTTGTCGTGGATGATATCCTGATCGGGTTTGATGATCACCGCACCCGTGTCTGCCTGGAGGTGCTGGCACAACTGTCAAGGTGCATCCAGGTCCTGCTTTTTACGCACCACAGACGGGTACTGGAGCTGGCAGATACCTGTAATGAAACCGACAGGATCTTTCAGCACGCGCTTTTCTGATGAATCGATGGAGAAACCCCATGGACAATAACTGCAACGTGCAAAATGTTCAGGAAAAACATGTTATCTGGGTTCAAGCCGCCAGTGACAGCGGCTGTTCAATATCTGTGTTAAATTCCGTGAGACCGGAAATTCATTCCGTGCTTTTTGATGAACTGGTACCGGGGCATCATATAAACCTGCTGTTTCAGGCCACGATCATGGCAGGGCAGGGAGAGCAGGTTGTGTCTGTTCTCGATGACCCGGTCCTGGCAGATACGGACTTTCTGCTCGTTGTCGAAGGCGCGGTCCCCTTTGGAAAAAACTATTGTTCCCTGGGTGAGGAAGGGGGCAAAGACATCTCCATTGCCCGGCGGATAACCGATCTTGCGCGGCACGCCGAAGCGGTGATTGCTGTTGGTACATGTGCGTCGTTTGGAGGAATCTTTGCAAGCTACCCGAACATAACACAATGTGCAGGGGCGGGAGAACTGCTGGCAAAAGAAAAAATAAACAAACCCCTTATCAATATTCCCGGCTGTCCCCCGCATCCCGACTGGTTCCTGGGCACTCTCGCTCATTTGATTCTCTTTGGTTTGCCCGGGCCCGAAGAGCTGGATGAGCTGAATCGCCCGAAACTGTTTTACAGTCAATTGATTCATGAAAATTGTCCCAGACGTGCGCATTTCGATGCGGGCAGGTTTGCAAAGCGCCTGTCGGAACCTTACTGCCTTTATCTTCTTGGCTGCCGCGGGCCGGTGACCCATGCCGATTGTCCCACCCGGCAATGGAATAACGGTGTGAACTGGTGCATTGAAAATAATCATCCCTGTATAGGATGTTGTGAGCCGGAGTTTCCAGACGGCACGTCCCCATTTTTTGAAAAAAGGCTGGACATCCATGCGCCTGCTTTACGAAAGGACACGTCCGGCAGGCTCAAGGCGCAAAACACGGTAACCGCGTTTTCGGGCCGAAATACGGAGGATGGTGATTAAAGTGACAGAAATAACGATCGATCCTGTAACGCGGGTAGAAGGGCATCTTAAGGTTACCGCAAAGGTGGATGACAAAGAGGTCAAGGATGTCGAATGTTCCGGGGTTCTGTTCCGTGGTTTCGAAGTTTTCCTGAAAGACAGAGATCCCAGAGACGCACAACGCCTGACCCAGCGCATATGCGGCGTATGTCCTTCAGCGCATGCCACTGCGGCCGCGCTTGCCCTGGACAATGCGTTTGGCATTGAGAATCAGATAACTGACAACGGCCGGATAATCCGCAATCTTATCCTGGGCTGCAATTTTTTGCAATCGCATATTCTGCATTTTTATCATCTTGCAGCGCTTGATTATGTGGATGTTACTGCCGCCGGCGGCTATGCCGGGCATGACCCTGATTTACAATCATTGCGCAAATTTCTTGCCAGAAAACATCTTGAGCCTTTTTTTCCCCGGTACGAAGGAGATTACAGATTATCCAGAAAGCAGAATCAAAAGGCATGCGCCCATTACGTCCAGGCCCTGCGGGTGAGGCGGAAGGCCCATGAAATTCTCTGTGTCTTCGGGGGAAAAATGCCGCATAGTATGACAATCGTGCCCGGCGGCGTAACCACCACGCCGTCAGCCGACAAGATCACCTCTTTTCTGAGCGGGTTGAACGAAATTCGCAGATTCATCAATAATGTGTATCTGCCTGATATACTGATGATCGCCCGGACATATGACGATTATTTTGCGATCGGCAAAGGCGCTGATAGATTTTTGTCTTACGGCGTGTTCGATCTTGAAGCGCGCTGCGGAACTCCGGTTGACCGCAGCTGTTTTCTGCCCCAGGGGGTTATGGACAGTTCCTTGAACAGGGCGGATACGGATCTGGCGAAAATAACCGAGGAAGTCACGCATTCCTGGTACGATGATCAAGGGGGAAACACCCATCCTTCCAGGGAAAAAACAACCCCTCTCAGGGGAAAAAAACAAGCCTGTTCGTGGGTGAAGTCGCCGCGTTATCAAGGCAAAGTCACGGAGGTGGGTCCTCTTTCCAGGATGCTCGCTGCGTATGTTTCTGACCATAACGGCGCAAAAAACATCATCAATTCCGTATTGTCGGAAGTTGGCGCTCAACCGTCTGATCTGCTTTCGGTCTGCGGAAGACATGCGGCACGGGCAATTGAAGCCAAGCTGATAGCCGATGCCATGGCAGAGTGGGTTTTACAGGTCAAGCCCGGGGTGCCTGTTTGCGTCGATTATCAGCTGCCCGATCAGGCAGAGGGTGTCGGCATTACGGACGCGCCAAGGGGCGCACTGGGTCACTGGATCAAGATAGCAGACAAAAAAATCGCAAATTATCAGCTCGTGGCGCCGACCACATGGAATGCCTCGCCAAAAGATGCCGGAAATAATCCGGGCCCCATGGAGCAGGCCATACTGGGCACCAAAGTTCAGGATGAGAACAATCCATATGAAATTGTAAGAATCCTGCGGTCATTCGATCCGTGCCTTGCCTGCGCCGTGCATGCTGTGGACGTTAAGGGACGCAATTTAAGAGAATACAAAATTTCCTAGCAGGGGCGCAATCCATGACGAATGAGGCCGTTCAAAGGAGAATAAGCAATGCTTGTCAGTGAAATGAAGCCGGATGAAGAAATCCTGGATATGCTCGAGATGGTTCACAGCATATATCTTGTGGGATGTAACGGGTGCGCCGAGGTATGCAAAACAGGGGGAGCAAAAGCGGTGGCGGCGTACCGAAAATTTCTGGAGACGCAGGATAAGGAAGTGTCCGGGATATGCAATGTAGACTTTCTTTGCAATAACGTGCTTACCGGCACCCGGCTGGTCAGAGAGATTGAGCCGATTGACCGGTCAGAAGCGATTCTGGTTTTTTCCTGTGGCGTGGGCGTACAGGTTGTAGGTGCGGTTGTGGACAAGCCGGTTTTTCCGGCGGCCAATACAATTTCGATGGGGGGGCATTTCGGGCTGTGGCCTGGGGCAGAAAAATGCGCGCAATGTGGTAACTGCGTGCTTGGCTATACCGGTGGTATATGCCCCGTAACCGGTTGTGCCAAAAGTCTGGTGAACGGACAGTGCGGCGGAACCACCCGCGGCGGCGACTGCGAGGTGGAAAAAGGCCGGCCCTGTGCCTGGCTGCAGATTTACGAGCGCCTGAAGACAATCGACAGGCTCGATCTTTACCGCCGGATACTGGCGCCGCAGGATAAGTCCAAATTAATGCCGGGAGTGAAACAGAGAAAAACCCTTTACTGGGCCATCGATCAGGATGTGAAACGCAAAGAGTGATCATGGTCCCTGTATGTTGGAAAAAGAGGATACAATGAGCGTCAGTCAGCTGCAACACAAACTTGAAAACAGGTCATTCGTTGTGACCGGTGAAACAGGTCCTCCCAAGGGAACAAACATGAACCAATGTCTGCACAGGGCTGAAAACCATCTCAAGGGCAGGTGTGATGCGGTTAACGTGACTGACAATCAAAGCGCGATCATGCGGACAGGATCGCTGGCCACCTGTCGCCTGTTCATGGACAGGGACATGGAACCGGTTTTCCAGATGGTGTGCCGTGATAGAAATGCGATTGCATTGCAATCCGACATACTGTCTGCATACGCCCTTGGCATCCGCAATGTACTGGCCCTTACCGGTGACCACCAGGCCCTGGGCGACCATCCCCAGGCATCCGGGGTATTTGACCTCGATTCGGTAAGTTTATTGAAGGCGCTTTGCACTCTGGAATCGGGCAGGGATATCTCCGGAAATGTGTTGGACGGTGCCCCGAAATTCTGCAAGGGGGCTGTTGTTACGCCGGGTGCAGAACCCGTGGAGCCCCAGATCATCAAAATGGAAAAGAAGGTTGAAGCAGGCGCACAGTTTTTCCAGACACAGGCTGTTTACGACATCAAGCAGTTTGAAACGTTCATGAAACGGGTTGAAAAATTCAATGTTCCCGTTCTGGCCGGCCAGGTGATTCTGAAATCAGCTGGAATGGCGAGGTTCTTGAATGCCAACGTCTCCGGAATAAACGTACCTGAGCATCTTATCTCCAAACTGGAGAAAGATAAAGAAGCGGCCAAATCCGGTCAAACAGGAGCGAGAATTTGTGCGGACTTTGTAAAGGAAGCCAAAGCAATGTGCCAGGGTGTCCATTTGATGACGCTGGGCTGGGATCATCTTGTGCCGGATATTTTTGAGATGGCAGATTTAGGCTGAAATGGCCGGCATTTCCAGACGATTGCAGCGGAAAATTGCACGATCTTATCCAAAACACGATGATGGGCGATCATGTCGGGCGGTCAGTGGAGCAACCCGAGCACGCCGATAATAATGAGATAACCGGCAACGATATAATTCAATAATTTCGGCATAACAAAAATCAATACGCCGGCGATAATAGAAATTATCGGTTGTAATGTGATATCAATTTGCATGACTTCATCCTTTCCAAGCGCTGCATGAACCGATATTTCATCCGTTCATGTATTCGATTATGGGGTAAACGTTTCATTCTTTCTTGTTACTTCAATCTTTGTGCCAGCGTTGTAACATGCAGGATCGTTTTCCATATCTAACTGATTTCGTTTAATCAATCAATTACAAGCGTACTATCAGGTTGCCATGCGCAGTCATAAAAAAAAGATCATATGCGACCAGTGGCCATATATGGCCGATTTTTGATATCGCTTGTTTTTAAGGAGGTCTCAGCTGGGCAGGATCTCTGTCACGCCGCCTTTTTTACCATCAATTCTCTTGTTTTTGCCACTTCCGCACTCTCCACATACGCATCAAAGGTCATCAAACGGTCGATAATACCGGCGGGTGTAAGCTCGATTACCCGGTTGACAAGCGTATTGACAAACTCATGATCATGGGAGGTGAAAAGCACCACCTCCGGAAAATGGATCAGGCTGTTATTCAATGCCGTGATGGATTCGAGATCCAGGTGATTGGTGGGCTCATCCAGGATCAGGGCATTGGATCGGGCAAGCATCATGCGCGAAAGCATGCACCGCACCTTTTCCCCGCCTGAAAGCACATCCGTGGTTTTGAGGGCATCCTCCCCTGAAAAGAGCATGCGCCCTAAAAACGTGCGGGCAAAGCTTTCTCCCTCTTTGGGAGGGGCAAACTGAAGCAGCCATTCAATCAGGTTCAGGTTCCCGTTGAAATACCCCTGGTGCTCTTTGGGAAAATAGGAGTGGCTGATGGTGGTTCCCCACCGGTAGCTGCCTTTATCAGGTTCCATCTCTCCTGCAATGATCTGGAAGAGGGTGGTTTTGGCCAGGCTGTTACTTCCCATGAAAGCGATTTTGTCATTTTTATTGACGGTAAAACTGACATTATCAAGAACAATTTCCCCGTCAATGGTCTTTGAAACCCCTTCCACTTCAAGGATAATATTGCCGCAGGGCCGTTCCGGGGTAAACCGGATAAACGGGTAATTTCTCGATGATACGGGCATGTCTTCAATGGTCAGTTTTTCCAGCAGTTTTTTTCTGGAGGTGGCCTGTCTGGACTTGGATGCATTGGAAGAAAATCTCTGGATAAAGGTCTTGAGTTCATTGGCCCGGTCCGTGATTTTTTTGTTGTCCGCCTGTTTTTGGTTCAGGTGCAGCTGACTGGCCTGGTACCAGAAATCATAATTTCCCGCGTACACGGCAATTTTACCAAAATCAATGTCTGCAATGTGGGTGCAGACCTGATTCATGAAATGGCGGTCATGGGATACCACAATGACGGTATTTTTAAACCGGTACAGAAAGTCTTCCAGCCAGGCGATCGAGTGAATGTCCAGATTGTTGGTGGGCTCATCGAGCAACAGCACATCCGGGTTTCCGAACAGGGCCTGGGCCAGGAGCACCCGGTGTGTATCAAAGGCAAAGTGGTCCTGTCGTAACACGGCAATTCTTTCTTTGGGGCCCACACTGATGTCGCCTGTATCCGGTTCGATCTCTCTGGCCAGAATTTTTAAAAAAGTGGATTTTCCCGCGCCATTGGCCCCGATAAGCCCGTAACAGTTTCCGGGTTTGAACATAATGTTTACATCTTTGAACAGCACCTGTTTACCATAAGCCAGGGCTATGTTATTTGCACAGATCATATGTATGTCAGCTTCCTTGTTATCGAAATAAAAAAAACCACAGGAGAAGTATCCTGTGGCTGAAACAACTCACTGCATAGTGCCGGTTTTTTGAATAAAAAGCAAGACTTTTAAAGGAAAAGACAAGGATCAACTTACACAATGTCCAGCCTCACCGAACTGTGTGAACAGGAAACGGATTGAACAGATTCGCATCCGTACTGGATTCCATTGACAAATGAATTTGGACAGACTATTCTGTGATTTACAGGAAGAACATTAAGCTGTTTTATGATCTATTTGTAAACCATTGGAGAAATAATGCCAACACCTGTCATACGCACCTACTCACGCTATAGCCGCGATGCGGCTGCCTTGCTGGGCGTGTTGATTCGAAAAGCGCGTAATGAGCGTAAACTGACTGCTCAGGAACTGGCGGAGCGCGCCGGTATTTCCAGAGGATTGCTGCAACGCATTGAAAAGGGGAATCTCAAATGTGAAATCGGGGCCGTGTTTGAAGTGGCAGCCATTGCCGGCATCAAGCTGTTTGATGCTGATGAGAGTGCTATGATGAAGCACCTGGAACGAACCAGGGAAACGCTGGCACTCCTGCCAAAATCTGTTCGAAAGAGATCAAAACCGGTGCACGATGACTTCTAACCCAGAGAAGGAAGCCTTTGTCTGGATATGGCTGCCCGGTGAAATCGAGCCTGTCGTGGCTGGACGGCTGGAAGCGGATAACGGCAATATCTTGTTCAATTATGGTAAAAGCTATCTGAATCGTGCCGGCAGCAGCAACCCTTTGATGGCAATCTATGAACCTGAATTGCCGCTGAAAGCCGGAGTACTCCCCTTGCCGGAGGGGTTGAGCATGCCTGGCTGTATAAGAGATGCCGGGCCTGATGCGTGGGGCAGGCGCGTGATTATCAATAAAAAATTTGGACGTAAAGGTGCCGGCACTGATACTGCCGAACTGGATGAATTGACCTACCTGCTGGAGTCTGGTTCGGACCGGATCGGTGCGCTTGATTTTCAACGCTCTCCTGCAGAATATGTTCCGCGTACGGCAGATAATGCCAGTATGGAAGAGTTGATTGAATCTGCAGAACGGGTCGAAAAAGGTGTCCCCCTCACACCGGAACTGGACCAGGCACTGTTTCACGCCAGCTCCATTGGCGGAGCCCGCCCCAAAGCCCTGGTTCAGGACCAGGGTAAAAAATACGTGGCAAAATTTTCATCCGGCACGGATCTGTACAGCGTCGTCAAAGCGGAGTTCATTGCCATGCGGCTGGCTGCACTGGCTGGATTGAATGTCGCGCCAGTGAAACTGAAAAAAGCAGCCGGCAAAGATGTCTTGTTGATTGAGCGTTTTGACCGCATACCCAAAGGTGACAGGTGGACACGGAAGGCCATGGTTTCTGCCCTGACGCTTTTGGGCCTGGATGACATGATGGCGAGATACGCCAGCTATGAAACCTTATCCGAAATTATCCGCCACCGGTTTACCCGTCCCGGGCATACATTGAAAGAACTTTTCTCCCGGCTCGTCTTCAATATCCTGTGCGGCAATACCGATGATCATGCCCGGAATCACGCAGCATTCTGGGACGGTAAAGCACTGACCCTGACGCCTGCCTATGACATCTGTCCGCAGGGCCGGACAGGCAATGTAGCATCTCAAGCCATGCTCATATCCGGTGACAATAACCTGAGCCAGCTGAAAACCTGCATACAGACGGCGCACAATTTTTTTGTTTCAGAACAGGCGGCCCGGGAAACATTCGGCGCCATGACGGATGCAATAGAGCAGAACTGGGATGCTGTCTGTGAAGAAGCAGAACTGGGCGAGGTTGATAAAACGCTTCTCTGGAGGCGGCAGTTTCTGAATCCTTTTTCGGTTGAGCAATAGCCAAAGGCCTTTGCAGAATCGGGGATGAACGATCAAAAGCAAATATACTGGAATGCACCATGAATAAAAATATAATTTCCTGTCAGGTAAATGATCTATCAGAAGCACCAGGGGCTGCTTTGTTTGATTTTGCACATCAGGAAACAGTCCGTCATGTCTATCAATTTCACTGCAGCCTGCCTGGTTACAGGCCCAGCCCGCTGGTCAGGCTGCCGGGACTGGCCGGTTATCTGGGAATAAACCAGCTGTTTGTCAAAGATGAAAACTACCGCTTTGATTTAAAGGCGTTCAAGGTCCTGGGGGCAAGCTATGCCATGGCAAAATGCCTGGGTGAGGTGATCGGATTAAAAGATGATGAATTAACGTACCATAATATCATTGCTCACAAACTTGCATATGATCACCTCACTTTTGTTACTGCCACGGACGGCAATCATGGAAGAGCGGTTGCCTGGGCTGCAAAACTGTTCGGCTGCAAAGCTGTGGTGTATCTGCCAAAAGGGTCTTCTCCAATCAGATTGGAAGCCATAAAAAAATATGGGGCCCAGGCATCAATCACGGGTATGAACTTTGATGACAGCGTGATGCATGCCAGCCGCAAAGCTCAGGAGAAAGGCTGGACACTTCTCCAGGACACATCCTGGGAAGGGTACGAAAAAGTACCGCTTCATATCATGCAGGGGTATTCAACACTGATAACAGAATCCATCGGCCAGGGAAAAGAGAACCTTCCGACCCATGTCTTTGTACAGGCGGGTGTGGGCTCGTTTGCAGCTGCCATGGTTGCATCTCTTGTCAGTCTGGCCGGCGGGGATGCACCGACATTTATCGTTGTGGAACCTGAAGGTGCCCCATGTCTGTTTGAATCGATCAAAAAAGGGGGACGGGTCAGGATCAAAGGCGGTTTGGACACTATCATGGCAGGACTGTCATGCGGGGAGCCCAGCCTTATGGGGTGGCAGATACTCAAATCTGCTGCCAGTGCATTTTTAATGTGCTCTGATGAGGTGGCCCGGAGAGGGATGAAGGTGCTGGGCAATCCCCTGGCAGAAGATCCATGTATCATTTCCGGAGAATCCGGTGCTGTGACACTCGGTGCATTGTTTGAAATAATGTCTGACAAAGAGAATATGAAAATAAGGCAGGATATCGGCCTGGTCAGCGACTCCAGAGTCTTGCTGTTTTCAACCGAGGGAGATACTGATCCGGGTGTGTACCGTGATATTGTCTGGGGTTAAAACAGGCATTCTCTGGTTTCATCTTCGGGAAGGGTGGCCCGGTTATGATATGAGATCACCCGGCAGATCAGATCGGCCTGATCCGGGGGCAGGCAGTCAAGCACCTGGTGTTGCTGCAGAATTCTGACCACCCGTTCTGAATGATTCTTTTTCAGCCCCTTTGCCCGTGGTCCCCGGCAGGATAATCACGAACTCTTCTCCGCCATATCGAACCGCCACATCGATCCCCCGGATATTTTTTTTAATGATGTCAGCCAGGTGCTGAAGTATCCGGTCCCCGGCCTCATGGCCGTGCCGGTCATTGATGGCTTTGAAAAAATCGATATCCAGCATGATGACAGACAATGGTTTGTTCAACAGCAGGGTACTGGTGAACTCCCGGTTGCCGGAATGGATCATGAACCGCCGGTATGATCCCTGATAAGGATGTTTTCTGCAGGCAGGTCATCATTTTTCCAGGAGATGCTCTGTTTTGTGTCAGGTTGTTTTCCGGTCAGGCCTTTTTCAAGTGTAAAGGAGAATATGGACCCTTTGTTTTCAACAGACCGCACAAGGATGTTACCGCCCATAAGTTCCACCAGTTTCCGGGTGATGGGCAGGCCCAGGCCGGTGCCGCCATAGGTTCGAACCGTGGTGCCGTCGATCTGCTCAAAAGACCGGAAAATGTCATCCAGCATATGTTCCGGTATTCCCATACCCGTATCTTGAACATGGACCATGACAACAGATCCTTTTCAGGTTGGCCGTGGCCTGGCCGGGCAGGCTCCCTGCGATACCGTCGATTAACGAATCACAGATACCGATAATCCCGTTGAGAGGGGTCCGCAGTTCATGGGAGGTGTTGGCGAGAAATTCATCTTTGAGCCTGTCACTGACCTGGAGTTTATGGGAGAGTGCTTCAACCATTTTATGTTCATTGGCAAATTTAATGGCCAGCATGACCGACTGTGCGGCAATGAAGAAAGAAAACCACAAAGACAAAAAATATCCTGTGTTGATGACCTGCAGGTAGTGGAGGGTGTCATTGACCACCCCGGCAAAGACAAATACAAATCCGGCCAGAAAAATGAGGGCATACCCGTGCCGGGCCACCACCGACCGGACATTGACGGCCATCAGAAACAGGCAGGTTAAGATCGTCAGCATCAGATAGGGGGTAAACAGGATTGAATAGGTCATTGGAGAAAGGGTCAGCGGCGCGATCAGATACAGACCATGCAGTGTCAGTAACATGCAGAAAAGCCCGAAAAACAGCAGTTCCTTTTCTTTTTTGCGCAGTGAAAACAAGATGCAGTGGTAGATTCCGGCAAACAGGCAGACCGCAACCAGTATCATCTCTATGAGTGTGCTCAGGCGGTACTTTTTGTGAATATTTTCAGGAGAGCCCAGAAAAAAACTCTGGCCGATACCTGCATTTGCATGGTTTTGATTGGCGATGTTAAGCACAATGTCGATGGTGTTCCGGTTGTTGTGAAAGGTATAGATCTTTGGCGACAGAAACCGGATTCGTCCATCTGAAAACCGTCCGTGGCTGTCCATGAGATGCCCGTTGACAAATAACCGGTATTCGGTGAAAATTTCCGGGATCAAAAGGCTGAGCGGTCTGTTTTTCTCTCTGATGTTGACCAGCACCCGGTAGGTGGCATTCCCTTCCGGCGGCAGTGACAGGCCTTTATAGGATGTCCAGTAGCCGGGAACCGGGTAATATCGCGCCGGTTCAGGTTCATCGGTTTTTAAAAATGCCGCCGGCAACAGGGTAATCCCCTTTATCTATCCTTGAATACCAGATATTGGGGGGGGGATTATAGCACAAACTTTGGTTGCTGCCGGATTTTTTTGCATGGGCTTTCCACCCGGCCGGAAATGGATGTTGACTTTTCAGCGGTTTATATTTTAACTTTATACTGTCGAACCGGTCACTCATCTAAAAAAAGGAAAAAATCAGATAATGACAGATTTAGTGGATCTTACCTATTTTACACAACTGGCAGAACAGAATCCGGCAGATGTCTGCCGCAGGGCATTGTGTGCATATGATAAAACGGCCGGAACCTATGCGGTAAAAGTGTGGGGGAGGCAGTATGCAGTGGATCCTGGGAAGGCAAAAATTTTTTGTGTCAGCCCGGATCATGAACCGCTGCATCCCTATTTTGACCTTTTTCTGGTGCATTATCTGCTGGGGGCACAGGAAATCCAGCCGGCAGGCCAATGGATTTCTGAAAAAGATATTGCCGGCGGCGCCACCTTTTTCAGAGGGCCCCATGAGATTCCGACCCGTCAGATTACCGCCCGGTTTGACGGGGATATCCAGGGATTCAAGCGCCTGTGCGAACAGTATGGAGGCACTGAACTGGACCTGGCAGATGCTGCGTTTTCGTTTTTGATCACCCCCAGGGTGCCGGTGGCCGTGCTTTTCTGGGAAGGGGATAAGGAGTTTCCTGCTGAGGCAAAGCTTCTGTATGACAAAACCATTGTCCGCCATCTGGCATCAGATATTGTGTATGCCCTGGCCGTGGGGGTGTGTGAGCAGCTGGGAAGCGCTTGAAACAATCCAGCTGCCGGGCATAAAACAGGCAGAAACCCTGCATACCCAAGAATACACATCTGCCAACTCCAGGATACACCCGCCGGCTGGCCCAAATCTTTGCAACCCCTGCCAACAGGGGCTTTTGACTCATAACCCGCGCCGGTATACTACTTGCTTTTATTTCAGGTTTGAACAGTTGCAGTGCTATTGTGTTAACCTTTAATCAAAGCGAGGATAATTATGGCAGATAAAAATGACATAGTTGTCGACCAGGGAAAGTGGGAATGGTCGGAAATGTGGAAAAAAGAGGATTGGTGGGCCATCTGGATCGGATTTTTTATCCTGATAGCCGCCATGTTCATTTACTTCCCCCACAGCGGAAAAATGAGCGATATCATCACCCAGGCACAAAAAGAATACGGAGAGCAGGCCGGCAGGACCTCTGCCATCAAGACCATTGCCTGGTATAGATTGTCCGATGCAAAGAAAAAGGCAGAGGCCAGGAAAATACCGGCTGGAAAATGGCTGGCCAATGTGACCCATAAAACCCATTCCTGGTCCAACAACCCCCTGGACGCCTTTTTCATGAGCAAGGAAAAGGCCGACGCAAAAGCCGCAAAGGCCATGGCAGCATATGAGAAGAAAAAGGCGGCGGAAGCCCAGGCCCTTGCTGCGGCCGAGGCGGCAGAAGCCAGGGCCGAGGCGGCCGGATTCAAGGATGAGACCCTGAATGCCGCTGCCACTCAAGCCATTGACAATTGGCGGGATGCCAAACTTGCGGCTGGTAACGCCAAAAAGAAAACCCAGGTCAGCGCCTATAACCAGATCGGAGAACTGATCCTTCTGGGGGTGTTTTTCTGTTTTCTTTTCGGCATTCCCATGGTGATCATGGGCACGCCCTTTAAAAAATTCGCCATCGGTTTTATATTTGTATACGGAATTACGGTTCTGGCATGGTTCTTCAGTTACCAGACCACCATGAAACACTATGGCATCGGGTATGCGGCCTGGGCAATATTTCTCGGCATGCTCATCTCCAACACCGTGGGAACGCCCAAGTGGGCGGAACCGGCAATTCAGACCGAATACTACATCAAGACCGGACTGGTGCTGCTCGGCGCCAAAATCCTGTTTGAAAAAATCATCACCATCGGCACTGCCGGTATTTTTGTGGCCTGGGTGGTCACCCCCACGGTGTGGCTGACCACCTACTGGTTTGGACAGAAAATTATCAACATGCCCTCCAAACGCCTGAATGCAGTTATCTGTTCGGATATGTCGGTCTGCGGCGTTTCCGCCGCCATTGCAGCGGCATCCGCCTGCCGGGCCAAAAAAGAGGAGCTGACCCTGGCTGTCGGGCTTTCCCTGGTATTTACCGCCATCATGATGATCGCCATGCCCGCCGTCATCAAGGCCACATTCCCTGTGGACAAACAGATGATCCTGGGCGGCGCCTGGATGGGCGGCACCATTGATGCATCCGGCGCAGTGGCTGCTGCGGGTGCTTTTCTGGGTGAAAAAGCGTTGTACGTCGCCGCCACCATCAAAATGATCCAGAACGTGCTCATCGGTGTCATCGCCTTTTTCGTTGCCCTCTACTTCACCACCCGGGTGGAAGTGGCGGAAACCGGTGCAAAAGTCGGCCTGAATGAAATCTGGTTCAGATTCCCCAAATTTGTCATCGGGTTTATTGTGGCATCCATCACCTTTTCTTTGATATATTCAGGCTTCAATGACAGCCTGGACGGTCTTGGCCGTGCCATGATCGACAAAGGAGCCATCAAGGGCGGATCAGATCTGTTCCGGAAATGGTTTTTCACCCTTTCTTTTGTCAGCATCGGCCTGGCCACCAATTTCAGGGAACTCAAAGAGCACTTCAAGGGGGGCAAGCCGTTTATTCTGTATGTAACCGGCCAGTCGCTCAATCTTGTGTTGACTCTGTTGATGGCTTATCTTATGTTCTACGTGGTCTTTCCGGAACTGACGGCGACCATTTAAACTTGTAACCCCTCCTTCACCCGTCCCGGCGCAAACGGACGGGTGAAGGACCGAACCAGGCGTAAACGAGGCAACCATGTCACATACGAAAATACAGACGTCCGGTGTCAGAAAAGGCCTAAAACCCTGGGCCATGCTGCTTTTCAGCGTATTTATCATCTGGCTGTTCGGATGGGTGGTCGGCCCGTTTATCGACAACAGTATCCCTGTGTACAAACAGATCGGCCAGGTGGTTGAGGCAAGGGACATGGAT
>JAIPDY010000213.1 GCA_021737445.1 Desulfotignum sp.
GGGGGCAAAAATCATCTGGTCCATGCTGGTTCTGTCACTGCCGTTGAGGATGCACACGCTGGTCCGGATTTTTGACATGGTCCAGCCCATGTAGTGGGCAGATGAATAAGAGAGCCTGGAGCCCATCACATACACAGCCGGAGCTGTTTTCAATGCGGTGCGCACAGCCTGCACCGTTGCAGGGTCAATGTTTTTGTGCATCGCCCTGATGCGGCGGATATCCTGATTGATGAGCCGATCCAGTTCCGTATCTTCACTGCCGGCCACCAGATGGCGCATCCTGCCCCGCTCCACAAGGGTCAGGTCCCTGTCGATTAGGTCCCGCAGGGTGTTGATGAAACCAGCATAGTTCCTGAACCCAAGCTGCCGCACAAACCGGACCACGGTTGCCTCACTGGTGCCCACCGCTGCTGCCAGCTGCCGGGTGGTCATGAAAACCGCCTTGTCCGGACTGGATAAAACAAAGTCTGCCAGGCGCCTGCCTTTGGCAGCAAGGGCATCATATTTTTCATGGATAATGGTTTGCAGAAATCCGGGTTTTTTTGTCATTTTTGATCCGTTTCCAATACTTTTCCAGGTTTTGTTACATGGTTGCCGGATGATATCAACAACCGCCTGATTGCCACCTCTGTTTATGTAACAAAAGTTATCAAATTGTACAATGATTAAAAAAAAGACAGCTTTTGTTACACTTTTCTTGACACCCGGGCCGGTCCATGCCATAAAATAGATCAATTATCCTTAACCTGACAGGAAAACAATAATTACATAAAAAACAACCCCAAGGAGAAAAATATGAATTTAATGGGATTACAGGGCGGGCAGTATCAGCCGCTTTCTGCACAACAGATCGACACCGTGCACAATGCCGCACTCACCATTCTGGAAAAAACCGGCATCACTTATGAATCCGGCCTGGAAAAAACAGTGGAGATGCTGGAAAAAAACGGTGCCACCGTGGACCGGGAAAAAAAACGGATACGATTCCCCGGGAAACTGATTGCCGCATCCGTGAAAAAAGCACCCAAAAAGGTGGTACTCTGCGGCCGGAATCCTGACTATGACCTGCATCTGACCGAAGACAGGGTCCATCTGGGAACCGGCGGGGCTGCCATCAAAATTCTGGATCCTGACACCGGCGATGTCAGGGCCACCACCCTGGATGACCTGCACAAGGTATCCTGCCTGGTGGACCAGCTCAAAAACATCCACTTTCTGGTACGTCCCTGCATCCCCACGGATATTGATGAAAAAGACTATGACATCAACATGTTTTATGCCTGTTTATCAGCATCCGGCAAACATGTCATGTCCGGAGTAAACAACGAAGAGGGGCTTCACCAGGTCATGGAGATGGCTGCCATGATAGCCGGCGGCAAAGAAAACCTGGCCCAGCGACCCATCATTTCCGTGATCACCTCCTTTGCCATCAGCCCGCTGAAACTGTGCACCCAGTCCACAAAGATCATGCAGGAAGCTGTTAGAAACAATATCCCCGTGGCTCTGTCCTCCGCCCCCATGGCCGGGTCCACCTCTCCTTTGACTATGGCCGGAACCCTGGCCCAGCTCCATGCTGAAGAGCTGGCAGGCATCACCATCTGCCAGCTGACAAATCCCGGGGCCCCTCTGCTCTACGGCGGTATCCCGGGCATGGCCAATCTGGCCACCATGGGATACTGCGGCGGGGCTGTGGAGTGCGGCATGATGAATGCAGCCATCCACCAGCTGTCCCGGCACATAAGCGTGCCCAACTACAACTCTTCGGGCCTGTCCGATGCCAAAATCCCCGATGCCCAGGCAGGGTATGAAAAAGCCTTCACCGCAATGCTGGCATCCATGGGCGGCTCCAACTATATCCACCACAGTGCCGGCATGCTGGAATCTATGCTCACCATTGCCCATGAACAGTTTGTCATTGACGATGAAATCATCGGCAACTGCTGCAAGGTGCTCAAGGGCATTGATGTGGATGCCGAACACCTGGCCCTGGAAGTCATTGATTCCATTGGGCCCGGCGGTAATTTCATGACCGCCCCCCATACCATGTCTTATATCCGCAAAGAATATTACAACAGCAACGGGGTGACCGACCGCAGGAACCGGGACCGCTGGGCAGCGGACGGGTCCCTGGATGCCCGGCAGCGGGCCCTGGCAATAGCAAAAAAATTGCTGGCCAACAAGACCGCCTATATTCCGGAGGATGTGGATGCCCTCATCCGGGAAAAATTCAATATTCTGCTGTCTAAGCAAAGCTGATTCGCTCATGGCATACACGGAAAAAGTGCTGGCCTTTATAATGGAAACCGCATGGGAAAAGCTGCCCCGTGCGGTTCAGCACCAGGCAAAGCGCTGCCTGCTGGACAACATGGGTGCTATGATTGCGGGCCATGGAACCCCTGTGGGGCAATTGATGGCCCGCCTGGCAGCGGCGCAGTTCTCCGGAGACCAGGCAGCCATTGTGGTGTCCGGCCGCCGGGTGTCTGCTGCAGGAGCAGCCCTGGCCAACGGGTTTGCCGCCAATGCCCTGGATATAGATGACGGATACCGGAAAATCAAAGGGCATCCCGGGGTATGTGTTCTGCCTGCATTACTGGCTGCGGTCCAGCGTATGTCTGAAGACGGTTGTATCGTGTCGGGAAAACAGTTTCTCACAACCCTGGCTGTGGGATATGAGGTGGGAATCCGGGCTGGACTGATCCGGCATGCCACCTGTGATACCTATCATTCTTCAGGTTCCTGGGGGGCGGTGGCCGGTGCCGCCGCCGCCGGCAGAGTCCTGGGACTGACCCGGGAACAGCTTTGGCATGCCCTTGGGGCGGCGGATTATCATGCCCCCATGGCCCCTATGATGAAATGCATCACCACCCCGTCCATGGGAAAAGACAGCATCGGCTGGGGATCCCTGGTGGGGATTGTGTCTGCGCTCATGGCCCGGGAGGGGTTCACCGGGATCGCGCCGCTGTTTGACAATACCCCGGAACCGGAATGGATCGACTCACTGGGATCTGCCTGGGAAATTGAAAACCTGTATTTCAAACCCCATGCCTGTTGCCGCTGGGCCCAGCCCGGGGTGGACGGGACACTGAAACTGGTCCGGGACCACGGTATTTTACCGGATGATATTGAAAAAATAACGGTGTACACCTTTGCTGAATCAGCTGCCTTACGCCGGGACTGGCCAAAAGATACGGAGCAGGCCCAGTACAATATCGCCTTTCCCATTGCCGCGGCCCTGCTGGACGGTCAGGTGGGACCGGCCCAGGTACTGCCGCCCCGGCTGCTGGATGATGATATCCACAAAATGATGAACAAAATCGATATTATTGCCCAGGAACGGTTTCAAAAACAGTTTCCGGACCGGGCTGAGTCAGAGGTTGAAATCCGAACCCGGTCCGGCCATATAAGGCGATCAGGGGTTATGTCCGCCCGGTGGGATCCGGCCACCACACTTCCTGCGGATCAGGAACTCATAGATAAATTTTTCTGGCTGGCCGGCCCGGTGCTGGGTGAAAAAAATACGGCCGGGATATGTGACCGTATTTTTCACCTGGAAACACAAAAAAACCTGGATCAATTTTTCCGGTTGTGTGTTAAATAGCCTGGCATATCCTTCTGACGAATTATGAAAATTACCGGAGGAAAACAGATATGTGCGGGATTGTGGTATATTACGGGGATGCCCAGAACCGGCTGACACGCATTCTGACGGGCATGTGGGCCATTATCTACCGGGCCCCGGACAGCACCGGCATCGGATTGCAGGGCAGTGAACTGGAGCCCATCAAAATCCGGCGGGAACTGGGGTCTGTGGAAAATCTCATAGATCACCTCATGACACATCCGGTGTTTGAAGACGGGGACCTGCAGGCAGCTGCGCTCATGGATGACGACAAAGGAAACCATGCAGGTCTCATGGCCCGGGTCCAGAAAAAACTGCTCGCCTATGAAGGGTTTTTTCCAAAAAAAACGGCATCTTTTCCCACATGGTCCCAGATGACGGACACACAGACTATCTGCCATGTGGAACCCGGGACCTGCGGAAATCCAAGGATGCAGAATATTTTCATCATTGATTCCCCCAAAGCGCTGAAGGCAGCGGTTGATTGTATGATAATGGATTATGATCTGCCTGCTGCGGTGGTGGAAAAGCTGATTAAAAAGGGATTCCAGGAACAGGTGGCCCAGGCTGAAAAATTTTCTCCCCTGCCGGTGGAAACATCTGATCTTTTCCATGAATTTGCCCAGATTTTCAACCGGTTTGCCTATGATGAAGCACCGGTCCGTCCCCGGCGTGTGGAAGCCGGGCAGGGTCCGAAACATCCCTTTGCAAGAAAATATGTCTGGCACTACCTGCGGCAGGTGATCGTCGCATTACCCGCAGATTACAGTACCGACGGTATTGCCAATCTTTTCAGATATCTGGATGCCTGGGTCCTGGCCGGCCTGACACAGGAGGCCGCCGACCGTATCCAGCTCATATTTGAAAATTTTTTTGCCGCATATACAGACCGGCCTGCCCGGCACTGGCAGATCCTCTACCGGATTGAAAGGACCTGTAACTTATATGGCCTTGCTGCCACCGCTGTCCTGGCTTATTATCAGACCCGGATCTATATGAAGCAGGTTCCGATAAACCAGGCCGGCAGTTACCTGCCCCTGGGCCATGTGCCGGGACCCACCCACCCGCTGTTGCTCAAATCCATGGTGCAGCCGGTGATAGGACAGGGCCGCTGGGCTATCCAGTCCGCCATCTCCGTGCGCAACGCCCACCCTTTTATGGACCAGCACAAAGTGCGGGCGGTTGTGCTGAACGGCCAGTTTGATTCAGATGTGGAATCCCGGATTAAACAATACATTACCCAGGTGGCAGGCATTGGTCTGCGCACGGATAATTCCACTGAATTGTTTGCCATGCTCTGGGGACATTATTTTGATACCGCATACAGGGAAAACCAGCGGTACAAAACCATTGAGGACCAGCACCGCCTTGAATTGGAGGACATGTCCATCTGCAGCCAGTCCATTGATTATACGATATTCAAGGCCCTGAACAAAAAAAATATCCATGACATTGATGAAATGGCCTTTATCAGGGCGGTACAGGCCATGATGCCATCAGGGGGGCAGTTTGCCGTATCCGGCATCAGCCGGGTGTCACCGGACCGGCTGTTTGTGGCAGCCCACAACCGGCCGGTGTATATTGTCAAACGCCGGGAAACATCGGATTTCATGGTGGTATCGGATATCAATGCAGCCCTGGGACTGTTTCCCCAGACATTGATCCAGTCCACCCGGGTCAAGCTGATGAAGCTGATGAAAAATTATTCAAAAAAATCGATGATCGTGGAACCGGATTTTTTTGATACAGATACCGGAAACCGGGACGACTGGTTCAGGCAGGAAAAAAAAATGCTGCTGACCCCCTTTCTTGTGGATATCTATGCCCTGGACCACCCGGAGATCTTTGCACGGATTCAGACAAAACCGGGCAAGGATTCGGTGATGCGTCACCTGCATTTTCAGGATTTTTCCGGCAAAATCAGAACCGACATCCGGCCTGAGCAGACATATATCACCCCTGTGTCATATCAAAAGGATTATGGTAAAACCTTTTATGAAGAGCATCTGCTGGAAACCCCCGGTCTGATGGAAGATATTTTGAACCGGTTTACAGATGCCGCCCTGTCACAGCCGCGGTTTGATATCCGGCACCGCCTTCTGGAAAGGCGGTTTGGCCGGGGGCTGACCAACCTTAACCGGATCATCATGGTG
>JAIPDY010000214.1 GCA_021737445.1 Desulfotignum sp.
AATAACTGACCCTTGGCTCTTTGCATGAAAATCAGCAATTGACAACCCATGCCATTGGATTTATCCTGCCGGCATGACATCACATGCCCCCAAGTTCCTGAAGGACCATACCCCGCCTGAATTTTTGATCGATCAGGCAGATCTTGTTTTTGATATACAAAAAAACAGTACCTGGGTTGTATCATCCCTTAAACTGCGCCGCAACACCCTTTTTACAGGCAAAAAATCTCCCCTTGTTCTGCATATGGGCGATTATGAGATCCAGTCGGTTACAGCAGACGGCATACCCCTGCAGACCCATGAATACAACGCTGACGGGCGGCACTTCCAGCTGACTGACACAAAAGATCATGTCTCACTTGATATCGGTGTTGTTTTGTATCCAAAAAAAAACACCCGGCTTGAAGGCCTGTATAAATCCAACCATATTTTTTGCACCCAGTGTGAAGCGGAAGGTTTTCGACAGATCACCCCTTTTCTGGACCGGCCCGATATCATGACCACCTATTCGTGTACCATCATTGCCGACAAAAAAGAGTGTCCGGTGCTGCTCTCCAACGGCAACCTGGTGGATTCTGGTGATCTGGAGGGAAACCGGCATTATGTGCGGTGGGAAGACCCGTTTAAAAAACCCAGTTACCTGTTTGCTCTGGTAGCAGGCGATCTTTGCAATATCCAGGACAAATTTATCACAGGCTCCGGGAAAAAAGTCACCTTAAAAATTTTTGCCAAACAAAACAATGTTGAAAAATGCCGTCATGCCATGGCCTGCCTCAAACAGGCAATGCAATGGGACCAAGACCGCTTTAATCTCAGGTATGACCTGGACACCTACCAGATTGTGGCCATCGATGATTTTAATGCCGGTGCCATGGAGAACAAGGGACTGAACATCTTTAACGCAAAATACGTGCTGGCGGATCCAAAGAGTGCCACAGACGAAGATTTCATGAATATCCAGAAGGTGATAGGTCATGAATATTTCCACAACTGGACCGGAAACCGGGTCACGCTGAAAAACTGGTTCCAGCTCAGCCTGAAAGAAGGGTTGACCGTGTTCAGGGACCAGGAATTTTCATCAGATCTCAATTCCAGATCTGTGGAACGGATCGCCAATGTAAAAAAACTCAGAATGTTTCAGTTTCCTGAAGACAGTGGTCCCATGGCCCATCCTGTCCGGCCGGATTCCTATATCAAAATGGATAATTTTTATACCATGACCGTTTATGAAAAAGGAGCCGAGCTGATAAGAATGATTCATCAGCTGCTGGGAGAAACAACATTCCAGGAGGGAATGACCCTTTATTTCAAGCGGTTTGACGGCATGGCTGTCACTATTGAAGATTTTTTGTCGGTCATGGCCCAGGCCTCACAATCGGATTTAACCCAGTTCAAACTGTGGTATACCCAGTCCGGCACCCCCATGGTGGCAATGGACCGGTCCTATGACCCGGATACCCAAAAACTGACACTGACGTTCACCCAGCAGACCCTGCCGGACAGAAACCAGGATATCAAACTCCCGCTGCACATACCGGTTCAGTTTGCCCTCATAGATGCCGCAGGCAATGAGGCGACACTTCAAGAACACCCGTCATTGCTCCAGTAAAAGGGGGCCACGCACACATTTGTGTTTGAACATGTGAAACCCGGCACCCTGCCATCGGTTTTCAGGCAGTTTTCAGCCCCGGTCAGAGTGAAGAACGATCTGTCAGATGACGAATTGGCGTTTCTCATGGCCCATGATACCGATGATTTCAACCGGTGGGATGCCGCCCAGACCCTTTTTGTCAAACAGATCCAGCAGCTGGTTGCTGCCATCAGGCTAAAACAGCCTCTTGTGATTTCTCCAAACCTGGTCCAGGCCTTTGAAACCGCCCTGTCAGACCCGGCATCTGACAGGGCATTTATTGCCAGGGCCCTGGCAATTCCCCAGGAAACTGAACTGGCAGACCATTTTGAAACCATTGTTGTTGCCGCCATTCACAGGGCCAGGGGAGTATTGAAAAAAGGCCTGGCTGCCGCCCTTGAACCAATGTTTATGGAAACCATTGAAACATGCGGCAAATCAGATCCTGACAGTATCAGTTTTCAAAACATTGCTGACCGGAGCTTAAGGAACCTGGCCTTATCCTACATGTCAAGTCTGGGTATCCAAAAAACCAATGATCTTGTCTTTAATGCATTCATGACTGCCCAGAATATGACCGATGAGTTTGCAGCCCTGAAAATTGTTTCCCAGACAGATGTAGCTCTGAAACGCTCAAGCGCTGAACAATTTTATAAAAAATGGTGCCATGACAAACTGGTTATAGACAAATGGTTTTATGTCGAGGCATGCTCACCGCTGTCCGATACCTTTGAAACCGTTGTCTGCCTCACAGCCCATCCAGACTTCAGCCTGACCAGCCCCAACAGGGTCCGGGCACTGATCTATGGATTTGCCATGAACAATCCGGTTCATTTTCATGAAAAAACCGGTCGTGGATACACGTTTGTCACAGATCAGATCCTTGAGCTGGACCGGATAAACCACCAGATTGCGGCCCGGCTTGCTGCCTGTTTCAATCAATGGAAAAAGCATGAGCCTGTCCGCAGGTCATTGATGAAAAATTCGCTTGAAACTCTCATGAACAGCCCGAAATTATCCAGCAATCTCTATGAGATCGTGTCCCGGGCTCTGGCCTGACTATCATTTATCATAATATGCCAGATACCAGTCCACAAAATTCTGAATCCCTTGGGTCACGGGTGTGGCAGGCTTGAACCCTGTATCTGCCATCAGATTGTCGACATCTGCATAGGTGGCAGGCACATCACCGGCCTGGAGGGGCAGATACTCTATTACAGCGGTTTTTCCCAGCGCAGCCTCAATCGCCCTGACAAAATCCATTAATGCCACCGGCTGGTTGTTGCCGATATTGTACAGCCGGTAGGGAGCACAGCTGGCTGAAGGATCAGGCCGGTCCGGAGACCAGGCCGGATCAGGGGACGGGGTCTGGTTCATGACCCGGATGACCCCTTCCACAATATCATCAATATAGGTAAAATCGCGCTGCATATTTCCGTTGTTGAACACCTTGATGGGCGCGTTGTCAAGAATCGCTTTTGTAAACAGAAACAATGCCATATCAGGCCGTCCCCAGGGCCCGTAAACGGTAAAAAAACGCAGGCCTGTGGTAGGCAGATTGTAAAGATAGCTGTAAGTATGGGCCATGAGTTCATTGGCCTTTTTTGAAGCAGCATACAGACTGATGGGATGGTCCACATTCTGGTGGACGGAAAAAGGCATGCAGGTGTTCAATCCATACACAGAAGAGGAAGACGCATACACCAGGTGCTTGACATTGCTGTGGCGGCATCCTTCCAGAATGTTCCCGAATCCCGCCAGGTTACTGTCCACATAGGCGGCAGGGTTTTCAATGCTGTATCTGACCCCGGCCTGGGCAGCCAGATTGACCACACAGTCAAAGCTGCGGGATACAAACAACGCCTGCATGTTTTCTCTGTCTGCCAGGTCCAGTTTCTGAAAGCTGAACCCTTTTTTGTTCCTGAGCCGGTCCAGCCGGTTCAGTTTCAGGGTTACATCATAATAATCATTGAGGTTGTCAATGCCGTGGACCTCATGCCCGGTGTCAAGAAGCCGGGCTGCCAGGCTGTATCCGATAAATCCGGCCACACCTGTTACAAGAACGTTCATCTCTATCCTTTTTTTATCATTTTGAATATCATGGGCAAACATGCCTGACCAAGGTTTCAATACACAGGCCAAACAAACCGGATACTTCATTAGCATGATAAGGCTATGAACACAATAACAAAGCCAGGCATTTTTTAAGGCAGATCAGGATAGACAGGAGAGCTGCTCCATTTGTCAATTCTTTCCCAGCCATACCGGTCTTCCCAGCTTCTTCTGCGTTCATACCGGGTCTTACGTCTTTCATTTCCAGGATATTCAGACCCGGCATCAAAAATCCGCCGTTCCACAGGAGAGCGCCGGTCTACAGGAGACCGTTTGATATAAATATTTTTAATCTGGTCCATTGTTACCTCCTTGAATCCTTGAAAATTGATGGTTACATGAAGGTCAGTGGCAACTTTTGGAATACAGCCGGAACACAATTTCAGATTTGGAATCTGACGAAGGAGAACAAAAAAATTTCAAGACACATTTCAGGTCAATAACACCAGGGAGTATTTTCCTTAATAATATTAACAATCTGTAAATTGTCAAAATTTTTTTTCAAGGCAGAACCAGTCTTTCCAGAATAAGCCCAAAGAAACAATGCTGTTTTGAAGTGAATATCCAGCCCAGGTGCACGGCGCAATTGGCGCAGATACCGATTTCCCAGGCATACCCTGCAAACCAGGTGAATTCCACAGAAGGAGCGGAGGCACGAACACATCCTTTGGCCCGGTTGAAACACCCGATTTCAAACACATGACCATGGGGATTGGCAAATGTATGTAAAAACGACCCATCCATTTTAATCTGCTGGTCCGGATCTGTCACATGATGGTTACAGTTCCGGCACACGATAGCAGGGGCGGATCCTGAGCCGGTGATATTTTTTTCCCGGGTCACCACTTCCGGGGAGGTTCTGCACAAAATGTCCATAAAGATTCAGTCCGTTATGGTTAACCTGTTTTTATCGATATGGTACAAAGTGGCACCTACCGGCGCAAAAGACAGCATCAGGATATTGAGCCAGGGAACAATGAGCAGCAGGCCGAATCCAATATGAAACCATAAATTTTTTTGCAAAAAACCGAGCCTTTTTCCAAAGGGAATCATCTGTCTGGCCGGCACAAGATCGGTGTTGTCCCAGGCCAGAAAAACACCGGCTGCGATGGCTGATAAAAAAAATATCACAGGGCCCAGGGGGGTAAACAACCCTGCAACCATGATCCCTATGGTGATGACCATGGGAATGACGGCCCGGGGGATTTCCTGGCGGATCAGGTAGATGAAAAACGCTCCCAGGGAGGTATCGGCATAGGAGATCTCTTTTCCCAGAACAATCTTTTCAGTGAGCCGGGACATGTAATCCATGATGAACACACAAAAAAAAACCTGTGCCAAAAGATAAGCCCCCACCACGGCCAGGGCCGCCAGCACCAGAGACAGCACCCATGACACCAGATGCCAGACATAGACCAGCAGATAGCTCTTCGGCATGGTCCAGATTCCGGATAAAATAACGTCATGGTAAACAAAGATCAGGCCGGAAAACAACAGGGCCAGGATCAATATGACAGCAAACCTCAAAAATCCAAGCCATAACAGCGCAGGATGGCGAAAGGAAAGCGCCAGGCCCTGGATATTGTATTGAATGCCCCGAAAAAAATCCATGTATTCCCCCTTGCGCCCCTGGATGAAAGCACTACCTTGTGTTGTAAAGCCGGTTGGTTCAATATTAACGCAGCCACTATCAAATTCAAGGAGATTCTTTCAATGGCCATTTATTATGTGGATGGTGCCTTTGTCGAAGACCATAAAGCCGTGATCCCGGTGGATGACCTGGCTGTTCTCAGGGGATTCGGCATCTGCGATATCATGCGCACCTTTCATGGACAGCCTTTTTTTCTTGATGAACATATCCAGCGTCTTCTGGCATCGGGTGAAAAGATCGGTTTAAAACTGCCATGGACAAAAGATGCCATCAAACAGATCGTTCTGGACACCCTTGAAAAAAATCCCGGCATTGACGAGGCCAACATCCGTATCGTGGTCACCGGCGGATCCAGCCC
>JAIPDY010000231.1 GCA_021737445.1 Desulfotignum sp.
TCAATGGTTTTAACGGCCTTGTCCACCTTGAGCCTGGAGATTGCCACGTCTGATTCCGGCACCCTGGCTTTTTGGGCCAGGGTGCCTGCAAAGGGAATCACCTGGGAAAGGGCCAGGCTCCAGTCCTGGGGGCCAAGCCGGGTTTCAATGGGCCGGGGAAAATAGGTGGCGGCCAGCTGGGGATCTGGATAGCTTTTGCCGACCCTGTAATTTTCAATAAACGCCTGCCAGGATTTTTTGGACGCAGTGATGGCCGGACTGGACAAATAGGCATAGTTAAGCAGATCTGACAATCTTATGGTTGTTGACAGTCTGGATTCCAGTTCTGTCAGATCCTTTTGTTCTGCTGCCCGGACGTTGTTCTGACAAAACACCAGGATACCAAAACACAAAAAAAACGATCGGATAAAAAAAAGTTTCATGGTCATTTCCCTAACGCATAAATAGTGTCTATTGCACGAAGTGTTGTTAATCCCTCCACACCTTTCAACTTTGCAGTAAATTTTTTAGTGATGTCGACCTGGTCCCTGACATAAGCATAAACCGATTCAGAGATAAGGATCTCTTTTTTTTGTGCCTTGGCCTGAATCCGGCTGGTAATATTCACGGCAGACCCCACAACCCCGTATTTGCTCCGGGTATCTGACCCGATATTTCCGACCACCACCTGCCCTGCGTTGATGCCGATGCCCATGTCCAGCCCGGGCATCTGCTGGAGGCGCATTTTTTCATTGAATGCAGCCATCTCAGACTGCATTCGGGATGCGCATTGAACGGCGCAAAACACCTTGTCTTCTATCGCCCCTGTTATGGGATCAAAAAATACCAGGATGGAATCACCGAAAAAATCGACAATAATACCGTCGTGGTCCTGGATTATTTTTATCATGTGGGAAAAATACTGGTTCAGAATCCGGATGATTATTTCAGGACTCAATGTTTCTGAAAGCGGTGTGAATCCCCTGATATCTGACATCATCAAAACCACTTCCCGCCGCTGCCCGCCCAAATTGCCGGCATCCGGATGCCGCAGCAGAAGTTTTGCAAATTCCGGATCAACATACCGTCCAAAGGAATCCCTGATAAAATCGCGTTCTTTCAATCCTGTGACCATGTCATTATATATTTCCACCAACTGTCCGATCTCATCTTTGCTGTTTGCCTTGACAGGTTCTCCATATTCCCCTCTGGCAATTTTCCGGGCATTTTTTGACAGGGTTTTTATTTGATGGACAATTTTACCCACATGCTGCCTTATGAGCAGCAGGATAAGAAAAATCAACACCCCGCTGCCTAAAACAAAAGCATTTCTATAATTGGTAATGGGTTTTAATATGTTTTTTCCCTTTGCAAAAAGGATAATGGTCCAGGGGACCTGTTCCAGCTTATAAAACCCGGCCACCATTGCCGGGGGATAGCCGGGGAACCTCACCGTACCGGACACAGCGGTTTTCATTTCCTGTAAAATCGCCTGTTCCAGGGGATCATTTTCTCCGCCCAGGTAATGCCGGCCTTTCATGGTCATATTGGTGTGGGCCATGTATTTGCCGGCTTCATCCACAATGCAGGCCATGTCGCTCTGCCACCACCCCAGTTCAATAATATCCTTGAGCAGATAGTTAAAACTCATCTTGATTTCTATGCGGCCATTGTCGCTGCCTGTAAAATCAACCAATGTTACTGCCATAATGACGGTGTTGTGCCCGGCATCTGTGTCATATACAGGCTGGGACACGTCCTGAATGCGGGTGTGCCGAAATTGTGTCATGCCCCCGAACGCCATCATTACACTGTTATGGTGTCCCGCAGGCACGTGCATGCCGGTCTCTTTTTTGACATCAACCGCCAGAACACCTTCTATGGTTTCCAGGTATGCGGCAACCTCATCAAGGGAGAGGGGGATCTGTTTTTCACGGGAAACCTGGAACATTGTTTCAATTAACTCAACCGGCTTTAAAAGCCGCATCTCAATGTAATGGGCGGCCCGCTGAAGTTTCAACACCGCTGATTCATTCCATTGATTTATCAGGGCGGTGCGGGTATATAAAAAACTTAAGGCCCCGCCGGAAAATATAATTAAAAACACCGGAAACAGCAACAGGATAATGAGTTTTCCCTGCAGTGTTCTGTGTTTTTGTATTTTTTTGATCTCCATAACAAGCCGCCGTCACCTGAATGTATTATTTGGATATATCATTATTGCAGAGAATGTCCCGCATTTTCCGGTATTCCTGCTCCGTGATCTCCCCTTTGGCAAACCGTGTTTTCAAAATTTTCAGAGAATCCATTGTATCTGCTTGTTGTGTGCGTTTTTTGCCGGATTTATATAATTGGATGAGAACAAACACAATCAGGGCAAGTATTAATACTGTAATACCAAATCCGATGATTCCGCCGCCGAAACCCCAGTGTCCCATGCCTGAACCAATATAATTGCAGCCCCACATATTCTCCTCCTGATCTGTTATTTTTCTCGGTCGGAAACTAAAAAAGCAATGATCGTGCCAGATCATTTTACCACAAAGCGCACGAAGTGCACGAATAAACCCTTGTTTCGTGATCTTCGTGTTTTTTTTAAAAAAATCAACCCGGTTCCCGGCCATTCAATATTAGTCATAATTAACCGAATTTATAATATAATTCTTTAAGAATGAATTTGCCCCGGGAGTCAGCACGGCAGGGTTGCAAAATCATGCGAGATGATTAATAATTGGACACAACTTCAAATGACTCTGGTTAACTTTTAATCATCTGCGGGAAAACGCAAACAATGAATTTTAATAAAACAAACCGATTGATGGTTTCTGCATCTCCATGGATCACCATCGGCATCAGTTTTGTGCTCATGGTGATTATCCTTTTTCAGACCATAATGATGTACAATCGCGAAAAAGAGCATGTGGGCAACCATTTAAAGGAAAAAGGTGCTGTATTCATAAAATCTTTTGAAACCGACGTCAAAGCAGGGATGCTGAGTAATCAGGCCGCCTTGCAGAGGTTAGTGGAAAGAACCGCTTCCCACCCTGATATCTCATATCTTTTTTTGGTGGGCGTATCAGGAAAGATACTGGCCCACAATAACCAAAAAATGATAGGCACACAGCGCGATGACACAGCACGTGAAAGCCGTGTGACACAACCGGGCAATTCCGGGTGGCAGATCGTTAAAAAAGAAAACAGCACAAGGTATTTTGAAGTTTACAAACCGCTTGCGTTGACATTTCCGGGAGTTGCTGAAAACAGACCCGTGATGTTCATTGGAATGGATGTTCGCCCGTTTGAACAGGCTGTTAACGAAGACCTGCAACACAACATTGTGATGATCGCCATTGTTTTTCTCGTGGGCCTGGCCGGAATTATTTCTCTGTTCTGGTCCCGCAAGGTCATCCGTTCCCGCCGGCTGCTGCAGGACACAAGGGCTTTTGCCGCTGAAACCATTGCCAGCCTTCCCATGGGAATCATCATTGTGGATAAGCGCCGGCACATCCGGTATATGAATGATACCGCATGTTCCCTTCTGGGAATCAATATTTCCGGGATAACTGACAAAATAGCCAGTAAGGTTCTTCCCGAAGAGATCTGGCATCTGCATACGATTGCCGGTGCCAACGGAAAAAACCTGGAAAAAGAGATCGTTGTCGACTCGGAAAAATCAGGCCCAACCCCTATTTCCGTGATGGTTACAAATATTTTCGGCCAGGCCGGTGATTTTATCGGATTTCTCTTTATTTTAAAAGATTTGAGCCAGATCCGGGCACTGGAGCTGAAAATCAGAAGAAAAGAAAGACTTGCCGCGCTGGGAACACTGGCGTCAGGCATTGCCCATGAAGTCAGAAACCCTTTAAGCTCCATCAAGGGGTATGCCGGTTTTTTTGGCAGCCTGTTTGAAGCGGGCAGTGACAATCGGAAAGCCGCACAGTTAATGGTTGAAGAGATTGACCGGGTGGACCGGGTCATATCGGAACTACTCGAATTCGCCCGACCGGCTGATTTGCAGTTACATCCCACACAGCCGGATCTGTTGATCAAAAATTCACTGCGCATTATCCGGCATGAAGCCGAAAGCGCCGGCATCCGGGTGACGGAAAAAATAGATGCCCCGCTTCCCGAACTCCATCTCGATCAGGACAGGTTCAGCCAGGTGCTGCTGAATCTTTATATTAATGCCATCCAGTCCATGAAACATGGCGGAGACCTGACAGTTGATGTCAGTGTGAAAGAGGATGCCGTTCTTTTTGCCGTCTCAGATACCGGGGAAGGCATTTCACCCGATGATCAGGCCGCTGTATTCAATCCCTATTATACCACCAAAAAAAAAGGGACCGGACTGGGCCTGGCCATTGCCCACAAAATAATCGAAGGCCATAACGGCACCATCTGGTTTGAAAGCATCAAGGGAAAGGGAACCACATTTTTCGTTTCAATACCGCTTAAAAAACAACAGAGGAAATTACCATGACAGGTACAATTTTGATCGTTGATGATGACACAGCGCATCTGTCCATGCTTGAAACCGTTTTAAAAAGCATAGGTCATTCAATACACAGTGTAACCGACGGCAAAGATGCCATCAGCGCGGTAAAAAAAACACCCTATGATCTGGTGCTCATGGATGTCAGAATGGCAAATATCGGGGGGATGGAAGCGCTGCAGAAAATAAAAGAGTTCAACCCTGCCATACCCATTATCATCATGACAGCGTATTCTTCAGTGAATAAAGCCGTGGAGGCGATCAAGCTCGGTGCCTATGACTATCTTACCAAGCCCTTGAATTTTGATGACCTTAAAATCACCATTGACAGGGCAATGAGCCATCTGCAGCTGACCCGTGAAAATGCAGACCTGAAAAAAAAAATATCATTGGATACCGGTTTTTCCCGCATCACAGGTTCCAGCCCTGCCTTGAAAAAAGTGATGGAAACGGCAAAAATTGCAGCCCCCACAGATGCCACCATCCTGATTACCGGTGAAAGCGGGACCGGAAAAGAACTGTTCGCCAAAGCCATTCATGATCACAGCGCCAGAAATAAAAACAAGCTGATCTCCATTAACTGTGCCGCGTTGAATGAAACGCTTCTGGAATCGGAACTGTTCGGCCATGAAAAAGGGGCTTTCACCGGGGCGGACAAAAGACGGGACGGCCTGTTTCTTCATGCAGACAAAGGTACCATTTTTTTAGATGAGATAGGAGAAATCCCTTTGTCCATGCAGGTCAAGCTGCTGCGGACCATACAGGAAAGAGAGATTCAAAGGATAGGTAATGACAAACCGGTCCGGATCGATGTCAGAATCATTGTCGCCACAAACAAAAATCTGGAGCAGGAAGTGAAGGAGGGCCGGTTCAGAGAAGATCTGTTTTACCGCCTGAACGTTATCAATATTAAAATCCCTTCATTAAAAGACAGAAAAGATGATATCCCCCTTCTTGCCCAGGACTTTTTAACTCTGTACGCACAAAAAAACAGAAAACAGTTTAAGGGATTCACGCCCGTGGCCATGGATGCCATGATAAAACATCCATGGCCCGGTAATGTCAGAGAACTTGAAAATGCTGTTGAAAGGGCGGCTATCCTGTCCATGGGACAATATATCTCGGAAAAAGATCTCCCGGCGACTGTGATGGAAAACTACAGACCCAATGACGATCCTGCAAATCCCCTGC
>JAIPDY010000215.1 GCA_021737445.1 Desulfotignum sp.
TCCCCCTGGTGGAGGATGAAATGATCTCCATACGGGACAGCCTGCTGTATAAAACGCTTGTGCACAGCAACTCCCATAATCCGGAAAGCCCGGAAGAGTTCGGTATCCGCAACACCATTTCTTCCCATTATGTCAATATCCACGGCTCCACCCTGGAGGGGTGTTTTCTGGGGCCCTTTGCCACGGTGGATCTGATGAATCTGCACTCGTGCATTGTGGGGGAATTTTCATATGTCCAGGTGGGCGAGCTGTTCCACCGCAAGATCGACCCTGGAACCGTGTGGCTGCGTAACCAGAATTTTGAATTCAAATTCAAGTTCAGTAAAGAGACCCTGGATTATTTTGTGGGGGTGAATGACAAATGTCAGCCCCGGGGTATCATGTATGATTTCGTGACCCAGAGGGAAGCAGATTATGAGCGGCTGTTCGAGGTCATGAACCTGGCACCTGTTGAAGCGCCGGAAAGTTCGGCTGTAAACCGGTATGCGGTCATCCAGGGAGATACCCGCATCGGTGAAAATGTACTGGTGTCCCAGCGGGCATATCTGGAAAATGCGGTGATGGGGGACGGGTCCAATGCCCAGGAAAATACCTATATCATTGACTCACATCTGAAAGGGCTGTGCATCACTGCCCATGGGGGAAAGATCATCCATGCAGATGTCGAGAAAGAAACATTTGTGGGATTTAATTCTTTTTTAAACGGCAAAAAAGGGGCGCGCATTGCCATTGGTGAAGGCTGTGTTGTCATGCCCCATACCATCATGGATCCTGAGACCCCTGTTCATATTCCGGATGAACACCTGGTGTGGGGGCTGATCCGCACCCAGGCGGATGTGGACACCCACACCATTGCCTTAGATGACCTGGCAGAGGTGCGGGACAGCATCCAGATCGGCAAGATGACGTTCTCAGGTAAAGGTTCCGTGTTCATTGAAGCCTTTAAAAAAAGGCTCCAGCATATTCTTCTGCTGAACGGTGCACTTTACAGCAACGGGGAAAAAAGGGGGCATGCCCAGGATGATCAGCATATCTCCTTTAACATCATTCAGCCCTACCGCACTGGCGAGCGCAAGGGATTGTATCCCTCCATCCGCATCAAACCCTGACCCTTCACAATCAATATCGGATGGCCATACCTCTATAACAGTTTGAGGTGCCAGTTCCACAACCCGGGGCGGTCTTTCATCTTCACCCCCTTGGGAACAGGCTCCTGAAGGGTGACAAAACAGGTGTAACCGGCTTTTTCCAGCAAGCTGCGATGGGCGGTCAGATCCAGGCACCAGTTGGGAAACAGATAAAAATTGTCATTGGACCGGGAAATCCAGGCCCCCTCTTTTTTGGGGCTCTGGAACAAAGTTTTCACAGACAGATCCGGGGATATGATCCTGGATACAGCCAGGGGCCAGTTTGCGTGGATCACAACCCCCAGGGGTAAACCAGATGCCCCGGGCAGGGACAAAAAGGTGTCCTTGTCCAGCTCCGGTGAAACAATGGCACCGGAAAACCCGTACTGTTGCAGCTGATGCACGGCTGTGGCATTGGTGATGTTGCAAAAAGGGCCTGCCCACAGATTCAACCTTTCCGGATGGGCAAACAGGCTGATCTGCCATACGGCATTGAGAACAAAATTTTTTGCGCCTTTTTTTACCGCCTCAGTGATATACCCCTGGCACAGGAATGCATCTTCCACAAATAAAAGCGGATCCAGCCACAGCCAGGTTTTGCCGGGGGGTCTGCCGCCATAGCGGCTGCCGGAGATCCAGATGCCCGGCTCTGAAGACGCTGCCGTCTTTGTCATCTTTGCCGTGTTGCCCCGTGATACATGGAGATCAAAAATCCTGGGCTTTTGGGGTCTGGAAGCCTGCTTTTTCCCGGAGGAAAAGAGGGGATCAAAATCCTGTCCTGCAGGCTGCACGCTGGTGTGCGCCATTTCATCTGCCTGTGATTCCAGATCCAGAAGCAATGGTGCCAGCTCTGTGCCCCTGCGGTCAATCAGATGTACCGGGATGCCGGATTTCACCTTGTGCCGGGATGTTTTTGCAAGAAAAAATTTTGCTTTTTTCGGCACCGCCCTGGTGACATTCTGGATGTCGTGGAAACCATCCTCTTCATTGCCGATGCGCAGCAGGTCTCCGAGAAACAAGGCCTCCCTGGTGACAAAATAGGGGGCTGCCGGATTTTTCACCCGTCCTGTAAACAGACCGGATGCTGTGGCATCATCGTGGTCAAGGGGATTTTGCACCCTGTGGGACAAAAGATTATAGTGGGTGAACGGCCTTCCCAGGGCATAATCAAGGTATGCCAATGCCTCTTTTTTGCGGGAGGGGTGGTCCCTGAGCAGTTGAAATGCCTTGACCGTGTAATACACATAATGGGGGCTTTTTTTACGGCCCTCTATTTTCCAGGTGGTCACCTCCGGGATATCTTTGAGCACCTTGGCAAGCACATCTGCGGAAAAATCCAGGCAGGAAAAATACCGCTTTTTTTCTCCTTTCTGCTCATATACGCGCCGGCAGGGCTGGACACACCGCCCCCGCAGGGCACTTTTCCCGCCGAACCAGGAACTCCAGTAACACCGGCCCGATACTGCGTAGCACAGGGCGCCATGGATAAACACCTCCAGTTCCAGATTTTTTGGCGCATGGGCAGCCATTTCTCTGATCTCATCCAGGGTGAATTCTCTGGGCAGCACCACCCGGGTGAATCCGGCTCTGGAAGCGGCTTCCAGGCCGGCCGGAAAGGTGAGGTTGCTCAGGGTGGACAAATGGAAATCGCCTGTGAAACCGGCCTGCCGGGCCAGGGGAATCATGGCCAGATCCTGGATAATCAATGCATCAAACACCACATGGCGGCACAGCTTGGTCAGTATCCGGAACGCCTTTTCCTGTTCATTTTCCTTGAGGGTTGTATTAAAGGCAATATAGACTTTGATCTGTCTTGCGCGTGCCAGGCGGCCCAGCCGGGAAAGGTCTTCGATACTGAAATTGTGTGCTTCCATGCGGGCTGAAAACATTTTCAGCCCGCAGTAAATGGCATCTGCTCCGGCAGCCACGGCAGCCAGAAACGCGGTTTTGTCTCCGGCCGGGGCCAGGATGGCAGGTAGTTTCCGGGTCATATTTTCCTTTGCATATTGTAATTATTCAGCCTTACAGTATTGCAATTTTACAAAATTTTGTCAAAATATGTTTCCATATGCGCTATGTTAAAAAATCAAAGGATAGCAATTCCCAATGAAAATCAACATATTTCCCAGGCTTGTAAAAGGCGATCTCATGGGGGTGGCAGCCCCATGTGCGCGCTTTGACCAATCCCGTCTGAATCAGGGGATTGCCTGTTTAAAACAGCTGGGGTTTGCAGTGCGTATTCCGGAACAAATCTATGAAAAAAAACGGTATCTGGCAGGAGATGACCTGTGCCGGGCAGCGGTGATCAACCAGCTGGCTGCCGATCCTGATGTCAAGGGAATCATCTGTGCCAGGGGCGGGTTCGGTGCCATGCGCATGCTGACCCATCTGGACTGGGACCTGATCCGGATCCACCCCAAACTGTTTGTGGGATTTTCAGATGCCACAGCCCTGCTCACCGCAGTGATGCAGCAGGCAGGTATCAGCGTGATCCACGGCCCGAATCTGGTATCCCTGGCTGCACCTGATGCACCTACCCTGGACACCTTTTTTGCGGCTGTCACAGGCACCCTGACAGGTGTGACAGCGGATGATGGCATATGTCTGAAACCGGGCCTGGCCAAAGGGGTGCTTGCCGGGGGCAACCTGGCCACGCTGGCCCATCTTGTGGGTACCCGGTTTGCGCCGGATTTTTCAGGCACTGTGTTGTTTCTGGAAGATGTGGGGGAACCGGCATATAAAATTGACCGGATGCTGTCCCAGATGAAGATGGCCGGATTGTTCACACATGTTTCAGGTGTTGTGACCGGGGAGTTTTGCCAATGTGACCAGAAACAATACCTGCCCGAGATTTTTGAGGACATTTTTGCAGAATACAACATACCGGTCCTCATGGGCCTGGCCTCCGGCCATGGCAGAACCAATCTGTCTCTGGCCATGGGGCGACAGGTTCTTCTGGATGCAGATGCAGGGCGTGTGCAATGGCAGAAACAAAAATGAATTGTAATCCTGTATACGATATGATGGCACAAGGGGTTGCAGACGGCGTGTTCCCCGGCGGGGTGCTTTTGTGTGCCAGGGGATCTGACATCTTTTTTTTTGAGGCATTCGGCCTGGCTGATCTTGCACAAAAACGGCAAATGAAAAAGGATGCGGTGTTTGATCTGGCATCCTTGACCAAACCCCTGGCCACATCTGCTGCTATGATGGTACTGGTGCAGGAGGGACGGCTGGGTCTGCATACCTGTCTGGCAGAGGTTCTGCCCGGGGCGGTTGCTCCTGACAAGGCGAAAATTACCATGGAGATGCTGCTGCGCCATACATCCGGACTGCCGGCACACCGTGCATTTCATCCAATTATTGCAGATCTGGCAGATCCGGGTCAGGCACTGATAGATGCGGTTCTGGCAGAACCGTTGGAAAACAGTCCGGGATCTCGTCAGGTATACAGTGATTTGGGGTTCATGCTGCTGTGCCATGTGATCGAAACAGTGACACAACAGGGCCTGGACCAGTTTGTCCGGGACCGTGTCTACACCCCTCTGGGGATAAGGGATCTGTTTTTCATCCACCTGGGCACAAAAGATGTGCCAAAGGACAGAGACCGCCTGGTATCCACCCGGAACTGTCCCTGGCGGGGCCGGGTTCTCACCGGTGAGGTGGAAGATGAAAATGCCTGGGCAGCCGGCGGTGCCCAGGGCCATGCCGGGCTTTTCGGGGATGCGCTGTCAATTCATACTCTTTGTCTGGAGATCATGCAGGCCATAGAACAACAACCCACAAGGGTTCTGGACCCGGCGACAGCGGCTGCATTTGTAAAAAAATATCCGGGCCAGACCCTGGTGGCCGGGTTTGATACACCGTCCCGGACAGGATCATCAGCAGGCCGTTTTTTTTCCTCCCGGACTGTGGGACATCTGGGATTTACCGGCACCTCCTTCTGGATGGATCCTGATTCCGGCCTGGTGGTGGTTCTTTTGACTAACAGGGTGCATCCCTCCAGGTCCAACCAGAAAATCAAGAAATTCAGGCCGGCTGTCCATGATTGTATTGCAGGCTGCCTGCGGTGAACCATGGTGGAATAATATATGAAGGGTATCAGAGTTTATTCTTGTAAAAAACTGCCAATTTTGTTAGCAACTATCATTTCAGGCAAATGTGTCGATTCTTGGGACAACATGGCATTGAATATTTTTAAACGATTTAAAAAGAGGTGAAATGAACTTTATAACGGACTCTTTGCTTGGCGCCTTTTCAAACGACCTGGCCATTGACCTGGGAACAGCCAATACACTTGTGTATGTCAAAGGAAAGGGCATTGTACTGAGTGAACCATCTGTGGTGGCAGTGAGAACAGATCTAAGGGCCAAAAACAAGGTTCTGGCGGTTGGAATGGAGGCAAAGCGAATGCTGGGCAGGACCCCCGGTAATATTGTGGCTATCCGGCCCATGAGGGACGGGGTGATTGCGGATTTTGAGGTGACTGAAG
>JAIPDY010000216.1 GCA_021737445.1 Desulfotignum sp.
ATAAAATCGACTGAAGATTTATGGTAAAATTGTGGTGTTTAAAAATCTAATTTTGGACCCATGATTTGGTTTTCCAGTGCTCACTATTTGGTCTGGATAACAGTTGCACATCTTGCAAAACTGAATTTTTAAGATACTCAACAATTCATATTTTTTCAGAAGATAATACCTTCTAGTTTATTGAATAGCAACCACAATATATAGTGGTCTCGATCCAAATGCCGAAAATAAAGTATAGAATATATAAAGACTCGTATTCGTATGTGAGCAGACCAAATTAAGCCTTGATGTGTGGACTACCTCTTGTTTGGACTCGATTTTTAGATTTGAAATTTTCAGCAAACTACCCCTGAATGCTGCTTTGAATCAGCATAGGCTAAGTTGTATCATTATTTTGTGTATTAAATTTTATTTGACTTTTTGTATTCGATCGATTACTTTTGCTGTATGTACACGGTTAAAACATTACCCGAATTTGATAAATGGCTCAACAGCTTGAAAGACCGCATTACTCGACTTCGCTTAAGCCGCCGTCTCGATAAGGCACAGCGTGGCAACCTCGGTGATGTAAAACCAGTGGGCGAAGGCGTCTTCGAAATGAGGGAACATTTCGGTCCAGGTTGGAGAATGTACTACGCCATACGAGCTGAAACCCTGATTATCATGCTCGGTGGAGGAGACAAGGACAGCCAGGAGAGCGACATTGCCAAAGCTAAGCAGCGGGAAGCCACCTTGGAGGATTGAATTATGAAAAAACGAATTGCAGATTTGCCGGATTTTGATATGGCCGAGCAGCTTAAAAGCGAAGAGGAAATTGCTGCTTATATCACTATGGTGATTGAAGACGGTGATGCCGCCGAGTTGGCCCATGCTCTGGGGGTGGCAGCCAAAGCACGCGGTATGAGCGAGGTTGCCAAATCTACAGGAATAACCCGTGAAGCCTTATATAAAGCACTTAAACCAAATGCCAAACCGCGATTTGACACTATTAATAAGGTGTGTGCAGCCCTTGGCGTTCGCCTGGTAGCTCAGCCTGCCAACCATCATTGAGTTACAATCCATTCTCAATGATGCCAGCGGATATTTTGTGACCGGCTTTTCACATACTGCCGGTCAGGGTCTTGATTTTGTTAAATGCGGTCATCTCCTCCAGCCAGTTTCTGGGAACCGCGTCCAGTCCGTGATGGATGCCCAGGATAAAACCGCACAAAATTCCCCTGGCTGAAGAATCACCGCCGGCCATGATATTTTCGATCAATGCGGTTTCCAGGTCTTCCGGGTACCGGGCGATCAAATGGATGGTGCCGGGCAGGGCCTCTGTTGTGTCACAGGCCTGACCGAAACCGGAGATGGCCTGGGTGGTTTCTTTTTCAGCACTGGCAAGGCCCTTGTCCACCAGGTCTGAGATGGGAGATTCTGGCGGCAGCTGTTTTGCTGCGGACCGGATGGCGGCGGCCGGGCCTGATCCGTTGGCGGTTTCCAGGGCAGCCAGGGCAAAGAAGCGGGCGGTTTCCAGGACAAGGGGGTGGTTGTGGGTCATGGCGGTCTGCTGTTGGGCACAATCGCTGAACGCGTCAGTATCGTGGGCGTAGAACAGGGCCAGGGGCACCATGCGGGCAGCCCCTCCCAGGTCGGTGGAGTCTGATCCGGCTGCTGACGGTGATCTGCCTGCCTGGAAACCTGCCAGGGTTTTTTTGGTGGCCCTGTCCAGGTATCCGTCATAATTGTCAAACAGGGCCTGCCATTGGGCGGCAAAATCCGCCAGGTCAAAGCCGTTGCAGTGACCCAAAGATTCCAGCAACACCAGCATCTGGTCACCGTAATGGGTAAAGTCCCCTTTTTGTCTGTTTTTGTGAAACAGGGCGATTTCAGGGGCGGTCAGAATGTCCAGGCGGCGGCCGTACCGCTCCTTTATCCGGGATACGTCATACACCCAGTGAACGCCCAGGGCCAGGGCATCCGCGGCAAACGCGGCCATGACACCGGGCAGCATTTTTTGATGAATGGCGGTCTTGTTCATTTTGTTCCTCCTTTGGATTGCGGTATGGGAATGTGGGAACACTCAACCAATTTTGACCCATCCTGCAGCGGTTTTCAAGAAAAAACTGTGCCGGTCCTTTATGCAGCCGGGGGCACAATATGGCATTGTGTCATGCTACAGCCGCTGGATGATATACAGAAACATGGGCAGGCGGCTGACAGTCTTCAGCCGGTAGAAATCATAGAGCACTTCCCTGGAGGGTTTGGCAAATGCCAGGGGGGACAGGTACACACTTCCCTTGGGCAGGGCATGGGTGATGCGGTGCCGGACCAGGTCCAGGACAGCCCGGATGTGGTCCGGGGGCAGGTGGTCATCCATGACAAAATTGCCGGTCATTTCAATGCGGGCACAGGCCTGGTTGATGGACTGCATCTTATCAAATGCCAGACCCACCTTGCGGGCGGTGACGGGTTTTCCTAACTGCTCCAGGGTGGCCGGATCAAAGGATTCCAGGCCGATATTGATGAAAGTGTCAAAGGGCAGGGCATTTAAGGAGTCAAACAGGTGCGGGTCAGCATCGAGCAGGGAATCCACGCTGCCGAACAGATACAGCCGGGGGTGTTTCATGTAGCTGCGTGCAAACCCGAACCGGTCATAACTTTGCCTGGCAGTTGATACAATCAGGTCTGCCGGCGCGTTCAGGGCATCATGCTCTCCTAAAAAAAGGGCGTTGTAATTCACCAGGTCTTTGCCGTACAGGTGGGCCAGGTCCCGTATCTGTCTTTGGATATCCTCCGGAGAGCGGGGGGTGAACGGTTTTTTGTTTTTCACCTTGCAGAACCGGCATTTGTACAGGCATCCGTCGGCAATGGTCAACGGGATCACATTGTAGTCCGAATGCCTGGCATCCGGCGGCAGCACCGTGGTTCTGGCGCCGCAGATCTCAAACAGGGTTTGGGCTTTATTCTCCAGGTCTGCTTTTGTGATGCGCTTCACCTGCCCGAGCCATTCAGCGACCCGTGCGGGCATGTCAGGCCGGTTGTCAGGCACGGTCGCCAGCAGTTCGGGCCAGTTTTGACAGGTTTTTGCCACTTCCGGTTCTTCAAAGGGCCGTCCCCCCAGCAGCGAATTGGTGGGGTAGGTGAAATTGGGCAGGTAATACTCACCGATGGCCTCATACACCCCGGCATATCCGCCGCTGGAATAGTAGATCCAGTCATTGCCCACGGTCCGCTTGAGCCATTCCGAGGGATGGAGCCAGTGCCGGGTTTTGGATCTGGCGTTCCGGATTTCATGGTTCAGGTTGAATTCCAGTATCATCTCCCGGGTTTCCAGGCGGGAGATGATGCCGTATTTGACAGGGTAGCTGACCTTGGTATACGCGCGGCTTCCTGACAAATTCAAGGTGATGGAAAGGCCGTCGGATCGATAGGCGGTTTCCGGGTGTGTTATTGCAAAAGGATTTTTCAAAGGAACCAGCAAAATGCGGACCTGTATTATTGTTACCCCATGGCGCCGCCTCCAGGGCAAAGCGCTTCTTGAAAACCAGATGCCTATACTATAATTTTCTTTTATCCCCTGGCAATGATTTTTTCGAATCAACCTGGCTTTCTCTTAATTCATGTTACCCCCACCGGGGGCTCCGCTGTGCAAACATGCGCAGTGGATGAAACCCACAGGGCCTGCCCGGCAAGGGTCTATTGAGATGCAGGTGTTGACCGGGCCGGTGAAAACAGGTAATAGATGGCCTGTATAAAAGCAACATAAAGGCAGCTGACAATGAAAGTGCTATTTTTGGAACCTTTTTTCGGCGGGTCCCACCAGGATTTTGCCGAGGGATTTGCAGCCAATTCCCGGCATGAGGTGACCTTGCTGACCCTGCCCCCTGCCTTTTGGAAGTGGCGGATGCGCACGGCATCTCTGGTGTTTTTGCAGAAAATAAAAAACCTGAACGCCTATGACCGGGTGTTTGCCACTGACATGATGAATGTGTCTGATTTCATGGCCATGGCAGGTCCGGACCGGCCGCCTCTGGTGCTGTATTTCCATGAGAATCAGTTGTCCTACCCGCTTTCTGCCAGGGCCAGGCAGCGAAAACCGGATGTGGATCTGGGGATGATCAATATCACCTCGGCCCTGTCTGCCGACCAGGTGGTGTTCAATTCACGGTTTCATCTGGATGCATTTGTCAAACAGGCCCGGCAGCTGATCAAGCAGATTCCTGCTCCCCGGCCCGGCAAGGTTGTGGCACAGATTCAAAAAAAAACCAGGGTGGTGTATCCCGGGTGCCGGTTTCCTTCTAAGCCGCTGCCTCTGACTGCCTGTCCGTCAGATCCGCCTTTGATCATCTGGAACCACAGGTGGGATTATGACAAGGATCCGGAGCGGTTTTTCAGGGTGCTCGCCCGGCTCAAAAAAAAGGGAATCGCGTTTTCCCTGGCAGTGCTGGGAGAGCAGTATGCGTTGTATCCGGAGGTGTTTGACCAGGCTAAAGAGATATTTGCCGGTGAAATCAGGGCTTTTGGGTTTGTGTCTTCCCGCACGGCATATCAATCTATGCTGGCAAAAGGCAGTGTGGTTGTGTCCACGGCCATCCAGGAAAATTTCGGTATCTCCGTGATGGAAGCGGTCAGGTTCGGCTGTTTTCCCCTGCTGCCCCGCAGGCTTTCCTATCCGGAACTTATGCCTGAACAATTTCATGATGACATTTTTTATCAAACGGATGCGCAGCTGCTGGAAAAGCTGACACGTCATCTGACTGATCCTGGTGCCTGCCTGCCTTTGCGAACCAGATTGTCCGAACATGCAGGTCAGTTTGCCTGGGAAACGCAGGTCAATCGCTATGACCGTTTGCTGGAAGAGGCATCCGTGTCCCCGCCATTATTTTGATCATTTGATCATTATTTTTCTTGACCACAGAATTAATTGTGATAATATTATGGTCAAATGATCAAAAAGGAGGTGCCATGCCACGACCCAAACGACCCAGATACATCGATGCGGTTCCCCGGGTGACGGAATTTTCTCCCCTGGGACAGGCCCCGGCCGGTGAGGTGGTGTTGTCTCTTGAAGAGTTTGAGGCAGTCCGGCTCATCGATTATGATGGCCTGGATCAGGCCCGTACAGCTAAGATCATGGATGTGTCCCGCCAGACAGTGGGACGGGTGCTGCGGGCCGGCCGGTTCAAACTGGCCAAAGCAGTGGTGGAAGGGTGGCGCCTGAAAGTGTCGGGCGGATGCTATAAAATCGATGAAAACAGATCCGGCCGCGGCCGGCACCGTCACAGGGGCAAAGATCGTTGCGGCGGTCTCGGCAGACTATAACCACAAGCAGGAAAGGAGGCGTTATTATGCCAGGATTCAATAGAAGGGGACCAGATAATCAGGGACCCATGACAGGTGGTGGACGGGGCTTTTGTACAGGCGTTGCAGACCTCTTTCGGCCGGTTGGTGCCGGATATGGCAGGGGCCGGGGCAGAGGCAGAGGCCAGAGTTTCTTTGGCGGCAGGGGATTTGGCCGCATGGGGCAGGGCCCGACAGTTTATGAAACCCGGGATGACCTGCAGATGCGGGCAAAATGGCTGGAAACGGAACTGGCCGCCGTCAAGGAGCAGTTAGAGGAATAATT
>JAIPDY010000005.1 GCA_021737445.1 Desulfotignum sp.
GCAGATCTATGAAAAAGCTTTGGCCTCTCTTTCATCCGGCAATGAACTGCTCAAATTTGCTGAAACCGTCAATGAAAAGCTGGATGACAAAGCGTTTTTAAAATCGATCTACAAAAAAGCGGAATCTGTATACACAGAATTTGCTGATTACCTGAAACTGGGAAAAGCAGCCTTTGAGATCACCGGAGATGCCCAGTTCGCCTCGGAAATATTCCAGACAGCTGCTGCCTCCAATCCTGCCTGCGGCCAGCTGGTTGACCTGGCCCTGGCCATGGCAAAGGACCTCAAAGATCCGAAAGCGGCCATTGCCGTGCTCAAGCAGGCCCAGGGAGCGGTAAAAAGCAATGCGGATTTCATCAAGACCGCCAAAGCGATCCAGGAAATTGTCACAGATGACAAAGAATGGACCGATGCCATCACCTTTCAGCTGGAAAAACGCGAAGAGTTCAAAGAGTTATATGCCGATTTCATCAATAGAGAACAGGAAACCAGAACCTGTGCCACCAAGCGGGCCCTGGCCCATGAAATTGTTGAAAAAACAGGCGATACCTTTTATGGGGCAAAAATTTACAGACAGGCCCAGGATCTGACCCGCAACTTCAATGATTTCATCAAGCTTGCGTTGTGTGTCCATGATGACCTGGGAGATGATGCGTGGGCAAAAGAGATCTATACCATGCTTCTGGAAAAATGTGCGAGTTTGAGCCACTACACGGAACTTACCGATGCCATTGCAGCCACCCTCAAGGATGAAAAATGGATCCGCAGTATCTATAAGGATATTGAAGCAAAAAGCACGGAAAACAGCGATCTTGTGAAACTGGCTGCCATTGCTGTCAAAAAACTAAAGGACACAGCCTGGGCCAAGGATCTGCTGCAAAAGGCTGAAGCCGGCTGCAAAACCATGTATGACTATACCTTTGTGGCAGGGGCATATCTTAGGCTGCTGGAGGACCGGGAAAAAGCTGGCGAACTTTTTGAGGCGGCAGAAGCCACATGTACTGACCAGAACTCTTATGCCCGGCTGATAACTCTGGTGCAGGGACAGACCACTGACACCGCATTTCTTACCCGAATTCTGATTTCAGCCAGACAAAAGCTCACCGGGTTTGAAGATATGCTGTTTCTGGCCCAGACCGCCCTGATCCAGCTCAAAGACACACAACTGGCTGCCCAGCTTTACACACTGGCTGAAGAAAAAGCCGGTGACCCGCACCGGTTGTCCCGCCTGGCAACCAGCCTGGGAACCCAGATGGATGACAGTGCCTGGGCATCCAGGGTATTGCGCAAGATATCCTGATTGCACCGGGATAAAGAAACCGGGCCGATGAAAACCCGGATTTTGAAATGGTTTTTACGCTTTGCCCCTGCCCTGGCCGTCTGTTTTTTTCAAGGGGAAATGGCATATATGGAAAGACCTGAAAAATCCGGGTGTCCGGAAACATATCATCATGGACCGTGCCGGCGGTCTGAAGGGCAGCCTGCTGCAGCACACAGGCTTTATTTTACAATCTTTAAGATCATGTCATGAAAATATAGGTCATTACCCCTGCAGCGGCCAGCCAGATATTGGTGATATTGCTCACCGTGATATTTAGCATGGCTGCCAGGTAGTTACCGCGGCTTAACAGGGCCAGACAGCTTTTAAACTCAGGCCAGCTTGACAGGGTGGCCAGAACAAAAAAGCCGATCACCCCTTTGGGGGCATGGCTCTGTTCAGAGGCAAAGCTTACCACAGGATCAAGAAAATACCCGGCAAAAATCAACACAAAAACCGCCGGAATTATGGACCATCTGGCGATAACAGCATCTTCTACAGATTGTTCAGCCGGCTCAGGCGGCCGTTTGAAAAACAATATCCCTGTTATACCCATCCCTGCCGCCACCCAGTAAATATGATGGGAAATGGAGATGGCATAAAACGAGACCGCAAGAGCTGCGGTCAGCACAATACATGTCAGGCTGTACTGCCAGTTTGTTTTCATGGTTTTTAAAAATACCCGGCACACCAGTGCAGCAGCGATCAGCAGAACCGGGTTCATGAGATTTGATCCAAGGGGCGTGCTTGCGGCAAACAGCACATCCCCCACAACCAGGCCCACAATAAGGCAGACAAGCTCGGGGCCGTTGGTGATGAATCCGGTTATCGTACCCAGCCCTTTGACCTTTTTGAGCGTCTCTATAATGACCTCTATGGACAATCCGATAAAAATCATCACCAGCACCACGCCGCCGGCTGCAATAAACGATTTATTTAAATCTCCGTTGAACAAAAGAGAACAGGTACAAAAAAAAACAACCACCAGAATCCAGCATATCATGTCTATCCAGCCGATGGAGTTTATCAGAAAATGTTTCATATTGCAGTCCTTCCATGGGGTGATCCAGATCAATCTCAACCGTTTCAAAACATCTGAAAGTGATTCTATACCCTGTTTGGGCCTTTCTTCCAATTTTTTTTCCAGGCAGTGTATTAATTTTTCCACACCAGCACCTGATGGAAAACAATAACATGAATATTGAATAAATCAGGCTGCAAGGATATAATTAAAAAATGCCATTGAACAGTTTTAAATCCATATATTTTGACCAGCGGGACCATGACCTGATAAAGATTGTCAATTCTGTTTATGATACAGATGCCAGGCTGGGATATATCCGGAAACTGTACTACCCTTTTTTCCATCCCCTGGGCATCAAGGAGCTGGCTGAATCCAAGGGGCTTCACCTGGCCTATGCCATTGTGAACCTGCTGGAATCCATGGAAAGAGGGGTCATTGAAAACCGGCTGGCAGCACTCAAGGCACTCAAGGATGAGGTCCTTGACACGGCCGGCGGACCCATGCCCAAGAATACTGCCCGGGTACTTTTACAGATCATGAAGGAACTGGTAAGGGCAAAAGGCAAGAAAACCCGCCAGCTTGAACTGGCCCATACCTTCCGGATGGCTGCTTTTGGAAAACCCAGAGAGATCAGAAGACTGCTCGCACACTACCACCTTCTGGAGATGCCTGAAGCGTGGAATCAGATTACATTTGACGACCATGTCCACGATGCCAATACGTCAGGCAGAAAATCTCCCACCCATCTGATCATGGATGCCTGGATCAAAGGTATCCGGCGGCTGCGGGTCATCTATTACCACTATATTGAACCCCGGTTTGTCCTTGAACTGATCGAGGCGGCCGGGATCATGGAAATTGATCTTCGTATCGGCATTGAATTCAAGGCCCGGTACCGGGACCGCTTCATATCATTTATCTGGGTGTCCCGGGGCCTGGCAGATGCGGAATCCTTTCTGTGCTTTCTTGCCGACCCCCATGTGGAACAGTTTATGAAACAGGGCAAGGCAGTGCTCAAATTCCAGGAAAAATATGTGCTTGATCTGTTGAAAAAATTCAATGAACACCGCTTAAACGATATGTGCCAGTATCTGGATATTCAAATGGCACCGCTGTGTCCGGATAAATTTCTGGCATTTTCATTCCCGGGGCAGCCGTCAACTCCCCATCTTGCAGAATATATCCATGCCATGGCAGTTCAGGCCATGGTGCAGCGAACAGATCAACTGCAAGAAGAATTCACACGGTCTGATGCCAAAAGACAAGAAGACATAAAAAACCAGATCAAAACAATGGATTGTTTCAGTGTCAAAGAGATTATTGACACATATTTGAATTTTGAACGGCATCCTGATATTTTCCAGACCCTTGCGGCAGATAATGATCCGGATATTCCCGAGCAGCTGAAACTCACCCATACCAGATTTTTTGAAACCATAGGCCAGCTTCATTATGATTTCCGCATCACACTTAAACTGGACAATCTGCTGCCTGAAGATGTTCTTGAAATTCTGTATGAAGCAAAAGGGTTGATCACCCGGCTTGAAATCATTAATTTAAAGGATTTTGTCTCCGGAAAAACCGATCATATCTTTGCCGTCAATGAACTGCAAAAAGCGCTGAACCAGGGCAGTCTGATCAAACTCAAAAGCACTGTGCGCCAGATCATATCCTGTGTGGAACAAGCCGGTTATACAGACATATCAAACCGGCGCCAAAAGCTGTATAATATTTTATATGATATTGATGACCTGAAAAACATGTACAGATCCTATCCTCTCAAATCCAGGATCGGCAGTGATTCCACGGGAAAAGCCCACCAGGCATACGGCATGGGGTTCGGTATTGTGCATACCCTGCCGTTTCGGGCCATCAGAAATATCCGTACCACAAAAAAAGACCGGCTGATCCTGCCGGCAAACATTCGTGTAAACCAGCGGATGACCGCCTTTTCCACAGCAGATGTGAACCCGGTGTTCCGGTGGATACTGGCGGTTTTAAAGTGGCTTCCCGGCCTGGATCAAATCCGTTTTGTGAAAAAAAAGGAGTGGGTGTTTGAATCTTTTGCCCTGGACATGAAAAAATCAGGCAATATCGTAACACTGGGGGGTATCCAGCGGCAGAACAGAAACGGCCTGGGGCTTCTTGATCACTTGTCCGGTATCCGGGAAACACCTTCTTTCAAGTCATGGAAAAACCTTAACACCAAATTCAAAAACTGTCTTAAGATCGGTCTGGGGTTTATTCCGGCGTTTGTGTGTTTTTTTCTCACCAAGGAGTGGTGGTTTCTGGCCTGGTTCGGTGCATTCATCTGGTTTGGAATTACCGGTTTCAGGGTTATTTTACAATCGGTTCTCGGGGGCGGCGGTATCAAACGGTCATCTTTGACCAAATGGAACAATTATGTAAGCTGGGACCGGTTCACAGATGCCCTGCTGTTTACAGGATTTTCCGTGCCCCTGCTGGATTTTCTGGTAAAAACACTGCTGCTGGATAACACCCTGGGTATCAACATGAACACAAGTCCCGTTGCCCTGTATTCTGTCATGGGACTTGCCAACGGCATATACCTGTCCGCCCACAACGCCTTTCGCGGACTTCCCAAAGGAATGGTCACCGGCAATTTTTTCAGAAGCATCCTTTCCATTCCAGTGGCACTGCTTTTCAATGCCATTATCGGTGTCATACTGGTTTTTTTCAATGTCCCGGCAATTGAAACAGTGCTTCAAAAATGGGCTGCCATTATTTCCAAAGCTGCGTCAGACACAGTGGCAGGGATCATTGAAGGAACCGTGGACCGGTTCCAGAATCTCAAACTGCGGCAGCGGGATGTGAAAAAGAAATTTTCAGATCTGTTTGACACCTATGCCAGGCTGGAAATGCTGTTTCCCGACACCCAGGAACTCAAAATACTAATAAAACCTGAATCCCTTTTTTCTTCCAGAAATTCCGAGGTTCGTGACCTGGCTGTCTTGATCATTATCAATGCACTGGATCTGTTTTATTTCTGGATGTATCTGCCCCGGGCAAGAATGACTATACTGGAGATGGTGTCCTGCCTGACCCCGGAAGAAAAAACCATTTTTTTCCAGTCCCAGAAACTGCTGGAGCAGGAACAGCATATCAGCCGTCTGTTTGTGGACGGCATTCTTGGCAGCCAGTTTTCCCGGCCCCTGTCTTTTTACCTGACAGCCCATCAGAAATATCTGGCATCCATTCACAAGATTGAATCAATTCATGCCGACCACGAGATAATCTGTACAAACCAATGATCTCCAGCAGATGAACCGCAATATCACAGCGGCCTGGTTCTGGACTCAAGCCAGGATCTGACCGAAGGTTCCAGATATGGGGAAAGCGATTCAAACACCTGCCCGTGATACTGGTTTATCCAGGCGATCTCAGCCCCGGTGAGCAGAGAGATATCCACCAGCTCCCGCTCAAAATGGCACCAGGTCAGATTTTCAAAACCCAGAAACCGGCCGAACTGCGTCTGGCAGGCATCGGTCACCAGCACCATGTTTTCCAGGCGGATGCCGTATTCGCCTTCCCGATAGAGCCCGGGTTCGTTGGTCATGAGCATCCCCTTTTCCAGAGCCACATCCACGGGGTGGGGGCTGATCCGGGCCGGGCCTTCGTGTACGCACAGAAAAAAGCCTACACCATGGCCGGTGCCATGGCCGAAATTCATGCCCTGGCGCCATAAAAACTGCCGGGCCAGGGTGTCGATCTGGAACCCTCTGGTACCTTCGGGAAAACAGGCAGTGGCCACGGCAATATGCCCCTTGAGCACCAGGGTATAATCGGTGATCTGCTGCGGGGTCGGGCTGCCCAGACAGATGGTGCGGGTGATGTCGGTTGTGCCGGTCAGATAGTTACCACCGGAATCGGTTAAAAACATCCCTGTATTCTGAAGCCGGGCATCTGTATCTTTTGCAGCGCTGTAATGGCACATGGCGGAATGCTCTCCACAGGCCATGATGGGATTAAAACTGTTTTCCACAAAATCTTTTTGGTTTTTGCGCAGTTCAAACAATTTATGTGCAGCACTGATTTCGGTCACCCGATCCTCAAACTCCTGGGTGTCAAGCCAGTGAAGAAACTGGACCACTGCCACCCCGTCCTTGACAGCCGTGTTCCGCAGGTGCCCTATCTGTGTGTTGTTTTTACGTGTTTTGAACCGGGCCGCCGGATTCATGGCCTCAATGATGCGGCAGTCCGGATTGATGGCGGCAAACAGACCCGCAGAAACCATATCAGGATCCAGAAGCACCCCGGCCTGATCCGGCAGTTTTTTTAAGGTGTCGAAGATATCATGGTAACCTGACAGCTGGATATTGTCTTTACCCAGGACAGCGGCAAGGTCCTGGTCCACCTTGTCCGGATGAATGAACAGCCGGACCTGATCCATATCCACCAGAACAAAAGCGATATTCACCGGATTGCCGGGGGCATCTGATCCCCGCAGGTTCAATGCCCAGGCAATATCTTCCAGGCCGGTCATGACATGGTGGTCTGCGCCGGATTCAGCCATGGCTTCCCGGATTTTGGCGATCTTGTCAGACCGGGACTGGCCGGCAAACCGGACAGGAAAGTCCCAGGTTTTTGTGACCGGCATGGGGGGTCTGTCCTGCCAGGCCTTTTCCACAAAATCCAGATCGGTTCGAAAAAGAATCTGCCGGGTATTCCACAACTTGCGATATTTTTTTTCCTGGTTTCTGGAAATGACACGGCCGTCCACCGCCACCGTGTCTTTGGGGGACAGATTTCTTAAAATCCAGTCATGAAATTCCAGGACACCCGGCTCTCCTGATTTAACCAGCTCAAACTCCGATCCCCGGATCTGGGAACCGGCCTGGAGCCAATACCTGAAATCGGTCCAGAGCAGGGCATGGGTCCGGGTAACCACGGCAACGCCGGCTGACCCGGTAAAGCCTGTGAGCCACGCCCTTGCCTGCCAGTGGCCGGTGACATATTCACTCTGGTGGGGATCGGCGCTGGGCACGATCAGGGCCGCAATCTGTTGCGACGTCATCATCTGCCTTAAAACAACCAGTTTTTCATCTGTTTTCACAAGTTACGTTCCTGTTCAACCATACATGGTTCATATTGATTATTGACCCTGGCATACACTGTTTGAACAGGTTTCTCAATCTTTTTTGTCAAATTAAAGCCCCCCTCTTTTTAAATTTTGATGGCTGGTGTATATCCTGGAGTAAAAAATGATACGCCTGACAATTTGAGCGCACCCTGAACCATAATTCACAATGTTTTAAGGAGAATAAAAATCTTGATGAATCCTTTGTTTGATACCATCATTGACCGGACCCATACCCATTCCATGAAATGGGAAAAATACGAAGATACAGATATTTTGCCCATGTGGGTGGCGGACATGGATTTCAAGGCACCGCCTGCAGTACTGGCTGCCCTGCAAAAAATCATTACCCATGGTATCCTGGGATACACTCAGGTTCCCCATGATCTGAACCAGATTGTAATATCACGCCTTGCAGCCCTGTACGGCTGGGAAGTGGAACAAGACTGGCTGATCTGGGTTCCTGGTGTGGTTTCCGGCCTGAATGCAGCCTGCCGTGCCTTTGGCAGACAGGACCAGGCCATTGTCACCACCACCCCCATCTATCCCCCTTTTTTATCGGTTTCAGAGCACTGCGGCAAACCTTTGCACACCCTTCCCATGGTCACAGAGGCAGGCCGGGCCACCCTGGATTTTGAAGGGCTTGAACAGCTGTTTCAAAAAAAGCCGGGCCTGTTTTTATTCTGCAGCCCCTACAACCCCTGCGGCACTCTTTTCACAACAGAGGAACTCAAACAGCTGGCAGACCTGTGTGAAACATATGATGTGATTTTGTGCAGTGATGAGATCCACAGTGATTTTGTACTGGATCCCTACAACCGGCATATACCTTCAGCCACAGTTTCCAAAACAGCTGCCCGGCGCACCATCACCCTGATGGCACCCTCCAAGACCTATAATATTCCGGGACTGGGGTGCTCTTTTGCCGTGATTTCAGACCCTGATTTACGCCACCGGTTCAAAGCAGCATGCAAAGGCATCCTGCCCAGCGTGAACCTCATGGGATTGGCTGCGGCAAAAGCAGCCTATGCATCCTGCGATGACTGGCTGGCACAATTGATCGCCTATCTGCGGCAGAACAGAGACACGGTGATGGAAAAAGTCAGCCAGATGCCCGGCTGCCGGGTTGACCCCATCCAGGCCACCTATCTTGCCTGGATAGATGTCAAAGAAACCGGCCTGACAGACCCGGTGGGCTTTTTTGAACAGGCCGGGGTCGGTCTGTCTGACGGCAAATATTTTGGAGCCCCCGGGTTTGTCCGGCTCAATTTCGGATGCCCTGCCGCTCTTCTGGACAAAGGATTGCAGCGCATGGAAAAAGCGCTGCAATCCCTTTGACATGCCGCCCATTCACTGCACCGTTTCTGCGCCACTTCACCTGCCATTTTGAAAAACCGGCCAGGGCATGATACAGCGGATAATACTTTTTGCTTGACTAAAAACACCTATCTTTATTATAGTTGCACAATTTACAATTAAGATTGTAGGTGTGGTGTACAAACAGCTTAATCTAAACAAAGGGAGTTGAACATGAAATCATTTTTCAAGGTTTTAGCAGTTGCAGTATTATCCATGATTGTATTTGCAGCACCCGGCTTTGCCAGCGATACAGTCAAAGTCGCCAGTGCCGGGGTTATCTCCGGTGACCTGGCACCTTATGGTATTTCCGCCCTCAGAGGGGTTGAGATCGCGGTTGAGGACCTCAATGCCAAAGGCGGAATTTTAGGCAAAAAAATAGAACTGCTGGTGGGCGATGATGTGTGCAAGCCTGAGGTTGCCGTGAACATTGCCACCAAACTGGTGTCTGACGGCGCCCAGATGATTGTGGGCCATGTCTGCTCCGGTGCCACCATTGCTGCCAACAAAATTTACAAGGATGCCAATCTTCTGATCGCTTCTCCTGCCTCCACCAATGATGACCTGACTTTTTCAGGCGAACATCCCAATTTTTTCAGAACCATTGCCAATGACGGTGCCCAGGCCATTCTGATGACCGATTTCGTTAAAAACGAGATCAAAGCCAAAAAAGTGGCTCTGATCCATGACAAAGGCGATTACGGCAAAGGCCAGATGGAACTTGTCAGGAATAATTTTGAAAAAATGGGCGGAGTTGAGATCGTTCTGTTTGAAGGGGTGACCACGGGTGCCGTGGATTATACCGCCATTGTCCAGAAGATCAAACGGTCTGATGCCGAGGTCACCATGTGGGGCGGATATCACTCAGATGCTTCCAAAATAGTTCAGCTGCTCAAAAAGAAAAGAGTGGACACCACCTTTTTTGGTGCTGACGGCATCATCGGTGACAACTTCACCAACCTGGCCGGCAAATATGCGGAAGGCGTATATGCCACAGGTCCCAATGACACTTCCGGAAACCCTCTGTACCAGGCATTGTCTGCCAAACACCAGAAAAAATATGGTGAAGACCCCGGCACCTTTTTCCACAACGGATATGCCTGTATGCAGGCCCTGGCTGCTGCTGCTGAAAAAGCAGGATCTCTGGACTATGATGCCATGCGGGCCGCCATGTTTGAAATCACGATCGACTCTCCTTTAGGCCCCATCGGGTTTGATGAAAAAGGGGATGTTGTAGGTGCGGGTTTCTCTGTCTACAAGGTTATTGATGGAAAATACCAGCAGGTTAATTAACTTCTGATGTATATAAAAAACAGGAGCGTAAATCATGATGATCTGCGCTCCTGTTTGTGTACACAGCGATTTTTGCCTTAATTTAACTCAAGTTCAGGATTAATTACCATGCGCTGGATTAACATAGCACTGGGTGTGGCTGTCGCCGGCATCATCTGTTTTTTTGCCGTCCGTGAACTACTCATCGACCCCATGTATTTTTTTGAACTGTTTCTGGGGGGCCTGACCAGGGGGAGCATCTACGCCCTGATCGCCCTGGGATATACCATGGTGTACGGCATCATCCAGCTGATCAATTTTGCCCATGGTGAGATCTATATGATCGGGGCCATGACTGCCCTCATCGTTGCAAGCGTTTTGGGAATGTGGGGCTGGAATACAGCTGTAATCGTTATCCTGGCATTTGTGTTTGCCATTGTGTATTCCTGTGCCTACGGATTTACCGTGGAAAAAATCGCTTACAAACCTTTACGGAACGCCCCCAGGCTGTCAGCCCTGATATCTGCCATCGGCATGAGCCTGTTTCTGCAAAACTATGTGATGCTGGCCCAGACCCCTGAATACCTGCCCTTTAAAAGCCTGATACCTGATTTCAAGTTCTGGGAACCCTTTGCCCATATCATCACCTCGGTGGAAATTACCATCATCGTCACCACGGTGATCGTCATGATCCTGCTGGGGATTCTCATCAAGTTCACCCGCATCGGCAAAGCCATGCGGGCAACTGCCCAGGACAAGGTCATGTCAGCACTTTTGGGAATCAATGTCAACAATGTCATCTCCGCCACATTTGTGGTGGGGTCTGCCACGGCTGCCATCGGCGGGGTGCTCATCGCCTGCCATGTGGGACAGATCAATTTTTTCATCGGTTTTCTGGCCGGACTCAAGGCCTTTATTGCGGCAGTTCTGGGCGGTATCGGCTCTATTCCGGGTGCAGTGCTGGGATCGCTGGTACTGGGTATTTCCGAAAGCTATTTTACCGGATATTTCTATAGCGAGTACGAAGATGTGTTTGCCTTTACCATCCTGGTGATTATTCTGATATTCCGTCCATCCGGCATCCTGGGCAGACACGATGCCCAGAAAGTGTAACCGGGAATTTAGGGTATATATTATGGCGATTAAAAACCAAATCAAACAATCTTTGATCATTGCCTTCTGGTTCATGATACTGACCTTTCCCATCATGGTCATAAAAGTCAACACCATCAGACATACCATCGATTTCAGATGGGCAAACCTTGTGGGGGTGGGGATTGTGACGTTTTTTGCCTCCATGACCTGGAACTATTTTCTGCGGCGCAATGAGGACCAGAAAAAAAAAGAGATGGACGATGACATCCCCCTGATTCACAGGCTGCTGCAAAACGACCGGTTCCGCAGGCCCTTTCTGGGGGTAGTGGCAGCCTTTTTCCTGGCATACCCGTTTGTGTTTCCCATGTACCACACCTCCATTATGATATCAGCGCTTGTGTATGTGATGCTGGGGCTGGGACTCAATATCGTGGTGGGGCTGGCAGGTCTGCTGGATTTGGGGTATGTGGCATTCTATGCGGTGGGGGCTTATGCTTATGCCCTTTTGAACCTGCATTTCGGGCTCAGCTTCTGGGTGGTGCTGCCCATTTCCGCTCTGCTGGGTACCTTTTTCGGGGTCATGCTCGGGTATCCCGTGCTGCGGCTCAGAGGTGACTACCTGGCCATCGTGACCTTAGGGTTTGGGGAGATCATCCGGATTGTACTGGAAAACTGGGACAGTTTTTCCAACGGCCCCCGGGGCATCGGCGATATCCCGGCACCCACATTCTTCGGGCACCAGTTCAACCAGGAAAACACCATGGTGTATATCTATTTTATTGTAATAGGCCTGGTGCTCATGACCATCTTCTTTGTCAACCGCCTGGAAAACTCTAAAATCGGGAGAGCCTGGATCGCCCTGCGGGATGACGAGATCGCCTGCCAGGCCATGGGCATTGACAAGTTTAAAACCAAGCTCACAGCCTTTGCCTTGGGCGCCACCTGGGCTGCCATGGGCGGGGTGGTATTTGCCGCCAAAACCTCCTATATCAACCCCATGTCCTTTACCATCTGGGAATCTATCACCATTTTGTGCGTGGTGGTCATAGGGGGCATGGGATCAGCCATAGGAGTTATTGCCGGGGCCCTGGTGCTGATCCTTTTACCCGAATACCTGCGGGCTGTATCAGAATACAGGATGCTTGTCTTCGGGGCACTTCAGGTCATTGTCATGGTCTTTAAACCGGATGGACTCATCAAGAGTGTCCGCAAAGTGTATACATTTAACGTCCAGGAAAAAGCGATCCATGAACAAACCAATACTTAACGTTAAAAATCTCACCATGAGCTTCGGGGGCCTCAAGGCCTTAGATGATGTGAGTATCAGTATTGAAAAAGGGCAGATTGCAGCACTCATCGGCCCCAACGGCGCCGGAAAAACCACCTTTTTCAACTGCATCACCGGCATTTACGAACCCACAAAAGGGGTTGTGGAAATTACCCCGCCCGGCAAAAACACCCAAAGCCTTCGGGGGCTCAAACCCAATTATGTCACGGAACGGGGCATTGCCAGAACCTTTCAGAATATAAGACTGTTCCACGGCATGACCGTGCTGGAAAATGTGATGATCGGCCGTCACTGCCGGCTGTCTTCGGGCATCATCAAGGCTATGCTTCAGCCCCCCAGCCAGAAGAATGAAGAACAAAAAGCTGTTACAGACAGCTATGAAATTCTGGAAAAGATCGGACTGGAAAAATATGTGAATGACATGGCGGTTAACCTGCCCTATGGGGCACAGAGACGTTTGGAGATCGCCAGGGCCCTTGCCACAGATCCTTTTTTGCTGCTGCTGGATGAGCCTGCCGCAGGCATGAACCCCCAGGAAACAAAGGAACTGGATGATCTGATCCTCTGGCTGCGGGATAATGAGAACCTGACCATTCTGCTCATTGAACATGACATGAAGCTGGTCATGAGCCTTTCCGACTGGATACATGTGGTGGATTACGGCAAAAAAATTGCAGAAGGCACGCCTGAAGATATCAAAGCCAATTCCGATGTTATCAAGGCCTATCTGGGAGACGAATCCGACGATGCTTAAACTCACCAACATACATACCTATTATGGAAATATTCATGCCCTCAAGGGAATTGACATTGAAGTGGAAGAGGGCGAGGTTATTTCTCTTATCGGCGCCAACGGGGCAGGCAAATCCACCACCCTGATGACCACCTGCGGCATCGTACCGGCCAAAAAGGGAACTATTGAACTCAACGGGGAAGACATCACCTATATGCCTCCGGATGAGATCGTGAAAAAAGGTATCTGCCAGGTACCGGAAGGCAGAAGAATATTTCCCTACCTCACGGTTGCAGAAAATCTGGATATGGGGGCGTCTTTACGCAATGACAATGAAAAGATAAAGCAGGATCTGGAGTATGTGTATGAGTTGTTCCCCATCCTGGCCAACCGGAAGAACCAGGCCGGCGGCACCTTGAGCGGCGGAGAGCAGCAGATGCTGGCCATATCCCGGGCACTCATGGCACGGCCCAAGGTGCTGCTTCTGGATGAACCCTCCCTGGGGCTGGCACCTATTGTTGTGAAACAGATTTTCAAGATTATCGGAAAAATCAACCAGGAAAGCAGAACCACCATCTTTATTGTTGAGCAGAACGCCAACCTGGCTTTGAAAGCGGCCCACCGGGGCTATGTCATGGAAACCGGCAAGATCACCATGACAGATACGGGTGCCAACCTGCTTATCAATGAAGATGTGAAAAAAGCCTACTTGGGGATTTAGGGCTGCAGATCCTTTTTCAGGTTGATAAATTCACTGCGTTTAAATCCGAGCTTCTTAAAAAAGGACAGCACATCAATGGAATCCCACATCACTGATGAATAGATGGATTTCACCCCTTTTTCTCTGTAAATGTCACAGATCTGGTTGGCCAGCGCAAGCCCGATCCCCTGGCCCATATAATCAGGATGAACCCCGATGGCCATGATCCACGCGCTTTTGCGAATGCCGAACCCTGCGTAAAGGGTGGTGGAAATCATGTATCCCACCACTTTTGTATCAACCTCAGCCACCAGGCTGGTCCGGCCGTTTCCGTTGTCAGAAACGTGCTGTTTGACAAGTTTAAGAAAATCGACATTGGCATCTTCCTGGGAAATGGCCACCCTGATATCTTCGATTGCCCGGGCATCTTCCAGGCGGATTTCTCTGATGATAACGTCCTGCACAAAACCCTCCATAGTTATTCAACTTTTATGATTTTTACTGTGTGACCAACCCAGTTGGGCGGAAGATAAATCCTGCCGCTGTTGCCCGAGGATTTGACCTCTTTTTCAATCATCTCCTCACCATACACCTCAAATTTCACCCTGGCCTGCGGTGGTGTCTTTTTTTCCGGCGGCTCCATGCTGCTGCCTGTTTTATCATTGTCAGCCATACAATTTCCTAAGTTGTTAAATAAACAAAAAATCCAGTGCCCCGCTTTTACATAACCTGGTCACACTGTTTTTTGCGGTGTGCATATATCTATTTTATAGCGACATTATATCCTTTGGCGGTTTTTTTCAACTCCAAATTGTGGGATAACGCCCTTAAAAAAAACAGGCAGGAAAATTTTTAAGATCATCTCCCTGCCTGGTAAACGGTTTTAAATAAATTTTAATTTATCAGATCAGGGGATTATATACCGCACTTTTCATGATCAGATACCGGATGGCAAGGTCCCCTGCACATACCGATGCCAGGCGCAGAAAAATCAAAAACCCGTTGGTGTCACCTCCCCACATGATCAGCGTAAAAACCAGGGGCACCAGAATGGCCAGCACCCCCACGCCGATATAGGTGATCTGTTTGAGATCGCCTTCCAGCATTCTTTGGATGGCGGCTTTGGCAGCCCCGCTGGCGTGCCAGGTCCCCCATGCATACAGCAGCATGCAAAGAAAATAGGCCAGAAAAAAGGCTGCGGCCCAGACCTCCATGCCCGAGGCAGCTGCGGCATTGCCGGATATGGCAAACATCAACTGGAGCAGCTGGTGGCCCACCCAGATGCCGGATATGATGGACAGCGGCAGCACTATGGTGGAATTCCATGCCGGCAGGGCCCGGATCACGTTCATGGTGGCAAATCCGTGGGAAATGATCAGGAGGCACAAAATCCCCATGATAAAGTTAAATACCATGTTGAATCCCCCGGGGGTGATGATCTGCAAAAATCCCAGGACGGCAAAAACGCCTATGATCCAGATGCCCCGGGACAGCTCCGAGGTGTTGGGCTTCATGATCATGCGCCAGGCCCGCTTGGGGTTGCCCAGATACAGCATGTGGATCAGGCCCCCCAGCACCAGGGTGATGAGCCAGCCCAGCACAATCCCGGGCCGGAAACTGTAGAACAGGGACATGAAATACAGGCCGGCCCCGATCTCGGAAAAAAAGAAGGCCAGCCACAGGAAAATGCCCTTGTCATCGATCCACTGCCGCTGCCGGGTGGGGCTGATCATCCACTCATAGGGCTTGATCCCCGATCCGTCAGACGGAAACATGGTTTCAACTAAGTCTTGGTGTTTATCGTTCATGGTGTCACCCTCCTGTTTTTATGCTTTGTATATCTTGACGGCAACCGCGGTTTCCATGTTACCGGCAACCGGGTCAAAATATCTGAGTTTGGACGGCAGAAGCTTGCAGAAATTGGAGCCTTTGCCCTTGGCAACGGGCCTGCCATCCGCCCACAGGCCGCCCTGCCCGGCAATACCGATCACTTTGGGGCTCTGGGCTTCCATGGTCTTGACAATACCCTTTTCTTTGACACCATACCTGTTTTCAATCCAGATAATATCCCCATCCTTGATTTTCCTATCCTTTGCCAGAGAGGTGTTCAGCGTAATGGTAAAGGTATAGGGACACATTTGGGAAACTTCATCCACATAAGGGTTCTGAAACGTGGTGTTGTTGGTGTGCAGGATATCTCTGTAGGAGAAGGCCAGAAGATCAAATTCGTTGTCCAGGTCTTTGTGCGATTCGGGCCAGAACCAGGTGGGCAAAGGGGTGTACTGATCCATATCCATCCACAGGTCAAATCCGGTTTCCTCAAATATTTTTTCCATATTCCGCCTGTCATGGATCAGATACTCCATGTACACAGGACATCTGGAATCGATGTTCCACCGCCAGTACACATCATCAATAGGCTTGTGCCAGGTGGCATATCCCTGTTTTTCAATCTTTTCCTTGTCATCGCCATACACCCATTTGAGCACCCGTTCACCGATCTGCTTCCAGTTCAGGACCTCGCCGGGTTTGATCTGCAGGTCCGGATCCTTGACCCCGTAATAATCGTTGAGTTTGGCGTTGAATTTGTCCAGCACGCCAACCCGGTTGGCCACATCGATGTAAACATCCATGAAAAATCTGGACTCACCAATGGGTTTGGCAACAGGCTGCTGCAGGTGCACATACCAGTCTTCATAAGAGGGGGAACCGGAAAAGAAAAACGCGTCAATCTCAGAAGACCAGCAGTCTTTTTCCAGGTAGGAAACGTCAGGTAAAATCAAATCGCCGATGGCCTGATCGGTTTCATTTACCCACAGATCCATCTGTACCACAAAGCAGTCCTTGAAGTTTTTGACCGCCGTATCCCAGTCGGAGTTGCTGATCACAAAGTTGGCAGAGATCCCGAAAATCATCTCCGGTTTGGATGTCATGCCCAGTTTCTCATGGATGTAATCCACCTCTTCCACATAGGGGATATGGGACAGGGTGCAGTGGGTCCACACATCCACACACCCCATGTTGGTGGCAGGGTAACTGGGGGCATGGACCGGCCAGGGATCATGGGAGTAGAAAACAGAAGGCACGATCACACCATCTGTTCCCACGGTGCAGGTCTGTTCATAATTGCCGCCCGGGTATGCACGCCTGATTGCAGGCCATCCCAGGGTGCCGCCGGGCACATCTTCGGCTCCCACAAGCTGGCTCATCAGATCAATGGCCGCCACCTGGTGGATCCCGTTGGTATGGCCCTGGGACCCCCGGAAGGTGACAGACGACACCGGCCGGTAGGGATAGGTTTTGCCTTCAATGGTGATGGTGGAACCGATCTGGGCGTTATCCACCCAGCCCTTGGCCACCTCCAGGATCTTGGCCGCCGGCACCGTGGATATTTCAGCTGCCCATTCCACGGTATACTGTTTCAGATGCTCCTTGAAAGGTACAAAGCAGGGCCGGACCGTCTCACCGTTGTATTCATATTCGCCATCCAGTGCAAGGTCTTCCCAGGCAGCAGACGGATCATCATATTCTTTGACCTTGCTGTCTCTGGTATCATACACAAGGGGTTTATCGCTTTTTTCATGGCGCATGTAGGTACCGTCATCTTTAATCAGATAGACAAAGTTGGTCTTGGCCTTGAGATAAAGTTCATCCATCTCGCCTCTGATATTCACGATATAGTTGGCAATGGCAAGCCCCACTGCAGTATCTGTGCCCGGCAGGATGGCCAGCCATTCCGTGGCTTTGCCCCCGGCAAAATTGCCCATGGGATCGAACACGATCTCCTTGATGCCCCGGCGGATAGCATCTGCCCTGAGCCTGGCATTGGTCATGGCAGAGTGTCCGGAACCCGTGCCTTTGCTGGAGCCCCATTTCAATACATATTTGGTGTAGCGCCAGTCCGGTGCGATGGACCAGGCCCCGTGAATCAGTCCCCCCAGCATGTGGCAGGCATTTCCGCAGTGCAGGCTGCCCCCGCCGATGATGAAGTTACCGTTGTTTTTCACCCCGTATGCCTGGGCATAGAAATAGGGATGATTGTGGGGGCCGTCTGACGCCCGCATGGTCTGGTTGGTAAAAAGGATCTTGTTGGGATCATCTTCCATGATTTTTTTCATCTTGGTGGCAATCATCTCCAATGCCTCATCCCATTCAATCTCTTTCCATTTGGGATCCACCCCGATCCCTTTTTCCGGATTGGTGCGCAGCAATGGTTTTTTAATGCGGTTGGGGTCGTGGTAATACATGAGTCCTGCCGCACCTTTGCCACACAGGCCGGAACCGGTCCCACCCATGGTGGACTCCTTGATGCCCTCTATTTTTACCGGCACCCCGTTCACCACCCGGACCTTTGCACCACAGCCGCAATAGCATACGCCACAGGTGGTATTTACCCATTTGTCTTCCCAAATTTCATCTGTTTTATAGGTCATAACGCCTCCTGTTTAATCAATATAATAAACGGCTGGTTCCGTGCCGAATTCTTTCCTGAGCTGCTTGCCTTTTTTCTCCATGATCAGCCGGTTGATCTCGCTTTCAGGATCATCCAGGTCACCAAAGATGCGTGCCCCCACCGGACAGATATTGACACAGGCAGGAGACGCATCTTCATCTTTTCCCGGGGTCAGGCCTTTTTTCATGCCATCTTCCAGCCGTTCCGAGCAGAAATTGCACTTGATCACGGTGCCCAGTTTAAAGGGGTACAGTTTTTCCCCGATAATTTCCATCTCGGTCTTGCCCTGGCCGGGAAAATATTCCCGGTCTTTCACCTTTTCGTCATAATAGGTTCTCTGCTGATAGGGGCAAGATACCATACAGGCCCGGCAGCCCACACATTTTTCATCATCAACAGCCACTATCCCGTCTTCTCTGACATAGGTGGCACCGGTGGGACACGCTTCCACACAGGCGGCATCGGAACAGTGGTTGCACAGGACCGGATAGATCAGCTTGGAAGAGGTGGGAAATTTGCCGCTTTCTCCGATCAAGACCCGGTTAAAGAAAACACCGGGGGGCAGAAAATGCTCTTCCTTGCATGCAATAGTGCATCCCCAGCAGGCAATACACCGCTTTACGTCGATTACCATTCCCCATCTAGGCATAACAGCTCCTTTGTATCTTATTTACATTATCCTTACAGTTCAACTATGCGTACTTCATCAAACCCTCTTCTGGCACATATCTCATTGGCTGCCAGTTTTTTGCCGGAAAAATAATCCGCCAGCGCCTCCAGTACCGGCCCAATATCCAGCAGACCCGACATTTTGGCAAACGCCCCCACCACCACGGTATTGGGGATCGGCAGCCCGATTTCCGCCATGGCTATACCGTTGGCATCCACCACTGCCAGTTTCCGCAAATTTTCATGGCGGACATCGTCGGTATTTTTTTTGTCGTTGAGCAGCATCATGCCCCCGGGCACCAGTCCGTCAAACACATTGGCCGCTTTTTTCTGGGAGGGGTCCAGCACCACCAGGATATTGGGGTTGTAAATCTGGGTCTTTTCCCGCACCGGCTTGTCTGAAAACCGGCCGAATGCCGTCACGGGCGCTCCCCTGCGCTCAAATCCGAACATGGGAAAGCTGGCCCCGTACTGTCCGGTCCTGGCAAATGCATTGGCCAGAATCTTGGAGGTGGTCACCACCCCCTGTCCCCCCCTGCCATGGAATCTGACTTCACTCATCATGATGTTTCTCCTTGGTCTTTTACAGATACAGGCAGCTGACATTCCGCCTCCAGGACACTCAAACCGCCCAGCAGGCAATATTCATAATCCACATCATCCTGGAGAATCTTAATATCGTCTTCTGTCATGTGATTGAATTTTTTCATCAGCTCAGTATAGGTACCCACGGACTTGGGCTTCTTAACGGTTTTGGTCATGCGGATCCTGCCGTTTTCCGCTTCCCACAACGGGAAATAATTGGTTTTCACCGCCCGCCGGCAGATTTCAATGGTATCAGCCGGATCAGCACCCCATCCCGTGGGACAGGGGGCAAACACATGGAGAAAGCAAAATCCTCTCTCTTTGGCTTCCTTGGCCTTGAGCAGCTTTTTGGCCAGATCATCCAGGTCACTTAAGGTGGCAGTGGCGGTATAGGGAATCTTGTTCATGGCCATCTTAAGCCCCAGGTTCATGCGCCGCAGATTTTTGCCCTTGTGGACCGACCCGTAGGGTGTGGTGGTGGTGGTGGCACCATAGGGTGTGGTACCGCTTTTCTGGATACCGGTGTTCATATACCCTTCATTGTCATAGCAGATATAAATAAAGGGTTCATTACGTTCCGCAGCACCGGACAGATTGCCGAAACCGATGTCATTGGCAGTGCCGTCCCCGTTGAAACACACCACCGTGTTGTCGATGCCGGCCTTGCGGTAATACCGCACAAGACCTGTGGCATTGGCTGCGGCCCCGGTCATGAGGGTCCCGAAATAGGACAGGGTATGCCAGGACTGGTTGTTCTGCCCCAGCAGCACCGGTGCAGAGCAGGACGGGGTGCCGGTGATGACGATATCGTTTCCCAGCACCCGGGGGATAAAGCGCAGCAAAAGCTCCAGGCCGCAGCCAGGACAGAATGCCACTCCCTTTGAAAACGGATCATCATGTTTGAGGTAATCCAGTACCTTGGTCAGTCGACCTTGTTTTTTCTCCGCCATGTTATTTTTCCCCCTTTGTATTGGCATCCGGATAAGACACCCAGGTGACCTCTGGCACATCTTTGCCGTCTGCCAGATCACCGGTCATTTGGATCATCTTTTCCACATTGGTTTTGGTGATATCGGTGTTGGCGATGCCGTCGATAAAGCTGATGAGTTTTGCCCCGTCCATCCGGGTTTCAAACGCTTTGAGTTCCGTATAAATAGGACCGCCGTCAAATCCGAATGCAAGGCTTCTGTCCACCACACCGATCGCTTTTTTCCCCTTGAGTGCCGCCACAAGAGCCTTGTGGGGAAAGGGCCTGTACATGCGGATCTTTACCAGGCCTATGCGCACCCCTTTTTCCCGCTGCTCATCGATCACCGCCTTGATGGTGCCGCACATGGAGCCGGAACCCACCAGCACCATATCTGCATCATCTGTGCGGTATTCTTCCACCTGCCCGCCGTAAGACCGTCCGAAAATATCGGCAAACTCTTTGTCTATTTCTTCAAACTTGGCCTTGGACCGTTCCATGGCGGTCACATGTTTGTGCCGCAGCTCCATGTATCCCCCCAGAATCCCGTGAGAGCCCACTCCCAGTTTTTCACCGGGATGGAGCACCGTGCGTTTGGGCTGGGTTTTGAGCACTGACAGAAATTGGTCCACGGTTTTTTGCTCCGGAATATCCACGCCTTCGGACAGATAGGACAAAAAGAACCCGTCATAATGGACCATCACCGGCAGCTGGATATCATAATCTTCTGCCAGGCGGTAGGCCTGGAGCACCAGGTCCAGCACCTCCTGGCAGTCTTCGGCGATCAGAAAAATCCAGCCGGCATCCCTGGTGGAGATCATGTCCTGCTGTCCTGAAGAAACGGCAATAATACCAGGTGTTTCCCTGTTCACATTGACCATGACCACAGGGGCCCTGGCACCGGCCACAGCCAGCACCGCATCATACATGAACACAAGTCCCCATGAAGAGGATGCGGTAAACACCCGGCCGCCGGCCAGGGAAGCTGCCATAACCACATTCATGGCGGAGTTTTCCCCTTCCACGGTGATCAGTTCGCAGTCCATTTCTCCGGATGCATAAAAGGTGGAGATCTGCTCAATTACTTCGGTCTGGGGGGTGATGGGATAGGCAGCCACCACATCCGGCCTGGCCAGTTTGGCAGCAATGGCGGCTGCGGCATTTCCCGTGATTACCTTGATCCGTGATGGTGTTGCAGTAGTGTTCATTATACAAACTCCCCTTCTGAAATCATGGTGATGGCACCCTTGGGACATTCCTTTGCGCAGATGCCGCAGCCTTTGCAGAAATCCAGATCAGCTTCAAAATGGGTGTCCCCTTTCATTTCCACCACCTGAATCGGGCAGTAAATGGCGCAGAACCCGCAGAAAATGCATTTGTCCTTGTCCACCACCGGCCGTCTGGTCCGCCAGTCACCGGTGTCTGTGCACATCAAAGGATCGCCGGCATCCGACCATGGCCCCTCATGTTTAAAATAGTGATTTGATGACATACAATCCCTCCCCTTTTTGCGAATAAAAAAACCCTGGACACGCTGGTTTATCGTATCTATTTCATAGCCATTTAATAGCGGCAGTTCGATTGCATTGTCAAGCAAAAAATTGTGAACATATTAAAAAAACAGTAGGGTTTGGACTGTAAGAAGTGGGACTTACCTTGAAAAGGCTAATTTCTCAATTTTTATAATAGTTGATAAGTCAACTAAAGAAAGGCAGGGGACACAACCTGTTTTTTTATGAAGGGGGTTTACGGGTATCTGGGTTAAGGTGATACTGTCTCACGCTTCTGGATGGTATATTCCACCTGGACTCTGCCTTGTTTATTATCCTCAATCCTTATGGTGGCAGGATTCATGACAATACCTGCAGTCAGACTGCCCGATTCAGTGATGCCGTCCAGAGAAAGAGGTGCAGTAAACAGGGTGTCGATCTTTTTAAGGGCCTGGGCCGGGCCGATGACATGAATCTTTTCGGGTGAAATTTGGGCATGGGTCATGATCAGGTCAGAAGAAAGCCTTCCGGTCCAGTAGGGCTGAACGGGAAGCATTTTTTTCAACGGCACATCCACAGTCACCTCAAGTTCAGACGGCTCAATATTCTTGATCGTGATGCCGGGGGGCAGTTTAACGGCATGGCGGCTGACAAGCAGGTTGTTGGTGCCTGGTTCAACATTGGTAAGGTTTATTTTGATGTTGATGCGGTCAGGTGTCAAGGACCGGATCAACGGCCTGGAGCCGCTGAGCAGAAGCCTGACGCTGCTGGCTGAAGAGGAAAAAACCGCCATCTTCTGATCCGGACTGATAAATTCAACCGGCACATCATGGGTGGCCAGGGCTTCCACGCCTCTGGAAAAACTCAGCCACAGCCCTGTTACACAGGCCAGACAGATGGTCGCGGCAACGGCCAGCTCCCGGGTCTGTTTTTTTATATCCACGGTTGATGTATCCCCGCCGGCATGTTCAATTAACAGTTTTTCAAATATGCTGCTGTCATTGATATCATAAATCTGTTTGTCCTTAACCAGGGTGATCTTACCCCGTTCTTCTGAAACCACGATTACCATGGCATCTGTCTGTTCTGCCAGACCAACGGCTGCCCGGTGCCGGGTACCGAAACTGGAGGGCAGATCCGTGCGGTTTGAAAGTGGCAGAATCACGCCAACCTCTGTAATCCTGTCCCCCTGGATCATAACAGCACCATCATGAACCGGGTTGTCCGGCCAGAAAATGCTGATCAGCATCTCTTTGGAAAGTTTTCCCTGCCAGGTGATCCCTTCTTGAACCACACCTTCCATCCCTTTGCTCAAGGGCAGCACGATAAGCGCCCCGACTTTTTTTCTGGCCATTTCATAAACGCTCTCAACAATAATACCCACCGGGGTTTTAAGCTGATGCCGGGGGATCCCCCAGAAAAAAGACTTGAAATCTTTGGTTTTGAGCACAGATGAAATTTCATTGCGGAACACAATAATAATGACCAGCGCGGCAACTGCAATAACACCCTGCATCACCCAACTGGTAATAATCAACCCCATGGATAACGCCACCTGCCTGAACACCAGCAGCAGTGCCATGGTCAGAAGGACCCGCATGACATTGGTCCCCCGGAACAGCACATAAAGCCTGAACAAAATATAGGTGTTCAGTGCTATATCCAGCACATTCTGCCACCCGATACCAAAAAACTGTCCCATGGCGGGTCAGTCTGAAATACTGAATCTAAGGGTTTTCATCAATTTGCCACGGCTGTCGACAATCTCCACCCGCCACGGCCCTTTATCAGCCTCTCTGAGCTGCATGCTGCTGAACGAAGACCATTTGGGAGGATTAAGCACCAGTTTTGCACTGGAGATCAGACGGTCCTGCCTGTACCAGTGGTGATAAACACTGGTTTCTTCATGAACCGGGTCAAATGCGGTAAAGCAGAACACCCTGCCCAGGGAGATAGAAAAGACCACTGCCTGGTTGACCGGCTTGAATTTTTCAATGGCCTCACACATCACCGCCGCAACCAGCACGGGCGGTTCGGGTTGCTGCCTGATCAACGGCAGCTGGTCCTGGGCCGGGGCACAGGGGACACCAACCGCTGAAGCCAGCAGACAGACCATAAAAAAAACAGCTATTTTACCGGAGAGCGATTTCACATTTTTATCATAGGCATGAACCTGTTTCTTTTTCAAGAACATAAATGCGGTATTACCCATTTTTCTGGTATAACGCGCCTGAAATTGCTATTGTTGAAAACAGGCAGCAAAACATATTTTTTGTAAAGGACCGTTCCATGAAACCCAGTATCGTCATTCTTGCCACGGGCGGCACCATTGCCGGGATCAGCCAGGCACCTGCCCAGGCTGGATACCGCCCGGGCAAAGTAGATGTCAGACAGATGATCCAGTCGGTTCCGGATCTGGATAAACTGGCCCGGATTACAGGGGAGCAGATCGCCAATGTCGGTTCCCAGGACATCTCTTTTGACATCCTGATCCGCCTGGCCTGCCGCATCAACCAGCTGTTGAACCAAAACGATATCCACGGCATTGTGGTGACCCACGGCACAGACACCATGGAGGAAACCGCTTTTTTTCTGAACCTCACCGTGAACAGTCCCAAAACAGTGGTGATGACCGGGGCCATGCGGCCGGCCAACGCGATTTCAGCCGACGGTCCGCTGAATCTGTTCAATGCAGTGGCAGTGGCGGCAGATCCGGATGCCCGGGAACGGGGCGTGCTGGTAGTTATGAACGACCGGATTCACGGGGCACATTCTTTGACCAAAACCAACACCACATCCGTGGAAACATTTCTATCTCCGGTGAACGGCCTGGTGGGCACGGTCAATTATGGCAAATCTGTATATTTCAGATATCCTTTCAGACGTCACACCCATTTAAGTGAATTTTCCAGCCGGTTCTGTCAATTTCCTTATCCTGCCCTGCCCAGGGTGGATATTGTCTATGCATGCATTGACATGCCGCCGGATCTTATTGATTGTTCTGTGGCCTGTGGGGCGGCCGGCATTGTCATTGCCGGCGACGGCAACGGCAACATGAACCAGGCCACGGTGAAAAACGCGGCAAAAAAAGCGGCTCAGGGTATTTTTATTGTCAGAAGTTCCAGGGTGCCTACAGGAACGGTGGGCCGGAATGTGGAAGTGGATGATGATGCCTGCGGCTTTATTGTTTCAGATGAACTCAATCCTGCCAAAGCCCGGATACTGCTTATGCTGGCCCTTTTAAAGCCAACCGGCCGCCAGCAGATTCAGCAGCTGTTTTACGCATATTGACCCTGGGCTATCCCGGAACCAGGTTGTCTAACGGCAGGTAAATCCGGGATCCTCGGGGCAGACTGGAAAAATCTGTTATCTTATCTCCGGTTTTAACATGACCCGGCGGCAAAAAATAGACCGTTGCCCGATCTTTGAATTTCTGACCGGCGATCCCATAAGCTGTTTTTTCGCCGGTGATAAAAAACGGTCCCTGATATCCCACGATCAACCGGGTATTTTGGGGCAGGTCATCCCAGTCTGAAATGAAAGAGCCGGTGTAAACCCTGCCTGATGGAAGAAAATATATAGTGGAATCAAACCCATAGGCAGGCCCTGCATGGGACCAGGCGGTCATGCGGTCGGTGATAATTTTCACCGGACTGCCAGGGTCCAGTATTTTTTCTGTTTGCGTTTCCTGATTCAATAATACCCTGGTATTGACCGGCAGAAGATGCCAGCCTACTGTATCATCGATCTGGTCTCCGGTGAGCTTGCGGCCATTGGGCAGAATATAAACCGTGCTCTTGCTGCTGTAGTCTTCTCCGGCAATGGCCCAGGCGGAATTCTTTCTGGAAATAAGATTGGAAACCGGCCCCGTGGCTGGCACCCTGGCTGCCACTGCCGGCTTTGGACTGTAAAACAGATCAGCCAGATAAGGATCAGACAGAAGCCGTTCCGCCCTGACATCCGGATCAAAAGCAAATCCGGGGCCCAGGCCGGCCCGGGACCGGTCAAAGTTTTTGGCACACCGTTTTCTGCCCCGGTGGTTTTTTGGAAACCAGGGGTTGGGACGGCCGAAAGCCACCTGGCTGTGGGTAAGCACGGCCTTGTCATCCAGGCTGTAGACATTTTGAAGAATATCGATGAGCATGGCGACAGACCGGTACTGCTGATCTGTCAGGGGGGCGGAATGATATCCCACCAGTTCAATCCCGATGGAAACAGAGGAGATATCCTGCCGGCCCTGCCACATGGAAAGCCCGGCATGGTCAGCCCGGAACTGTTTGTCTAAAATCCGGTATGTATCTCCGTTTCTGGCGACCACATAGTTGGCATGGCCCCCGGGGGTACTGTGGCCGCTGGAAAACCGCTTGCCTTCGGACACCACCCTGAGGGTGGCGGACAGCCCCAGTTCGGATGTGTGAACAATGATATACCGGGTCTCTGCCCGCCTGATTTTTTTGAATGCCCGGTTCAACCGGTGGCGGTGATCGATGATTTCTGCCTGAAACCGCTGATAATCGGTCCGGTTGATCGCCGATCCCGTGGCTGGAACAAAAAAGCATGCCATAAAAAAAACAAGTCCGAATACAAGCGCACTGCCTGAAAAACAATTTTCTGTATGGATCACTTTTGTTCTTACCTGGCGTTTCATGATATCAGTATACCAGTGAACATTTAAAAGGGGAATGAACATTTTGGGTCAAAATGTTTTAATTGACAAAAAAATGGTGTCTGATTTAAAATAGAGTCTTATACTTTTTAGATCAAAGGATCGTATTATTCTCCGCAACCATTATTGACAAAAAGGTGATATACATGGAACAGACCGTGCGCAAAGCCTCATATTTTGATTTGTTTGTTGAAGTGACCAAAACCATTACAACCACGCAAGATATTGATGACATGTTTGCGCTGATCACACAGAAACTGCCTGAAATAATGGATGTGGATGCCTCAACCATCCGGCTGCTGGACATATCAGGTGAAAAACTGGAATTAAGAAGCGCCAGCGGCCTGAGTGAGGCCTACCTGAACCGTGGTCCCATTGACCATGAAGAACCGGTATTTAAAGCTTTAAAAGGCAGTCCCATTGTGATTGAGGATGCATCCCATGATCCCAGGATTCAATATGTGGAAGCCACCAGAAAAGAAGGCATTCAATCCATTCTGGTGGTGCCCATCTCAATCCGGGGCCGGATCATCGGTATTCTGCGGGTGCTGACCAAAACGCTGCGATCATTTGACCAGGATGAAATCAATTTCGTTGCCGCCTTAGGGGAGCAATGCGGTATTGCCATTGAAAATGTCCGAACGTTTGCGGATCAGCAGATTCAATTGGATTATTTTGAAACCATCCACGCCATCAGCAAAAAGATCAATGCCACCTATGAGCTGGACAAAATCCTGAACCTGATTGTCACCCGCCTGCCGGAAGTTATGAAGGTAAAGGCCGCCACCATAAGGTTTATTGAAGAAAACAAGGGAAAATTGGAATTAAAAGCCGCATACGGCTTAAGCCGGTCATATCTGGAAAGAGGACCTCTGGACAAAGAGCTGGCCACCTTTTATCTGAAACAGGGCGAACCGGTGGTTATTCTGGATGCCAAAAAAGACATCCACACCAGATACCACAAGGAAGCTGAACTGGAGGGTATCAGCAGTATTCTGGCAGTACCCATCCCGTTTAAAGACGAAACCATCGGCATTCTCCGGCTGCTCACAGAACAGGTGCGCCAGTTTTCCCATGCAGACATCAATTTCGCCCTGGCCATTGCCGAACAAAGCGGTATTGCCATCCAGCGTGCAATTGATTTCAACCGGTTGAAACAGATATGCAAAGAATGAAATCAGTTTGATAGAAATAGAAAAGGAATCTTTTATGAAATTTACCATGGATCACTTCAACATCAATGTACTGAATCTGGAAAAAAGCCTGGCGTTTTATGAAAAAGCCCTGGGTCTTTATGAAACCAGCCGCAAGACAGCAGATGACGGCAGCTTTATCATTGTGTATCTTGAAGATGGCAGAAGTGCCGGCAAACTGGAGCTGACCTGGCTCAAATCACAGGAAAAACCCTATGACCTGGGGGATGAGGAATTTCATATCGCCTTTAAAACTGATGCGTTTGATGCGGCCCATGCCCTGCATGAGCAGATGGGCTGCATCTGCCTTGAAAACAAGGAGATGGGCATCTACTTTATCAATGATCCGGACGGCTACTGGCTGGAAATTGTGCCGAAGCGATAATGCAGACTGCCTGAATGTTTCTTCCCACCACCATGCAGGAGATCAAGGCCCTGGGCTGGGACAGGCCGGAGATCATCCTGGTCACAGGCGACACCTATATCGACTCTCCTTTCATGGGCGTGAGCATGATCGGGAAGGTGCTTTTGCACCAGGGATTCAAAGTGGGGATCATTGCCCAGCCAAACCTGGACACCCCTGAAAATATAATGCGTTTAGGGTCCCCTTCTCTTTTCTGGGGAGTGACGGGCGGGGCCGTGGACTCCATGGTGGCCAACTATACTGCCTTAAAAAAACGGCGGCAAAAAGATGACTACACCCCGGGACATGTCAACAACCGCCGGCCGGACCGGGCTGTCATTGCCTATGCCAACCTGATCCGGCGGTTCTGCAAACCCACAGCTCCCATTGTGATCGGCGGCATTGAAGCCAGTTTGCGGCGTATGGCCCACTATGACTTCTGGTCTGACAAAATCCGGCGGTCCATTCTGTTTGATGCCAGGGCAGACTTTCTGGTGTCCGGCATGGGACATGCCACAATTGCAGCTCTCGCCCGGGCATTGAAACAGGGACAATCCTTTGAAGATATCTTTGGGATCGCCTATATTGCCGGAACAAAAAAAGGGCTGGAACTGCCCGCTTTTGAAACGGTTGCCCAAAACAGGCAGGCATATATCGACGCGTTTACCCTGTTTTACCGCAACACCGATCCTGTCACCGGACAACAGCTGTGCCAGGCCCACCAGAACCGGTACCTGGTGCTGAACCCGCCTGCACCCGTATCCACCACAGCCCGGATGGACGAAATCCATGACCTGGATTATGAACATGATGTGCACCCTTTTTACCGGGCCATGGGACCGGTGCGGGCCCTGGACACCATCCGGTTCGCCATCCCCACCCATTACGGATGCTACGGCGAATGCCGGTTCTGCGCCATCACCGTGCACCAGGGACGAACTGTCCAGTGCCGGAGCGCGGCCTCCATTCTCCGGCAGGCCCGGCAGTTCACAGCCCATCCCGATTTTAAAGGAAACATCATGGACCTGGGGGGCCCCACCGCCAACATGTACGGATATGAGTGCCCCAAAAAATACTCCCACGGGGCCTGCCAGGACAAAGCCTGCCTGTTTCCTGAAATCTGCAAAACCCTGCGGCCCGACCATTCCCGGTATCTGGATCTGCTGGAAAAACTCACCGCCCTTCCCGGCATCAAAAAGGTGTTTGTCAACTCCGGGATCCGGTATGACCTGATCATGCAGGACAAAAAACACGGCAGCGCGTTTTTAAAAAAACTGGTGACAGACCATGTATCCGGCCAGCTGAAGGTGGCGCCGGAACACAGTGAAAAACAGGTGCTTCACCATATGGGCAAACAGACCATTGACGATCTGCTTGCCTTCAAGTTTGCCTTTGACAACCTGTCTGCTGCATGCGGCAAGCCCCAGTTTTTAACCTATTATTTTATGGCTGCCCACCCCGGATGCACACAAAAAGAGATGGCAGCCCTGAAACGCTTCATCAGTGAAAACCTGAAAACCCATCCCGAGCAGGTCCAGATTTTCACCCCCACCCCGTCCACCTTTTCCACGCTCATGTATTATACGGGCCAGGAGCCTTTCACCGGCAAACCGTTGTTTGTGGAAAAGGATCCGGCCAAAAAACAGCGGCAGAAGGATATTGTCACCGCCCGCACCCGGCCGGAAAAAAAGCGCGGGCCCAAAAAACACAAAAAGCCCCGCTGATGTACCCGTTTTAAAGCCCTGCCCTCCCGCATTGCTATTCATTTTTTAACAAAAAGGCGGGTTTCATCCATGTTTCATTTTGTGAAAGCTTCTGTCGCTCCTTAACTTTGTATTGGCTGTCCGATTATGGAACGTATTTTCCGAACATAACCATTTAGGGAAAATGCCAGTATTGGCAAATTCCCTAAATGCCGATTTACGTGTGACCTTCAGGTCGGGGATATAAGGCGCAAGGCCGTCAGGCCGGTCGTTGTTGCTCTTCGATATACTGTTTGATTACATCCAGCGGTGCTCCACCGCAGGAGCTTGCAAAATAAGACGGTGACCAGAGCACCCCTTTCCAATAGATTTGTGAAAGTTCAGGCAGCTGCTGGCGTAATTTCCTGGATGAAACCCCTTTCAGGCTGTTGACCATTTTGGACACAGTGGTTTTTGGGGGATAATGCACCAGCAAATGCACATGATCACTTTCACCGTTGAACTCAACCAACTCAGCCTCGAACTGGTTAAGGACATGAACGAAAATTTTCTTCAGGGCAGACAGGGCCTTGGTATCAAATACATGTTTCCGGTATTTGGGAACAAACACCAGATGAACGTGCATGTTGAACACACAATGTCTGCCGGCTCGGATGCCTTGTTGTGTGGAAAAAGAACGAGGATACATCCTTTCTGCAAACAGCCCCCTCTCAGACCCTGCAGCAGACATTGAAGTTTCTGGACCGGGCATTGAAAGATGCATTTGATAAAAAACAACCGGATAAAAAATTTCCGGTGTGGAAGAAAAAGTTCAAATGCCAGGATTCATTCCGGTACCCGCAGGGATTCAAGATCAAAGGCAGCAGGGTTTTTCTGCCTAAGATCGGTTGGGTTCGTTTTTTGCAGAGCCGACAGATCCAGGGGAACCCCAGGAACGTAACCATTTCCAGAAGAGGGAAACACTGGTTTGTTTCTATTCAAACAGAACAGGAT
>JAIPDY010000246.1 GCA_021737445.1 Desulfotignum sp.
GAACAGTGGGGAAATGCCAGCAGCCGGGTTTTTTGGGACAGCAGGGCATCCAGATCAGCCGGGTTAAGCATGCCGGTGTCCGGGTCCACACCCCACTCTTTGATAATGATGCCGGTTTTTTCCAGGCGCCGCCAGAATCCGGCATTGGATTCATGGTCCTGGCCGGACACGATAATCTCATCTCCCTTATCCCACAGTTCCCGGAAGGCATGGGCCAGGACATAGAGGTTCTGGGTGGTGGAGGGGCCAAACTGGACTTCGTCTTCACCGACATTGAGATACGCTGCCAGTCGTGTGTAGGATTCATCCATGGCTTCTCCGGCTTTTTGGGATGCCGGATAGTTATAGTAGGGCTGCACCTTGGTCCGGGTATAATAGCTGTTCAGTATGTCGATCACCTGGCGGCAGGTATAGGAACCGCCGGCGTTTTCAAAAAATCCCCATCCGTCCAGGGAGGGTTGGGCAAATGCCGGGAACTGATTTCTGATAAATGTGGTATCCAACTGAGACATGTGTTTCTCCTTGATGTTATCTTTGGTTTATGAATTTATCGGAATCTTATTGTCGGCTGTTTTCTGCCGGTGATGCGCTCAAAGGTTTCATCGGGATATCCTAAGGCTACGGCAGCGTGGATGGTTTCCGATTCCGGAATTCCCAGTTTTTTCTGGATGGACCGGTCCTCGGCCATGGCAGCCACGGCATACCCGATCAGGCAGGTGCCCAGGCCCATGGTGTGGGCGGCCAGCAGGATGTTGCCGGCTGCCAGCAGGGCATCCTCTCTGGGGCAGGTGGCACCGGGGGATGATCCGATGAGAATGAGAGCGGGTGCGCCGTGGAAGAGCCGGTCACGGTTTTCTTTTTCCATCTGCTCCATGGCGGTTTGGACCGATTCATAATAGTTGGTGTAATAGTGGTCCAGGGTTTTGGCCCCGACAAGGGCCAGAGATTTTCTTAAAAGAAAGTTTTTTGCTTGTTTGTTCAATCGCTCGAAAAATGTTTTGATGGATTGTCCCAGGGCCAGGACCTCTGACCGGGAGGACAGACAGGTGAAGGTCCAGGCCTGGCTGTTGGTGCCGGAAGGGGCAAACACGGCCAGCTTGATGAGATCGGCCAGTTTTTCCTTTTCCACCGGGATCGGTTTGTAATTCCGGCAGGATCGCCTGGAGCATATGAGCCGGGCCAGATCCCGGGTGGGAAGGCCTTTGCCCGGCGGCAGCCAGGCATGGTCCAGGGCAAAGGTAGAAAAATTGTGCTGGTTTGGATCCAGGTCCGGGATGGTGATGGCACTTTCCGGACAGGCTGCCATGCAGTGGCCGCACTGCAGACACCGGGCAGAGTTTGTGTCGGGTGCTGCGTGAGCCGTGCTGTTTTCCAAAGAAAGAATCTCTGACGGGCACACCCGGATACAGGCGCCGCAAGCGCTGCACCGGGAAGGGTCAATGAATACAGAAACTGATGTCAAATGCATTGGGTTCCTTTTTTCAGGTTCAAGCCTACCATTTTTTTTCATTATCATATAATAAAGGGCAATCAACGATAATAACAAGGGGTTTGTTTTGGAGTTTGATTTTTTTGTCAGTCAGCACCTGTATTTCGGGCCGGGGAAACTGTCGCGGCTGCCGGATCTGGCAGGGAGGTACGGCCGCAACCTGCTGCTGATCACCGGGGCAGGTTCTTTTGTGAATGGCCCGCATTGGGAGCCGCTGCAAAAAGGGTTTGATGCGGCAGAGATTGTGGTGTACACGGCACAAATTCAGGGAGAACCCGGCCCGGATGATATTGATGAGATTGTGAAAAGATACAAAGGCCGGCCTGTTGATGTGGTGGCGGCCGTGGGCGGAGGCAGTGTGCTGGATGCAGGCAAGGCAGTATCTGCCATGCTGACCCGGGAGGGATCGGTGACCGGTTTTCTGGAAGGGGTGGGGACCCGGACCCATGACGGGAGGAAAGTACCGTTCATTGCGGTTCCCACCACGGCAGGCACCGGCAGTGAGGCCACAAAAAACGCCGTGATCAGCCGGACCGGGGAAACCGGGTTTAAAAAATCGCTGCGCCATGACAATTTCATGCCGGATGCGGCCCTGGTGGACCCGGAGCTGGCCCTGGGCTGCCCGGCGGATATCACGGCAGCTTGCGGCATGGATGCGTTGACCCAGCTGCTGGAATCTCTGGTTTCCACAAAGGCATCCCCCATGACCGATGCGCTGTGCACCAGCGGGCTGCAAGGTTTCGGAACGGCTTTGCAGCGGTGTGTGTTGCAGGACCCGGAAGATCTGGATGGCCGCTCCTGCCTGGCATATGGGGCGTACCTGTCCGGGGTGACCCTGGCCAATGCCGGCCTGGGGGTGGTGCACGGCTTTGCCTCGGTAATCGGCGGCATAAAGGGCATGCCCCACGGGAAAGTGTGCGGGACCCTGCTGGCAGCCGCTACCAGGGAAAACATCACGGCCCTGATGGCACAGGATCCGGGACATCCGGCCCTGGAAAAATATGCCCGGGCCGGGTGGATACTGGCGGGCAGGACGAAGGAAAAAGATTGGGCTTCAGGCTGCAGCCTGCTCATGGATCTGCTGGATGAGTGGACAAACTGTTTTGATATGCCCAAACTGGGCGCTTTTGGCATCACACTGGCCCACATCGGGCCGATTGCGGATGCAGCCGGGCAGAAAAACAATCCTGTGCACCTGTCCGGGAATGCGATGAAAAAAATATTGGAAAAGCGCCTGTAAGGAATCAAGGCAAAGCATATAGGGTAAATAAAAAAATGAACTTCTGATCCCAAACCGTGAGGAGGATGCATGAAAAAAGTCTGTCTGGTCATGATCATGGTGCTGGCGATGTCTGCCACGGCCCTGGCTGCCAAGCCGTTTACCATCAAACTGGGGGTGGTGACAAAGCCAGGGGCGGCCCAGAACATTGTGGCACAAAAGTTCAAGGAGCTGGTGGAGGCCCGGTCGGATGGGGCGTACATGGTGAAAATCTACCATTCCGCATCCATCGGCAATGAAACCGAAATTTTGCAGCAGATCCAGATGGGCACCATCCATATGGGGGTGATCACGGGTGGGCCGTTTGACACTTTTGATCCCATTGTCCGGGTGATCAACTATCCTTTTTTGTTCAAAGACCATGCCCAGGCAGACCGGATACTGGACGGCCCACTGGGGGAAGAGATCCTGGAAAGCCTTGCGACCTACGGGTTCAAGGGGCTGTGCTTTTCGGAAAACGGGTTCCGGAACCTCACCAACAACAAGCGGGCCGTGACCGGGCCCGATGATGTCAAAGGGTTGAAGATCCGGGTGATGTCCTCAGCCCTTCACAAGGCGATCTGGCAGGCCCTGGGTGCCAATCCCACACCCATGCCCTGGCCCATCTACACGGAGCTGGAGCAGGGCGTGATCGACGGCCAGGAAAACCCGCTGTGGGTGATGGAGGTGTATAAATTTTATGAGATCCAGAAACATATGACCCTGACCCGGCATGTGTATTCCCCGCATATCAATGTGGCGGGCCTTAACTGGTTCAATTCCCTGCCGGCAGAGGACCAGGCACTGATAAAAGACGCTGTCAGAGAGGCGGCACGGTTCCAGCGCAAAGACAACCGAAAGAAAAATGCGGGCCGGCTGGCCATGCTCAAGGAACAGGGGATGCAGGTGGTGGAAAATCCGGATATCGCTGCCTTCCGGGAGCGGGTGGCCGGGCTGAAACAGATGGATTTGTACCAGGAACCCCGGGTGCAGGATCTTTTGAGCCGGATGCTGGAGGCGGTGCAATAAAAGGTTTTTTTGTATATGTTCACCAGGTGAGCCTGTGCCTGAACCGCTGGGTCAAATGCCTTGTGTGTGCCATGGGCATGGCCATGGCCCTGGTGGTGGGAATCCAGGTGTTTTCCCGGTATGGGCTCAACTATTCGCTGTTCTGGTCGGAAGAGCTGGCCCGGTTCCTGCTGATCTGGCTCTCTTTTCTGGGGGCCACGGTGGCCTATTTTCACGGGGCCCATCCCGGGGTGGACAGCCTGGTGCGCAGATTGCCGGACCGGATGAAAACCGGTGCGCTGATACTGTCCTACCTGGCCGGTGCAGCTCTTTTCTGTGTCATGGTAGTCAGCGGTACGCAATTTGCCTGGTTTGTCCGGCTCCAGATTACCCCGGCCCTGGGGGTTTCCAAATGGATCATCATGGCCGTGGTGCCGGTGAGCGGGGCGATTTTCCTGGTGCACTGCCTGGCCGGTGTCTGCCGGGTGTTTGATCCGGCCGGGGATGGATGTGTTGACGGACCCGGCGACAGACCCGGCACTGGACCTGGTGACGGCCAGGGAGGACAGGGCAGATGACCACGGAAATTCTGATCCTGACCATGCTTTTTTTGTTCATGATTCACACCCCCATTGCCATTGCCATCGGTGCGGCTTCCCTGGCCGCAATCGCCTTCCAGGGGGAGTTTTCATTGATGATGGTGGTCCAGCGCATGGTGGCAGGGACAGATTCCTTTCATCTCATGGCTGTGCCGTTGTTCATGTATGCAGGCACCATCATGGAAAAAGGGGGGATTTCCCGGCGGCTCATCGATTTCGCCAATGCCCTGACCGGGTGGCTGCCGGGCGGGCTGGCAGCGGTGTCCATTGTGTCGGCCATGTTCTTTGCCGGGATTTCCGGGTCGGCGGCTGCGGATACAGCAGCTGTGGGTGCGGTGCTGATTCCGGCCATGAAGCGGTCCGGGTATCCATCCGGCTTTTCCGCGGCAGTCCAGGCCTCGGGCGGATCTCTCGGGGTGGTGATCCCACCCTCCATTCCCATGATCATCTTCGGGTTTCTCACCGGCGCCAGTATCTCCCGGCTGTTTGCCGCGGGCATTCTGCCGGGGCTGCTCATCGGGCTTTCCCTGATTGCGGTGTCCACCCTGATCGCCTGGAAAAACGGGTATGCCCCGTCTGCCGCGTTTTCACTGCCGCAGGTGATAGACAGTTTCCGGCGGGCGTTTCTGGCACTGGGGGCACCGGTGATCATCCTGGGCGGGATTTTATCAGGCATTTTCACGGCCACAGAGTCTGCGGCCGTGGCTGTGGTCTATGCCCTTGTGATTTCCATGACCGTGTACCGGCAGATCAAAATAAAGGACCTGGTCCCGATTTTCACCGGGGCTTCCATCACCGCCTCCGTGGTGATGTTCATCATTGCCACAGCATCGGTGTTTTCATGGATCGCGGCCATCGAGGATATCCCGGCGGCACTGGCATCCACCCTTTTGACCTGGACGGACAACCCGGTGCTGCTGTTGCTTATGGTGAACCTGGTGCTGCTGGCAGCCGGGGTGTTTGTGGAGACCACGGCAGCCCTGATCCTGCTGGTGCCCATGATCACATCCATGCTGCCGGCCCTGGGGATCGATTTGATCCAGCTGGGGGTGATCGTGGTGGCCAACCTGGCCATCGGCATGCTCACCCCGCCCATGGGGATCTGCCTGATCGTGTCCGCCTCCATTTCCGGGGACCGGATCAGCACCGTGAGCCGGCGGGTGGTGCCGTTTCTGATTGTTCTGGTG
>JAIPDY010000217.1 GCA_021737445.1 Desulfotignum sp.
GACAGCGTAAGATGTAAAAATTGAAATCGTCGCTTCTTGATTGGAAAGGGGGCCAGGCTTGCTTTATGGGCTTATTCCCCCCCCCCCTTGCAATAAGCCAATAAGCCAAGACTGACGCCCTTTCAAATCAAGAAGCGACGATTTCAATTTTAACATCTAACGCTGTCAACAGGCGGCGTATCGTTTCAAATCGGGGTTTTGCACCGGGTTTCAACGCTTTGTATAAGCTCTCTCTCCCAAGTCCTGCATTTTGAGCCACTTTTGAGATACCCTGTGCCTTGGCAACATCACGAACCGCATCCAGAAAAGCATCAGGATCCGGATTGTTTAGAGCCACGGACAGATATTCAGCAATCGTTTCTTCATTGTCCAGATAATCACTTGCATCAAATGGTGCAATGTTCAATTGACTGTTCTTTATCATCATTCATCTTCCTCTAACAATTTTGCCATCTCCTGCGCCCTGGCAATATCCCTTTTTTGATTCCGCTTAGTACCCCCGCAGAGCAGGATAAAGACCACCGGCCCGATACGAGAATAATACACCCGGTATCCCGGGCCAAAGTGAATCCGCATTTCCCACACCCCCTGCCCTACTGCCTGACAGTCACTGAAGTTGCCTCTTTCAGCAGATCGGATTCTATCAATAATACGCGCTTTACCTCGGGCGTCCTTAAGCTTTCTAAGCCACTTGTCGAACGCTTCTGTACGCAGTATTGTATTCATGACGACATTGTATCCAAATAGATACACCCCATGCGTTTAATATCCCGGATTAAATCCTTCCGGTTCATGCAACTTCCATTTCACCCACATGGCGTACACAGGGAATACTTCCATCGGTCAAATCCTGGTAAAGATCCTTTAAATTCTCCTGAAGTTCTTGCAATGCGGCACCCTGGGTCATATAGTCGGGGAATTCTTCCCAATATCCTAACCACATGCCGTCATCAAAAAAATATATGTATTTCTTTTTTTCCATCATAAAATCTCCCAATAAATCAAGACTAAAACTACAGGCTTATTCTATCGCTAAGGACGGCAACAAGTCAATAGCTGGGGTTTTGGGTTATTGTCTGAAGTTGGCCTGGTTGGTTTTAAACCAGGTGTAGGCGTTGGTGAGGCCCTGTTCCAGACCGATGGACGGGGTCCAGCCCAAAGATTTGAGTTTGGTCACCTCCAGAAGTTTACGGGGGGTGCCGTCGGGTTTGGTGGTGTCAAAGGTCAGGCGGCCGGTGAAGCCCGTGACTCTGGCGATGGTTTGGGCCAGTTCCTGAATGGTGCAGTCAACGCCGGTGCCCACGTTGATGTGGGAGAGCATGGGTTGGGTGTGGGCCTGGTATGTGGCGGCATCCAGGTTCATGACGTGCACGGCTGCCGCGGCCATATCATCCACGTGCAGGAACTCCCGCTTAGGCGTGCCTGATCCCCAGATCTTCACTTCCGGGGCCTGGTTCTGGACGGCTTTGTGGAACCGGCGCAGCAGGGCCGGGATCACGTGGCTGTTTTCCGGGTGATAGTTGTCCCCGGGGCCGTACAGGTTGGTGGGCATGACGCTGCGAAAGTCGGTGCCGTACTGGCGGTTGCAGCTTTCACACAGCTTGATGCCGGCAATTTTGGCAATGGCGTAGGGTTCGTTGGTGGGTTCCAGAGGACCGGTGAGCAAGGATTCTTCCGCCATGGGCTGGGCCGCGTTTCGGGGATAGATACAGCTGCTGCCTAAAAACAGCAGTTTGTGCACACCGCTTTTGTGGGCAGCCTGGATCACATTGGTTTCAATCACCAGGTTGTCATGGATGAACTCCGCCGGATAGGTGTTGTTGGCATGGATACCGCCGACTTTTGCGGCTGCCAGGTATACCTGGTCCGGTTTTTCAGACTGCATAAAGTCCATGACCGCGTGCTGGTCCAGGAGATCCAGTTCCTTACGGGTCCGGGTGATGATCCGGGTCTGTCCCGGGGTTTTGAGATGTCTGACAATGGCGCTGCCCACCATACCGCCGTGGCCGGCTATATAAATTTTCATAATAGGGGAGAGAAGTTTTAAGTTTTGGGTATAGCTCCGCTCTGTCGGTTACATTTTCAAATGTGACCGCTTATCAAAACCTTATGCTTATAGGTTATGTTACCCCATAAAGCAAGCAGGTTGAGCACTATGCTCAACAGTATTCTGTATATAAAAAAATTTGCCTTGAAAAGCAATGATGATATATATGAATCAGCGGCCTGCGCAACATGGGCCGCTCAGGAGAAGTGTCCGGACTTCAACCCTTCCCAGTCCGAAATCTCCGCCGCCTGCGAGTGGTGCTGCTCTGACCCCGGGCGGATATTTCCTTCAAGGTCACTGTCTGATATATTTCTTGACTGTATCAGCCGGTACAGGTAAAATTTTATCATGGCAGACAAGAAAAACAGCAGCAGGGTAATAAACCCCCATGATAAACTGATCAGGGAAATTTACGGGGACCAGGCCAATGCCCACAGCTTTTTAACAAACAACCTGCCGGAAAAGGTTCTGGATCTGATGGATATGTCCACGCTAGAGATCAGCAAGGACAGTTTCATTGAAAAAGAACTGGCTGATTATTATTCCGACATACTGTACCGGGTCATGCTCAAGGACGGCGGTGAAGGGTTTATATACCTGCTGTTTGAACACAAAAGCTACCACGACAAGTATGTGCACCTCCAGTTGCTGGAATATATGGTCAAGATATGGCGTCTGTATATTAAACAGCACAAGGGAAGAACTTTCAAACTGCCCATTGTGATACCATTGCTGATCTGCCACGCCAGGCAGAAGTGGCCCGAAAACACTGTGAGGCTGACTTCGCTGCTGGCCGGTCCCGTGGATGACCTTGCCGGGTACATCCCGGATTTCGGGTTTGAACTGTATGACCTGCACCGGTTCTCTGATGATCAGATAAAAGGCTCCATCATGAACCGGGTGATGATGCTGCTGTTCAAGTACATTTTTACACCCGAGCTGCAGTACAAGCTGCCGGAGATCTTTTCTTTGCTGCGGACATTGATGGAAAAAGAAACCGGGCTGCAATATCTGGAGGTGGTGATCCGGTACCTGGCATCGGTGCTGGATGAAGAGGATCTGTCATTGCAACAAATAAAGGAGATGGCTGAGCAGGCTATTTCCAAAGAGACGGGAGGATATATTATGACACTGGCTGAGAAATTACATAATGAAGGTAAACTTGAAGGTAGACTTGAAGGTAAACTTGAAGGCCTCAGAGAAACCATTGAGCTGGGCATAACCCTCAAGTTTCCGGAGGACATTGATACAGTGATGGACAAGGTGAATATAATTGACGACCTGGATACACTCAAAAAAATCAAAGAGGCGATTAAAACCGCTCAGGATATTTCGGAAATTCTGGCATTGATAAAGTAAGCAACGACTGAATGATGATATATATGGATCAGGGGCCTGCAATTAAAGATGACCAGTGGATTAACCAAGGAGTCCTCTATTATGATCTCACCCCATACCCGGTTTGTTTCTGTATTTTTTTTGATTCTGATTCTGGGGGCGGTTCCTGTTCACAGCAACGCAGGTCAGATCCCTTCTGCCCTGGCAGAGATTTCAGGGCCGGACCAGGCCGCCCTGGAAAAAGCTGCCGAAAACCCGCACACCGGGATACTGGTGACAGACGACCAGGGGCAGGTGCTGTTCTCCCAGAACCCGGACACCCCCATGGTGCCGGCCTCCATTCTAAAGATATTGACCAGCCTGGCAGCGCTGGAACACCTGGGGCCGGGATACCGGTTTGCCACCCGGGCGGCCTATGATCCTTTAACCCATATCCTGTATGTCCAGGGGATGGGAGATCCGTTGTTCGTTTCAGAGGCGATTCTGGATTTCTGCCGGCAGATTGTCCAAAAAACCGGGATACAGCAGATTAATAAAATCAGCATTGACCAGCACTATTTTGCGCCGGACATAACCATCCCCGGCACGGGCCGGTCTTTGAATCCATATGATGCCACCACCGGTGCGTTGTGTGCCAATTTCAACACCCTGCACTTTGCCTGGGATGCGGAATCCAATGCGTTTGTAAGTGCCGAGCCCCAGACCCCGCTGCTGGATCTGTTCAAGGATAAAATCAAACAAACCCGATTGCGCCAGGGCAGAATTTTACTAAGAAAAGAGCTGCGGTCCCTGTACCCGGGCCTGCTCATGGCCCGTTTTTTCAAAGATATGGGAGTTGCTGTAGCAGGGCCGGTGGAAACCGGACAGATCCGGGAGAAGGAACAGATCCTCACCCTGACATCCCCATTTACACTGGAAGACGTGGTGAAAAAACTGCTCAAATATTCCAACAATTTTATGGCCAACCAGGTGATGCTGGCCCTGGGAGCCCATGTGTACGGCCCGCCGGCCACGCTGGACAAAGGCATAAAGGTGTTGACCGCATTTGCGAAAAAATCTCTGGGCTGGAAGACGGTGATGCTTGCCGAAGGATCAGGCCTGTCAAGAAAAAACCGGGTCACACCGGCACAGATGGGTCAACTGCTGCTCGTCTTCATGCCCCACCATGCGCTGCTGAAGACCACAGGTACCCAATACTACAAAACCGGCACCCTCACCGGCATCAACACCCGGGCCGGGTATTTTATCGGCAGGAACCAGCGTCTCTATCCCTTTGTGATCATGAGGTAGTGCTATTTTTCGATGTAGGCGTAGGCGCTGTGGTTGTGGATGGATTCAAAATTTTCCGCACTCACGGAAAACCAGGTGATGTTAGTGTCAGCCATCAGGGTTTTGGCCACGTCCCGGGCCAGGTCTTCCACAAACTTGGGGTTGTTGTAGGCTTTTTCAGTGACAAATTTTTCATCTTCTCTTTTGAGCACGGAATAGATGTCACAGGAAGCGGCTTTTTCCACGATGCTCACCACGTCTTCGATCCAGATCAGCTTTTTGAACCGGGCGCTCACCAGGACCTCGCCGCGCTGGTTGTGGGCACCGCAGTCACTGATCTCCTTGGAACAGGGGCACACCGAGGTCACAGGCACGGCCACCTTCAAAATGATGTCCGTGGCGCTGCCGGCATTGGAAGACCCGATAATGGAACAGGTGTAATCCATCAATCCGCTGACCCCGGCACTGGGGGATTTTTTTTTGATAAAATAGGGAAAGGTGATCTCGATGTGGGAGGACCTGGCACCCAGGATCGTTTTCATGTCCGCCAGGATCGTGGTCAAAGATTCCAGGGAGATGCGGGTTCTGGACTGGTGGAGAATTTCCACAAACCGGCTCATGTGGGTGCCTTTGCACTGGTGGGGCAGATCCACGTACATGCTGATCTCCGCCACAGTGGACTGGGTCCCCCGGTTTTTATCCAAAACCTTTACCGGGTATTTAAGCCCTTTGATGCCGACCTTGTCAATAGGGATCTTCCTGAAATCAGGCTGGTTCTGTGTATCTATCATGTCTGCTGCGGTATCAGATATCCTGTTTGTCCGGCTTTGGTTT
>JAIPDY010000218.1 GCA_021737445.1 Desulfotignum sp.
CGGCATGACCGTGCCGGTCCAGCCCATGAAGGTCATCGGGGCCTATGCCATTGCCACGGCCATGACCGCCGAGCAGATCCTGGCATCCGGATTTCTCATGGGTGTGTTTCTGCTGATCGTGGGCATGACCGGGGCCATCGATGTGATCCGCAAATTCACCCCGAAATCGGTGGTTCGCGGGGTGCAGCTGTCCACCGGTGCTTTGCTGATTTCCGGTGGGGTGAAGTTCATCATGGGAACCTCGAAATACCAGGCCCTGCAGGAGGCAGTGGAACCCCATCTCACGGTACAGGCCCTGGCCGGCATTCCAATAAGTGTCATCATCGGGATCATCGGTGCCATTGCAACCCTGCTGCTGCTGGATAACCGGAAATTTCCGGCCGGGTTGATAGTTGTGGCCGGCGGGCTTTTGCTGGGCCTGATATTCGGGATAAAAAGTGACATCAGCAGCATCACTATCGGAGTAAACCTGCCGCAGCTGTTTCCTTTTGACTTTCCGGCCAGAGCGGATTTCACCTTTGCCCTGTTTGCACTGGTTCTCCCCCAGCTGCCCATGACCATGGGAAATGCGGTCATTGCATACACGGATCTTTCTGCTGAATATTTTCCTGAAAAAGCATCGAAACTGACCAACCGAAAAGCGTGCGTGAGTATGGCTCTGGCCAATTTTTTCAGTTTCAGTCTGGGAGGAATGCCCCTTTGCCATGGTGCCGGCGGGCTGGCCGCCCATTATCGCTTCGGCGCACGGACCGCTGGTTCCAATCTCATGATCGGCGGGCTGTTTGCGGGCCTGGCAGTCCTTTTCGGCAACAGTATCGTCCAGGTGTTCAACTTAATCCCCATGTCCATTTTGGGGGTTTTGCTCATATTCGCAGGCGCGCAGCTGACCCTTGCCATGATAGACCTGAATCAGCGCAAAGACCTGTTTGTCGCCACACTGATACTGGGCATCACCCTGGCATCCAATCTGGCGGCCGGATTTATTGCAGGCATGGTGGTGGCCCATGTTCTGCGGTGGGAAAAGCTTTCCGTATAGATCAGCAGAACAGAATAGATGCCTATGTGCGCTTCGATGCCAGGACATAGATACAGGGCATCAAAAAAAGGGCCACCAGCATCTCCATCCCCAATCCACCAATGGCGGCCACGGCCATGGGTTGCAGCATGTCGCCGCCTTCCTCCAGGTTGAGCGCCAAGGGCAGAAACCCGATCATGGTGGTGCCGTTTTTGTGCAGCGCACTGACCAGCCGGCGCAGCTGCCGGGCCGTGTTTCCTCTGGCGGCTTCACCGGGTTCACCACGCAGACCGCGATTTTGATACCACCACGGGACTGCGGTTTCATCCCATTGAAATCTTTTTGTCCATGGGCATCAAGATATCGGCGATTGCCCTGATCGGTGCCCCGCCTGTGGCGGTTCTGCTGTTCGAGGTACTGCTCAATGCCATCGCCATGTTCAATCATGGCAACGTAAGCCTGACTTTGTTTCTGGATCGCATGTTGCGAATGGTTGTGGCCACCCCTGAAATACATCCCCTGAATCACCATCCGGTCCTTTGGGCTGAAAGCTGCTACATCCCTTTGCCGAACGGGCAATGGGGATAGACACATTCCAGGCAGTCCATGCACAACCCGCCGTGGCCCAGAAATGCCAGCTCTTTTTTACCGATATGTTCACCGGCCAGAAGCCGCGGAAGGATGAGATCCAAAACAGTGGTCCGGTGGTGCAGCCCGCAGGCCGGCACCCCGATCACAGGGGTTTCATTGATATAGGCCACCATGAACATGGCCCCGGGCAGGGCCGCGGCCCCATAATGCATCTCATTGGCTCCGGCCAGGTGAATGCCTTTTCTGGTGACATCGTCCGGATCCACGCTCATGCCGCCGGTGAGCAGAATCAGGTCACACCCGTCTGCCAGATGGAAGGTGATCGCCTGCTGAATAAGGAAAGCATCATCCGGGGCAAACACGATGCCTGAGACAACAGATCCCAGGTCAACCACCTTTTTTTGCAAAATCGGAGCGAATTTATCGGTTATCAGACCGTTGAACACCTCATTGCCGGTGATCACGATGCCTGCATGCCCGGACTTCAGGGACAGCACTGTAAAAATCCCGCCGTTCCGGGCCGCAATGGCTGCGGCCCGCTCCACCGGGGCTTTTTTCATCACCAGGGGGATGGCCCGGGTGGCTGCCACTTTTTGCCCTTTTGTCACCAGGGTATAGCTGTGCAAAGATGCACACATCACCTCATCCACCATGTTAAAGGCGGCCAGGGCAGCCCTGTCCACCATCAGGAGCCCGTCTTTTTCCGCGTAGAGATTGATCTTACCCTCTTTGGGGTCATCGTGCCAGGTGATCCCCCCGCCGGCCAGACCCTTTGCCAGGATGGCGGCTGCCTGATCCTCGTGGATCTCATCGACGTCAAGATCGATGAGGTATAAATGGTTTTTCCCCAGTTTCTGTAAGTGACAGATATCTTCATCACAGACAGTATGGCCTTTTCGGAACGCCGGGCCCTTGAATTCGCCCGGTCTTATTTCCGTGATGTCATGGCCCAGGGGCTTGCCCACCGCATCTTTGACAGGAATTTTTCTCAGCACCACAGATCCTCCTTTTTCAATTGACAGGTGACCAGTTCATGTCCGGCCAGGTGATCTCCCTGGCGTGGGAAAAATACCCGTTCCCGAAGCAGGGCCTGCAGACGGCCCGGCCGTTTTCTTCCCTGTGCCGGCCGTCTCTTATCACCTGGCCGCACCGGCTGCACAAGACCTTCTGCCGGGTGGGACCGGGCAGGTCCAGCTCACTGATATGCACCCGGACCTGCTGGACCCTGAACAGCACGTTATCAGGCATGCGCTTATAAGCGGCTGTCTGCCGGCCGGCCCGGTCCGCAATCTCAGGGGCATAGACATCACACAGGTCCCGGGACGCTTCCGTGGAAAGAACCCGGTATGAAAGGTTTGTTTCCAGGTTGACAAAAGTGGCGGCCATGATCCCGTAATCCATGAATTTCAGGCTTCTTCTGCCCAGTTTGGCGCCAGTGACATGGGCCACGGCATCGGCCGTGCACCGGTCCATCTCCACATACACCAGCAGTTTTTTGATCTGATCCCGCTGTTTCGGGTTGTCCAGGCCGATGAGCCGGCATCCGAGCATAGCCATTCTGACACCTGCCACCTGGCCCGGGCACAGATGTCCATGGGCGGCGGCTGATTCTTTGAGCAATGTTTCAAAAGGGTCCATGCCTGTCCTCACATTATGTTTACACACGATACTATGAAAATGGTGCGGCCCAGTCCTTGATATAAATCAAATCCATGAAATAAAATCAATCTGTATAATCACACAGGCAATCTGTAAAACTTGACATAGATCAATGCAACCAGAACCCGGCCGGGATAAAAAAAGAAAACAGATACAAGAAACAAAAGGGCGAAGCGCCATCAGCGCCCATTTTTTAATATTGTTTGCAAAATGAATTGAACAAACAGGAGTCTGCACATATGACCGGCAAAAGATCTTTTATCGGTTCTTTCTTACCTGTCCGGAGATGGTGTCAGATCATATTTTTAGCCATTGTCATTGCCATCGGCGTCCAGTTCGCTTTGTTTGTGTTTCAGCTGGAATCAGGAGTTCTCCCGGATGTTGACCGGCCGCCTGGTGTGGAAGCGTTTCTGCCCATCAGCGCCCTGGTGAGTCTGAAGCATCTGGTATATACAAAAACCATCAATGATATCCATCCGTCAGGGCTGGTTATTTTTCTGGTCATCTGTGTCACAGCCCTGGTGGTCAAAAAAGGGTTCTGTAGCTGGGTGTGCCCTTTCGGGCTGTTCTCCGACATCCTGGCCAAAATCCATTCCCGGCTGTTTTCCCGGTCCCTGAAGCTGCCGCAATGGGCCGATATCCCGTTGAGAGGTCTGAAATACCTGTTGGCCGGGTTTTTCATTTATTATATTTTCTGCAAAATGCCTGTGGCTGCCATTGAACAGTTTATTCACAGCCCTTATAACCGGTTTGCCGACATCAAGATGCTTGCATTTTTCACCGATATTTCTGGGACTGCCCTGACGGTGATTCTCAGCCTGACAGGGCTGTCTTTTCTGGTCCCATATTTCTGGTGCCGGTATCTGTGCCCCTATGGGGCGATTCTGGGTGTTCTCGGTTTTTTGAGCATCGGGGCCGTCAAACGGAATCCCGAGCACTGCATTGGGTGCAGAAAATGTGAAAAAACCTGTCCCGGATCGATTCCAATCCAGAAAAACAATGGATTCTATCATCGGAATGCACTGTCTGCCAGTCCTGTGTGCATGTCTGTCCCCAAAAAAATGCCCTTGGGTTTTCACTGAAGACATCCGGACAAACCACCCGGAAGCCGGTTCCCGGGATCATCATTGCGGCGGTGTTTGTGGCCGGCATTGTGCTGGCCCGCATGTCAGGCAACTGGCACAACAGCATTCCCAAAGAAGCGTACCTGGCCCATGTCACACAACCGCCGTCCATGCCTGTGGTGGGTCATCCGGAAATTGATGTTGAAAAAATGAAAAAAATGGTTCAGGCTATGAAAGCACGGCGTGCAAAAGCAACCATCACATCTGGAGAAACAAAAGGAGAATGACATGCCCATCCCCGGTAATCTGCTGACAACCGCCATGGCGGTGATGCCGCACACGGATGTGGACCGGGCAATCGATACGGCCCTCACCCTGGATATCCCGTTCTGGCCCCAGCTGCCCCATCTCAGCTATTATGAGGACATGTATGTCCAGGCAGCCGAACATTTCCCCGGAATCGTCCTGGATCTGGAAAAAAAGACCTTGGGGTTTTCCATGGACCGGTTCATTGCAGAATTTGAAAAAACCATGGCCCATTTTGACGACCCGGCGTATTTTGATGTCAGTGAAACCTATTCTGCGGTGTATCACCGGTTTCTGGACCTGGATCTGTCGGACCGTCCTGCCATACGGGGGCAGCTGGAAGGCCCGGTGAGCTTTGGATTCAATATTCTGGACCAGGATGAGCGGCCCATTCTGTTTGATGATACGGTGCGGCCGTTCATGTTCGAGTTTATGGCACAGCGCATCAATGTACAGCTGGCAAAACTCAAACAGAAAAACCCCAACGCGTTCATGTTCATTGACGAACCGGGCATGCAGTTCGTGTTTTCCGCCATGTCCGGGTATGGGGAACAAAAAGCGAAACAGGACCTGGATCTTTTCTTTTCCACCCTTGACCGGCCCCGGGGCATTCATCTGTGCGGCAACCCGGACTGGGATTTTCTGCTGGGCCTGGACATGGATATCCTGTCTCTGGATATCTACACCAATGCCGACATCTTTGGTGCCAGCACCAGGTCCGTCAAAAAGTTTCTGGACAAAGGGGGCATCCTTGTGTGGGGAATCGTGCCCACCGGCATGGAGACATTTGAAAATGAA
>JAIPDY010000219.1 GCA_021737445.1 Desulfotignum sp.
TGTATCTCCAGGTGGGAATGGGTATTTCGTGGTTCGACTCGATTCCTGGGGCAGTGCTGGCAGCAGTCGTATCCGCTCTGATAGTGGGCCTGGTGAGCATCCATGGCAGAGAACGGGAGGACACCATCATCGGCACCCTGTGGGCCGTGGGCATGGCCTGCGGTATTCTGTTCATTGACAAAACCCCCGGGTATTTCAGCCTCAGCTCCTATCTGTTCGGAGATATCCTGCTCATCTCCCACAGGGACCTTATTTTTGTCATCTGTCTGGATGTGCTGATTGTGGGGGTTGTGGTGCTGTTTTTCAACCGCTTTTTCGGGGTCTGCTTTGACAATGAATTCACCTTGCTGCGGGGGATCAACACCACTTTTTTCTATTTGTTTCTTCTGGTGCTCACCGCCCTGACCGTGGTGCTGCTGGTGCGCATCGTGGGTATTGTCCTGGTCATTGCCCTGTTGACCATCCCCCCTGCCATTGCCGGGTTTTATGCCAGGCGCCTGTGGCAGATGATGCTGTATTCCGTTTTGCTGTGCGCCCTGTTTACCTGGACCGGGCTTGGCATCAGCTACAGCCTGGCCCTGTCATCAGGCCCCACCATTATTGTATTGTGCGGCACGGTTTATCTTGTTCTTTTGGCAGCAAACAAACTGGTGTTTAAACAAAAAAAGTAGCGGCTCCCCCCACAAGAATGCTGCAACAAACCACAGACCGATCCCAGGTATTCACAGCTTTGTGCTGCATATCAGGGATATTATAAGAAAACCCATCCATCCGGGCCATAAAATATACCGACCCGGTGACATGCCCTGCCAGAGGGTTTTTCCCGGGTTGAATTCAGATCCCGTCTAAGCAATAATTATACAGTTAATGGTTTTTTAAATTAATTTTATTGATTGTTTTAATAAATCCCTTTGAGAGGAAAAAAATATGCATGCAATGATTGCGTTATGGACCCATCCCAGATCCATTTCAACAGCTTTTGAACGGGTTATGATGGAAAGGGGAGATTTGAACATCCTGCATGAACCCTTTTCATATCTGTATTATGTGCACAAGGATGCAGCCACCATAGACCAGCAGTACGTGGACCCGGATCACCCCACCGACTATCCGGGGATCCGGGCCCATATTGAAAACGCTGCCGCAGGCCAAAGTGTGTTTTTCAAGGACATGTGCGCCCACGGATATGAATACCTTAAAAATGATGACACCTTTTTGCAGAAACTGAACAACACCTTTCTGATCAGGGATCCTGCCAAGGCCATTGCCTCCTATTATGCCATGCATCCGGAGGTGACCAGAGAGGAGATCGGCCTTGCCCAGCTGTGCGGTATCTTTGAAAAAGCCTGTGATTTTGAGGATGCCCCCATTGTCGTGGACGCCGATGACCTGGAAGACAACCCGGAAGGTGTCATAAAAGCATATTGCCAGGCCCTGGATATACCGTTTATTCCACAATCTTTGACATGGGAGCCCGGGCACCAGTCTGAATGGGATATCTGGGAAGACTGGCACACCGATGCAGCAATGAGCACCGGCATCCAGAAAAACGTAGAAACATTTGAGGTCTCCGTGGAAAACAATGACCGGCTCAAGGCGTTTTATGAAGACCAGTTTCCCTATTATGAAAGAATGTACCAGGAACGGCTCTGCCCGGAACTGGTGTCCTAACTGATCTTTGGGGCCGGTTTTTACCGGTCCTGTCTGCTGTTATCATTTATTGGAATCAAAGATAACCTGTCCATCAAAATCCAGGATAATGACTCGAATCAAAAGCTTATACCCGGCAAATGATCCGGCATTTTCCTGGATTTTTTTTCCCACATAGCGGATCAGGTCAAGATAATCCGGATAGATAAAGGAAAATGCATGGCGGGCGGTATTGGCTTCGGCAATCTGCTGTGCCAGGGCAGGAGAGCCGGTCACCGTTTGCGCCCAGTCTGCCAGGGTATCCAGGGCCATGCCGGATCTGGCTGCATGGGTGTGTGCATATCCCAAGGCCATTTTTACGGCTTTGCCGAAAAAAAACGTGTAGATGATCTGTGTGATGGAAGGCTGGGCCAGGGCCTCCTGGATGGCGGCTTTGAAAAAATCCCCGGTCTGGACAAAGGCTTCTTCAGAAAACTGCGGAAAAAGCGCCATGGCATGGCGTTCGCTGCGCCGGCCCGTAGTAAACACCAGGGCTGCAATATGTTTTGCAGCTGCCACACGGATACCTGCCCTGATGGTGGCGATATAGGCATCATGGGACATGGGGGTCACCACACCCGTGGTCCCGAGAATGGAAATACCGCCCATGATGCCCAGCCGGGCATTCAGGGTTTTTTTTGCCAGCGCTTCCCCACGTGGCACAAACACGGTAATTGCCACCTGGTGGGTCTGTTCCTGCGCCTGGGTATCATATACCGCCTGCACCGCTTCCATGATCATCTGCCTGGGGCCGGGGTTGATGGCCGGCTCCCCCACGGCAATTTCCAGGCCCGGTTTGGTGACCCGGCCCACGCCGATACCGCCTGTAATACGCACCTGCAGGACATCTCCCGGTGACAGGGTCACTCTGGCCCCGATCCGGGCCTTGTGGGTGATGTCCGGGTCATCTCCGGCATCCTTGACAATCACCGCCTCACAGCAGTTTTCTGTCAGGCAGCGTATCTGCTGCACCGCCACCATCCGGGTGCCGCCGCCAAGAAAAACAATTGCCACCTCTTTGGGTGCGGTGCCGGTGAGCAGCCGTATCAGGGCCGCCTTGACTGCGGCAGAGGCGGCCGCACCTGTGGTAAATCCTTTTTTCAAAGGTTCTTGTGCCATATTTTCCCTAACCGCCCAGCCGCTGTTTTCTGAATTTTTTGCAGTTTTCCACAAAACAGCGGGGGACATCCGGGTTGGAACCAAAATGCACATGCAGATACGATCCCAGGGTTTGGCCAATCTGGTATCCCTGCACCTGCACATCCTGGCCGGCCCGGGAGGTGACTGCAAACACATTGCCATACAGGGGTGATTTTTGCGGCACCACCGACGAATAGTGAAATTCATGGCCCCTGACCCGGGCTCCTCTTACGCCGATCACCGTATCTTCTGCAAAAGTGATCTCCCGGTACCCCAGGGACTTGAGTTTTCCGGACATCCGCACCTGCAGGTCAAAACACCCGGCCATGGACACTGGCTGATCATGGTCTTTGGGCCAAAGCGCTTTGCACAGGAACATAAATCCCCCGCACTCCCCGTAAATGGGCATGCCCTGCCGGCTGCAGGCTTTGACAGCTGACAGCAGAACCGGTTTTTGTGACAACGTGTCTGCAAAAAGCTCGGGGTAACCGCCCCCCAGGTACAGCCCGTCAATGTCGTCAGGCAGGCGGTCCTCTGCCAGAGGAGAAAAAAACACCAGGCAGGCACCGGCGTTTTCCAGCATGGCCAGGTTGTCCGGATAGTAAAAGCAGAACGCCTTGTCCCGGGCCACGGCAATCCGTGGGGTTTTTGGAAAGAATTTTTTAATGGGGCCAGCTGGCGTTTGTGATTCAACCGATGTTTCCGGTCCGGCCGCATCTTTTCCAACCGGCGGTTTTGGCGTTTTTTCGTTATCTATGGGTTCAGATATTTTTGCCGGTTTCAAAAGATTGGAAATGAGCCGGTCCATGTCCAGTCCCTGGTCCACCATGGACACCAGGGTATCAATCACAGCCGGCAGGATCACATGTTCATCTGCGGTGGTCAGGCCCAGGTGGCGCTCGGGCATGACGATGGAATCATTTCTGGGCAGATGTCCCAGGCAGGGGGTGGTGCAGTTCTGTTCCACTGCATCTTTGAGATATGCATAATGGCGCTGGCTGCCTGTGCAGGTAAACACCACCCCGGCCAGTGTCAGGTCCGGATCAAAGGATTCAAATCCCTTGACCACTGCTGCCGCACTCCTGGCCTTTCCTTTGGCAGACACCACCAGCAGCACGGGCAGGTCCAGCCATTTGGCCATCTGGGCGGTGGACCCGGATTCTGTTATGGCATCATATCCGTCAAACAACCCCATGTCCCCTTCCACCACTGCCAGGTCCGCCCCCCTGGACTGTTCATGAAACAACCGGCGGTTGTAATCTTTTGAAAGCATCCAGGAATCCAGGTTATAACTGGTGCGGCCGGCAATACAGGCATGGTGGCCCGGATCGATGAAATCCGGCCCCACTTTGAACGGCGCCACTTTCATGCCTCTGGCACGCAGCCAGGCCAGAATGGCCAGGGTCAGGGTGGTTTTTCCGGTGCCGCTGCCGGTGGCACCTATTACAAAGCCTTTGATGTCACACCTCTATCCATCTGAATTATCCATTTGAATGTCAGGGGGTTTCATGGACCGCTGTTTCATATGCCATGATGGCCAGGGCATTGACCACGGCTGCGGCCACGTTGGAGCCGCCTTTTCTGCCCGCATTGGTGATGTAAGGGGTATCCAGGGCCATGAGCGCCTGTTTGGATTCTGCGGCATTGACAAATCCCACAGGCAGCCCGATCACAAGGGCGGGGTGGACCCTGTCCTCCTGAATAAGCTGGATAAGACGGAGCAGCGCTGTGGGGGCATTGCCCACCACATAAATACCGTTTTCCAGCTGGTCTGCGGTCAGATCTACAGCAGCCAGGGCGCGGGTAGTGCCGTCGGCCGCGGCCCGGGCCGCCACTGCCGGGTCTGTCATCAGGCAGGAAACCGTGCCCTTGAAATGTGCAATTTCTGTTTTCCTGATGCCCACCCTGGCCATGTTGGTGTCCGTAAACATGCTGCATCCCTTCTGAATGGCAGCAACCCCTTTTTCCACGGCATTGTTGCCGAACCGGATGGTGCGGATATAATCAAAATCAGCTGATGTATGGATCATCCGCCGCACAACAGGCCAGTGTTTTTCATCAAAACCATGGTTTTTGGCTTCTTTTTCTATGATTTGAAAACTTAAATCTTCAATCTCCTGTGGCTTCATCCAGGCTCCTTTATCTTACAATATGTCATGATGACCGGCAAAATAATACACAGTATCATTTTTTTGTCCGGGATTCAGCACAAAAGAATAACTATTCCTGCAATATCTTATCAAAGGTCAGATTATGTGAAAGGATATGCTGTTCCAGGGCATCCATACCGATCAGGGATGTGTTGGAAAAAGGAATGGTCTGGATGGGAATGCCGGGCGGCAGATTTTTCAATGACGGGGCTACAGCATCCGCCCTTATCCGTTCATTGCAGATCAATCCCCTGGTTTGGATGGCCAGCCGGTCCAGGTGTGCAATAACCCGCCCCGTTTCCGCCACGGAAAGGACATCCTGGTTATACACCACATAAAAACAGGTCTTTGCCGGATCTTCAAACAACGCTTTGAGCTGCAGATAGTCTGACTTTATTTCCTGAATCCGGTGCAG
>JAIPDY010000239.1 GCA_021737445.1 Desulfotignum sp.
ATGGCGGCAAGAAGCCCAAGCTGGGCAACACTGATATCCTGGGCCTCATCGACAACAATAATAATCAAATGGCGGATGATCACTTTGCTGAAGCTTTTGGGCAACATGGCCGAACATTTCTGATATGGTGATCAACTGGTGCTTTTGCATCATCGAGCGGACACAGGAAAAGATTTCCCAGAGCTTTTGCCGCTGTTGTTCCGGCAGGCGCGTTTTCCTTCCCAAACGGCGGACATTTCGATATGCCTCCCAGGTTGTCAGTTGCCAGGCATCCACCACATCCTGCCACTCACTGAGCAAAAATCGCTGGGAAAACGCATGATCCGGTACGCTCTGACCTGCCTCAGTAATGAACGCCTGCAGTTGTTCTTTGGAAACAAGGTTTTCTTTCAGACCCTGGGCCTCATACAATCGTCTGCCAATGGTATGCATGTCCGCCACTTCCAGACGTTCTGCCAGGCGGGGCATGTGACTTATCAAAAGCCTCAGCTTCATTTGCAGGGCATTGGCAAGCGGTTTGGAAAAGGAGGTCAACAGAATTCGGGCATCAGGGTGTGATCGGGCAAGATGAACGGCACGGTGCAGGGCCACAACGGTTTTACCTGTACCGGCAGACCCGGACACCCGGGCCGGGCCGCTGAAATCTTTTTGTACCAGGTCCCGCTGATCAGGATGGAGAAAAATCGTCCATTTTTCCCACGGCGATTCCAGAGCAAGTTCCAGCTCTTCCCTGTTGGTCATCAAACGGAAACGGCGGCCGGCATCAGGATGGTCAAATGGGTTGCCGATATCCGGTGACACACGTACCGATACTGCCGGCGTGCCGCCTGTGGCAATTTCCAGCAACGCCTCTGCCGCCTCTGCAGGGAGATGGTCCTCTGCCATTATCCTTGCTGCAGCAATCGGCCTTTCATGTTTTTCCGTTCAATCAGCATCTTTTCGACGGCTGCTTCCGTGATATGTGACTCCTTGTTGAAAAACATATGTTTCAAAGCTTCATCACATGCCCGGCTGATTTCGGCATAACTCAATCCTTCTGCCGGACCAGTCAGACGCTGCCAGGATATCCTTTCAGCCGAAGGGGACAGTCTCGCTTTTAACAGAGCTGCGATCAGCGGTTTGTCCGGAAGGGAGTAATACAGCACATCATCGAACCGCCGGAAAAGAGCATGGTCAAGAATGCCTGAATAATTTGTCGCTGCAATAATCAGGCTGTGGGATTGATCCTGCTCGATCATCATCAGAAAGCTGTTCAGAATCCGTCGGATTTTTCCCACATCGTTGAGCAGGCCTCGCTGGGAACCAATGGCATCAAATTCATCAAAAAAATACAGGCCCCGGGTCTGGGTTGCTGCATCAGAGACCTGCCGCAGCTTGGCAGCGGTTTCTCCCATATATTTTGTCAAAAGGCCGTCCAGCCGGATCTGGCACAAGGGAAACCCGAGTTCCCCGGCAAACACAGATGCGGACATGGTTTTGCCGGTTCCGGGCGGCCCGACCAGAAGCAGCTTTCTGGCTGGTGCCAGGCCATGGGACAGAAGGTCCGCTGCATGGCGCTGCTCACGAATGACCTTTTTGATCTGCCGGGAAAGGTTGTCTTCCAGAATCATGTCCGCAAGCCGCAGCTTCGGGTATGACACGGACAGCAGATCTGCAAGCTCTCCTCCGGGACGGCCTATCGGGATGGGGTTCGGGACTGTCTGTCCAATGCGCTGACGCTTTTTGGCCTTGTCAATCAGGGCGCGCAGCTCTTCGGCCAGTTTGCCGTGGCCGCGTCTGGCTTCATGGGCGGCAACCTGCATGGCGATGGAGTAGAAACGCTGATCATCTCCCTCGCTGTGTGACTGCAACAATGCTTTAATCTGATCTGCCCTGGTCATGGCCTGCTCTCCTATAAAAATACTCAAATCCCTGATGCCGGTTTGATCTTTATCATAGCCTAAATCTGATAAACTTTCATCACCTCATCCTCCAGATCAAGGAAAACCAAACTATGTTCGACCGTTGTGGGATTATTTTTCCTTTTTTTTTGCAAACCACTCAATAAAATCAGCCCGAATGTGCCAAAGCCCTGCCCTATTCCACCCTCACCCGCATTGCAGGTGCCCTTAATTTGTTGAGCTTTTGCAGAATTCATGATAGGGCAAGTTATAATTGATTTGGTAAACTCTTTGATTAAGGATATCAGTTTTCATGGGAACTTGCCGAATCAGGGCAGCAACCATTACTAAAAAAATGAACTGGGCGGCAAAATGATCAACATAAAATTTCCAGAAAATTTTGAGGAAATGGTAAGAGCTGCCGTTTCTCATTATTGGAATACAAGACTTTCACAACAGCAAAAACAACAAAAGAGCGGAACGGTTGATCAGGGTCTTCGGGCAGCGGTTACAGGTGGCGCTCAAATGGATGGTTTTATAGAACTTTTTGCACGACTTATCACTTCTACAGGTCTTAACACAAAATTTATTCAAAGAAAAAGCTCGCTTGAATTGCCGGGATATTTTCGACCGACCAAGGAATGGGATCTCCTTGTCGTGAAGGATGGCAAACTGATAGCTGCAATTGAAGCCAAATCTCAGGTGGGTCCTTCATTTGGCAACAATTTCAATAATCGGACAGAAGAAGCAATGGGGAGTGCGCTTGACCTGTGGACGGCCTATAGAGAGGGGGCATTTCATACAAGCCCGCACCCTTTTTTAGGGTACTTCTTCATGCTTGAAGACTGCCAGGCATCAACACGACCTGTTCGTGTCAGGGAACCTCATTTTCATGTGTTCCCTGAATTTCATGGCGCTTCGTATATGAAACGGTATGAGATTTTCTGTAGGAAACTTGTATTGGAACGGCACTATACCGCATCGGCCTTCATTACTTCAAATCGTACTGACGGCCCGGACGGGATCTCTTCCACTCCTTCTGAAGAACTGTCTGTTGAAAATTTTGCACATGCGCTGACAGCACATGTAGGAGGATTTATTTCATAGTGCCGACTAAAACAATCCATAGATTAATCAACGGGGATGCAAGAAACCTTTCGTTTTTACCTGATACGTCTGTTCATCTGGTACTTACATCCCCGCCTTACTGGAATTTAAAAAAATACAATGACAATCCTGATCAATTAGGTCACATTGAAGATTATGACTGCTTTTTGAACGAAATCAAAAAAGTATGGGAACATGTATTCCGGATTTTAGTTCCCGGAGGCAGGCTTGTTTGTGTTGTCGGTGATGTTTGTGTTTCAAGACGAAAATTCGGCAGGCATCTGGTTTTTCCACTGCACTCAGATATTTGTGTGCTTTGCAGAAAAATCGGTTTTGATAATCTGAACCCCATCATCTGGCACAAAATAGCCAATGCATCTTATGAGGTTACCAATGGATCAAAGTTTCTTGGCAAACCCTATGAACCCAATGCAATCATAAAGAATGATATTGAATTCATTCTTATGCAGAGAAAACCCGGGGGGTATAGAAAACCAACGGAAAACCAGCGCAAACAGAGCATGATCGAAAAATCAGATTTCAATCGCTGGTTCCAGCAAATCTGGAACCTGCCGGGCACATCCCTTAAAAAACATCCGGCACCATATCCTTTTGAACTTGCAAACAGGCTCATAAGGATGTTTTCTTTTGCAGAAGATACCGTTCTTGATCCATTCTGCGGTTCAGGAACCAGCATGGTTGCTGCATTAAAATCCGGGCGCAACAGCATTGGCATTGAAATAGACCCTGTTTATTGCCGCATGGCAGCAGGCTATCTCAAGGCTGAAAGCCAGGATTTATTCAACAGCGCTGAATTGAAATTTGAAAAACTGATTCAAACGGAAAAACAACTCTCCGTCAGCGAGGAGCAGGAATTCTACCGGGTCCGGCCGGCAAAGAAAAAGCTGACTGAAAGCGCCGCAACCACCTGAACGATCAGCTGCCCCGGCCGATTTTCCCGCTCCGGTATCGAAGCACCCATCCATCCCTGACCGGAAAGACCCAACACATGATGAACGGAACAACAAAACAGCTTGTTCGGTTATTCAATAATTGAAAACAACTCCGTTCTGCGGTATTCTATTCAAAAAAACAAGGAGGATAAACATGACAACGATGTTGGAAAAGGATGAGGCGCACAGTCTTATTGATCGTATGCCAGCTGACGCTACTTGGGATGATCTGATGAGGGAGATATACGTTCGAGAGACGATTTGGCGCGGCCTGGCGGACAGCATTGCGGGTCGGACCAAGGACGTGAAAGAAGTCCGCGCTAAATATGGTCTGCCGGAATGAGGGTCCATTGGACAGATACAGCGGAAAAACATTTAGAGGCCATTGAGCAAAATATCAACCAATATTGGAGAATTTGAGATGCTGCTGGAATACATACAGGCTGCGCTTCGGCGCGCGAAGTACGAAATTCTGCCGGACGACGGCAGCTACTATGGAGAGATCATTGAATGTGCTGGCGTTTACGCAAATGCAAAAACCCTGGAAGAGTGCAGGGAAGAACTCCGGGAAGTGCTCGAAGAATGGGTTTTATTTCGGGTTCATAAGAATCTTCAATTACCAACAATTGACGGGATTGCGCTTACAGTCAAGGAAGTGGCCTGATGCCACCCTTTGGACCCATCAAAAGAAAAGATCTCGTCAGATATTTCGCCAAATTGGGATTTGAAGGTCCTTACTCGGGCGGAAAACATCAGTTCATGGCCAAGGGCCACGTCACCATCCGCATACCCAATCCTCATAAGACCGACATCGGCAAAGAACTCCTGCGCAGAATTTTGCACCAAACAGGAATCAGCAGGGACGTCTGGGAGGAACTGTAGAAAAATGAGAGTGAAATATTTTTCCGACACAGATACCGCTCACATAGAATTCACTGACAATGAAGTCCATGAAACAAAAGAAATCAGTGAAAATATCTATATTGACATCGATGCAAACGGCAACATAGTCAACATGACAGTTGAACATGCAAAAGACAACGCCGGGCTCTGGGAATTCTCTTATCAGGAAATGTCTCGTCAAACTGCATAGAAATGTCGGGGCGGTCTGATTGTTTCTTTCCGGTGAATTCCTTTACCCGCAAGGGATACCGGCATATTTCATTTGATGATTGTCATAAATACAAATTTTTGTATTTATGACAATCCTGTTTTCCCCAATCACCTGAACAGGCTGAAAATGCCCGATATATGGGCTTCTCCAGCATCAACGGATCATATTCCCTGTTTTTTATTGACCGACAAAATGGACACTGCCATGTGTGGATAGAAAATATCAGTGGGGGACTCTTGCATCAATCCTTTGAGAAAACCGCTGAAACCCTTTGGACACAAGAGATTTGGGATGTTTTGTTACCGGATCTGTTTTTTAAATTATCGGAAATGCAAAAA
>JAIPDY010000220.1 GCA_021737445.1 Desulfotignum sp.
GGTGGCCAGCACAGTGGCCCTTCCCATTGAAAATACCCGGATCCACGAGGAGCTGGAACAGTCCTATGCTGACCTGAAAATTTTGAACCAGGCCAAAGACAAAGTGATCAACCACCTGGCCCATGAATTGAAAACCCCTGTGTCTGTGGTGGATTCTGCCATGAAACTGCTGGCCAAAAAGCTGGCAGCCAGGGGCATACATGATGCTCAGATGGAAAAGATCGTTTCCCGGGGCAGAAGAAACCTTGCCAGGATACTGGACATCCAGTATGAAGTGGAAGACTTGCTGAAAAAAAAGCAGTTTACCGCCTATCATATCCTGGGCCGGCTGGTGGATGCCTGCAAAGACCAGTTTATGCTCCTGGCGGAAAGCCAGACCCGGGATGCTGCTGTTCTGGATGGGGTGCAAAAGGCCATTGAAAACCTGTTCGGCCCGGCCCGGCTGGAAAATCAGACCATTATCCTGGGCGATTATATCACACAGCATTTGAAAAAAATTGCACCAGATATTGCCTTTCGCCAATGTGCCGTAAACACCCGCCTGGACAAGACCCTGCCAGTGCAAATTCCCCGGGAGATCCTTGATATTATCATAACCGGCCTTGTCCGAAACGCCATTGAATACACCCCGGACAGCGGTCAAATAGAGATCATTGTCACCGGCACCAAAACCGATCCGGAAATGGTCATCAAAGATTACGGCATCGGGTTTACCAGAGAAAAGCTGCGCCTGATTTTTGAAAATTACTTTACCCCGCCGGTATCATCTGAATACACCACTAAAACCCCCTATGCATTCAATGCCGGGGGCAGGGGGTTTGATCTGCTGCGCATAAAGCTGTTTTCCGAACGGTTTCACTTTACCTTGAAAATTGATTCCACAAGGTGCAGATATATTCCTGCAGACACAGATCAGTGCCCTGGGGACATCCGGCGCTGTGCTTTCTGCACAGCACCGGATGACTGCCTTCATTCCGGGGAAACCTCTGTGTGTCTTGCCTTTTTGGGATCACCATAAATTAAGGTTTCACACCTTTTCGCCGCAGTGGGGACAGAACCTATAATCTGTATTGGCAAAAGGGGTGCCGCATGCCGCACATTTTCTGGGCAAAGGCCCTAGTTTTACCAGCAGCTCCCCTTTTTCCACCGGCACCATTTTTTTGTCAAATTTATAATCAGCAGTTTTCACGACACTTTCCACAATACCATCCACAGCAGATACCACGGATTTTTCCTGCTTCATGATGGTGATATTGAACAACTCCTCGCCTGCTTTCACCACATCCCCCGGCTTCACATACATGATCCACAGGTCTCCGTTGGAAGGTGATGCTGCATGATAGGGATTGCCCGGTTCCGCCATCTGGATGGCATCTGCTGCGTGGCCTGTGGCATCCGCCACTTTTACCGTGTGGGTGAAAATTTCTCCGTTCAGGGTATACCGGACCATACTCATCCCTTTTTCATCAGGATGTTCGATCCCTAGGATTTTCATGGAATGGGGTTTGCCTTCGGTATCTGTAAAGGCAAGCTCCCGCCCGGGAATCAGTCCCTCAAACCAGACATCCAGGGGCACCCGGTTGGGGTTGCCGAATTCCTGCCGGAATAAAATGGTCTTGAGCGCATCCCCGGGATGGTTGAGGTACATGATCAGCTCTTCGGTGGTGGGCACCCGGGAGATCTGTTTTTCCAGCTCCTGTTTTTCTATCTCAATATCCACGGGAACCAGCCCCTCCAGAGGAGATGTTTGTGTTCTTTCTGCAAGGGCCTGTTTATAATTTTTTCCAAAGGCACTGGCATATACCCAGTCCGGCGGGAACCCCAGGGGAAGCTTTCCGAATTTTCCCAGCAGCAGGTTCCTGAAGGCATCGTTGCTGTCTTTGTAGAGCACGCTGCGTTCCTCTTTCATCTCCTCACTGAGCTGGTCTTCCGGTGTTGCAATCACTGTTTCCAGTATCCAGAGCAGATGCCTGACCTCATCTTCTCCGCCCCGCTGATAGGCACTGGTCACCGCAAGAAAGGCCGTGTTCCAGGTGATCTGGGAGCCGGGGGTCACATCATGGTACCGGATGATCTGCCGGGTGCCGGCCAGGAACCTGAGCATATGGGGCAGAAGATGAATATACCCCTGCTGTATGGCCCCTTCCTGGGAAGAGGAGGTGGCCCCTCCGGGCATGCCGTGGCGGACCACATCATGGTCGATGCCCTGGAAATACGGGGCTGTGTACCGGTCATACCAGGGCATGATCTGCTTGAGAACAAAATTGCAGTCCCGGATCATCTCTTTGTCAAGACTGGTGGCAAGGCTCAGCTCCTCTTCAATATAGGCAGCAGTGGACAAAACCTCCCCCTGGCCGTACCAGCGCACAGCCGCCCCGATGGCCGTATCCACGATATGTGCCCCGGCTCTGGCCGCAGCCCCCACAGCAGGAACAAACAGCCCGTCTGTGCAGTGGCGGTGGTAATGGATCACCAGGGCCGGGTAATTTTTGCGGATTTGGGCCACCAGCGCTGAAATAAACCGCGGGGGGCATACCCCGGCCATGTCCTTGAGTCCCAGGATAAACAGGGACTGGGCCTTTGAAAACGAAACCCCGGCCACCTCAGCCGCCTGCTGGACGATCTCTTCCACCACCCCCATATAATGGGCTACATCAAATCCGGCTGCCCAGGAAAGGGATACAGCCGGCTGCCAGACATTCTGCCGGGAGTTCATCACCACCTCTGCCAGGGGCCGCATATTTGCGACATGGTTGAGAAAATCAAAACACCGGACAATGTCATGGTGTTCACAGATGGATTCACTGGTAAGCTGCATGAGGTTTTTGGGCTGGGGTTTGTAGCCCAGCAGGTTGGTGGATCTTACCAGGATCTGTTTGGGGGTCAGGGGCGCAAACTGGTTCCACACCCGTGCTTCGTTAAAAGGATAGGTCATATTGGCCATCATGGCCACATGGAAATGGGCCCCGCCCCCGGTTTCCAGGGAGAAAAATCCGCACCGGTCCAGATACGGCCCCATGAGCTTGTCTTCTGCCAGGCGGAACCGGTTGCCGGAGTTGGACTGGGTGATGTCCCTGGCTGTGGTGTCGGAAAAATGGACGATATCTGCGTCCCTGACATAATCGATCAGGGCCTGGCGGTCCCCCCTGGGATACCTGCCTGCTGCACGCACCGGCGCCAGGGCCGGCAGCACAGGCGCAAAATCACCCACCCGCTTGTCTCCAACCCCCCGGTAGTCTGACAGCTGTATATGGGGGTTGTATCCCATGGCAGATATTTCAGCCATGAGCCTTGACAGGCGCAGGCTCTCGGACTCACTGTCCCTGTAGTGCATCAGTTCAGGGGTTTTTTCCACAAACCGGGTATCATACAGACCGGACCGGAATACCGGGTCAGCCACAATTTTCTGGTGAAAGGGGATGGTGGTTTTTACGCCGCCGATGATATATTCCTTCAGGGCCCGGTTCATGACAGCCAGGGATTTTTCCCAGGTTTCTCCATGGGCGATGAGCAAAGAAGCGGCAGAGTCATAATTGGAGGGAAATTCATACCCGCCGGCGATGCATGAATCCAGCCTGACACCGGGTCCGCCCGGAGAGATATACCGGGCGATGTGACCGGCATTGGGGGCAAAATCGTTTCGCGGGTCTTCACAGTTGATGCGCACCTGGATGGCATGGGCTGTGGGACGTGTTTTTTCATCGGTGAATCGCAGCCGCGAACCAAAGGCAACAGCAATCTGCTCCTCCACAAGATCGATGCCGTAACGGCATTCGGTAATACCGTGCTCCACCTGGAGCCGGGTGTTCACCTCTATGAGATAGGGATTCTGATCTTCATCCACGAGAAATTCCACCGTGGCAAGGGAGTAATAACCCACCTCCCTTACCAGGGCTTTGGCATACTCCTTGAGCCGGTGCCGCAGATCTTCGGTCATTTTTGGCCAGGGGGAGGGGGTGATTTCCACAAGCTTCTGGTGGTTTCTCTGGACGGTACAGTCCCGTTCATCAAAGGCAAACACATTCCCGTGCTGGTCTGCAATGACCTGTATCTCTATGTGACGTACAGATGTGAGCAGTTTTTCCACGTAGATTCTGGGGTTTCCAAAGGAGGCCTGGGCCAGGACCGCAGCTTTGGAAAAAGCGGTTTCCAGCTGGTCCATATCATAGATTTCATAGATACCCCTGCCCCCGCCCCCGCCTTCGGCCTTGAGCATGACCGGCAGCCCCAGGTCCAGAGCGATTTTTCTGGCCTCCTCCATTTCAACGGCATCAAGTGATCCCGGCACCACCGGAACCTTAAGCTTTCTTGCAAGTTCCCTGACCTGCACCTTGTTTCCCAGAAGGGTCATGGGTTCTGTGGGGGGGCCAATGAACAAAATGCCTTTTTTTGCACATTTCCTGGGAAATCCCGCATCTTCTGAAGCAAATCCCCATCCCGGATGAATTGCCACCACATCCTTTTCTTTGGCCAGTTCCAATATCCGGTCAATTTCCAGATATGCCCGGGGATTTTCCCCCAAAAGGATCAATTCCTGGGCACCTGAAGTGAACGGCGCGGTTTTGTCGACATCGGTAACGGTTAAGACAGGTACGGCCATGAGCTCTTCTCTGATGGAGCGGATGATCCGCCTTGCCGTGATACCGCGGTTGGCCACCAGAATTTTTTTGCCTGTGATCTCTTTGACAACCTGTTCAAATGTCTTTTCTTTCATGTAATACTCCTTGCGTGTCATCATATCATCCTGGGGTGGATGGTTCCTGAACTGATGTGCGATATGCCCTTTGCCGCCCGGATGCATAGCCTTCCTTCGGGATCTATTCCCAGAATCCGGGCAGGGCCGTCATTTTTGCCGGTATTTTCCACTGCCACGTCCTGGTCTTTCCAGGCAAGACAGGCATCAACCTCTTTGACAACCAGGGCCGGATCTGTTACCAGGACGGGAAAATGCTGCAGGATATGTGTCAGACACAGGTCCCACAGCCTGAAAGGTGTTATATTTACACCAGATGCCTGTAAACATCCAGCTTTTATGTGAAAAAATTTTTCCGTGCCGCTGTTTTCCGGAGCTGTACACAGGTTCACACCGATGCCGGCTATCATTGTCTGCTGTTTTTGCTCAATCAGTATTCCCCCCACCTTGCAGGGGCCTGCCATGATATCATTGGGCCATTTTATCAAACCAGGCACCCCCAGCTCTTCCAGGGTCCGGACAAGCGGCAGCGCCAGAGCCATGGGCAGCAGGGTGCCTAAGCTGCGGGCTTTTTCAGGCAGCCGTATGGCAGCAAACAGGTTTCCGGAAACAGACACCCACTGCCTGCCCATCCTGCCTCTTCCCCGGGTCTGGTTTT
>JAIPDY010000240.1 GCA_021737445.1 Desulfotignum sp.
GCTGAACAGGGTGTTGAAGGTTTCAACGGATCCGGACAGACCCATGAACCGGGCTATGGATACGGTGACCGGCCGGCCGTTATCCCCGAAATAATCAATCACCACCCGGCCTGAGAGCATATGGGCATCTTTGGCATGGCAGTCGGTGCAGCCGCCGCTGCCCAGGGCCTTGTCTGCCGGGGCCACGTTGTGGCTGATGGAATAACAGGGAATCCGGCTGACCCAGGTGGTGTCCTTACGGATCTCCAGTTCGGCATGGCCTGACTGCTCTCCGGTATTCCGGGCTGTGCCGGGAGCCGCAATTGTGCCGGTGTTCGTGGTTTTAGCGGGCTGCGGCTTACTGCTGCCTGCCAGGGTGTATAGTTTACCGCCGGTGTGAAAAACCGGTGTCACCGTTGAAAAGCGCCGGTTTTCCGCAAGGGTGCGGGTCAGGGTCCGGAGCATCAGCACCATGTCCTCTTTCCGGTGGAAATCATAGGGGATTTCCCGTTCGCTCATCTGTTCTCTGCACGTGTCATAAGCGGTTTCCACCTCGGACAGAAACAGGGGGTAATAGATGCCGTTGTCATCCCGGTTGGTAAACAGGGTGTTGCGCATGGGATTCACCGGGGTGATCCGGGGGATGCCGTCCCTGTCTTTGTCCCGGATGATATAGGCGGGTTTCCAGGTTTTGTGGGTGCCGAACCGGCTGGTGTCCCCCTGCCCGTATTTGCCGAACATCCCGGTGTTCAGAAACATCGCCCCTCCGGCGGTGCGGTGCAGTGCCGGGATGTGGCAGGCCTCGCAGGACAGTTTGTCCAGGTGATCTTTGCGGATGGTGTCATGCCGCATTCTTGTGGCGCCTTTGTACCCCTGGGTGTGGCAGTCGCGGCAGGAGCGCATGGAGTTGTCCAGTTCCGGAGCCACCTGGTTGTCTGTGGCATTTCCCTTGGCAAAATTGTGGGTGATGTCCCCGGTGTGGCAGTCGATGCAGGTGAGTCCGGCCAGGTGGTGGACATCCGGGTTCAAAGGATCGGCCCAGGAGTTGCCGCGTTTGCCTAGCTCAATGGATTCATGGCAGACCAGGCAGTTTGCCGCTTCCGGGCGGAACACCATGTCCGGCAGGTAAAAAGTGCCGTCCTCATTGAACAACCGCCTGTTGTAGACCACTTCGGGCACTTCTCCCTCACTGACCCGGCCGCGCACCTGGCCGATATCTGCGGCTGCCACCCCGGCCCATTTGAAGTTCAGGTACTTGATCTGGGTGATCCGCTTCTGGATATGGTACCGGCTGCCGTGGCAGAAAAAGCAGTCCGGCTCGATCACACCGGTTTTGTCCCAGCGGCTCTGGTAATAATCCCCGTCCAGGGTGTCTGCCAGCTCCGGATTTTCCGCCAGCCGGCGGTCGTAGCGCTGCCCGTCCCGGTCAAACTCCAGCAGGCCCCCGCCGGCATGGCAGGCGGCACATCCGGGTTTCTGATATCCGCCTTTGGACTCCGGCACCCGAGCCACAAAATCAAACGCGCTCATATCGATCTGATCCGGATGGGTGTTGTGCTTTTTGGCCAGCTGGAAAAACCCGTAGGTGATGAGATTGCCGGTGAGCCCCGTGGATACCAGCCAGGGGGTGTCCGTGCCGGCAAACCGGCTGTCGCTGGCCTTGTCCCAGTCCATCATGAAATGATAGCCTTTGGAGATGGTGTCCACATCGTGGCAGGCCCCGCAGGTCTGGCGGGTGGAAAAGGGCTGGTCTGCATTCTCCCCGGTCATGGGGTTGATGATCGCCCCTGTATCGGTGCGCAGATAAAAGGGGGGGCAGGTGTCGGTGACCGCAGATGCGGCCGGCGGGAATACAAGAAGGCAGAAAAGGGCGGCCGGCAACAACAGCAATTTTTTGACGAATCGGTTTCTCATGGGGGCTTATCTCAGTTTCATTTGTCTTCCCGGTGCACCACGGCCATGCATCCCTGGTTGAACAGGTTTCTGGCAAAACACTCGATACTGATGTCCACCCCGAATACCATGTGCATGAACATGCTCCGGTTTCCCACGGCAATGCTTTTTCCCGGAAAATCCTGTGCCAGGGTGTGTTCAGGGATGGTATCCATATACCCGGAAAAGGGAAATTTGATGGCATCTGCATCTTTGTCAAAAAAGCGGTATCCGGCCGGATAGGCAAAGGGCTGGTGTTTTCCGGTGGACACCGTGAGATAAAAGGCATCTCCCGGTTCGTTGCAGAACCAGTCCACCCCGTTTTGGCACATGAACCGGGATGCAGGAAAAAACCGTTCTCCCACCCCCTCCACCAGGATCAGGGCGATTTTATGATCCGGCAGACGGGAGCGGATCAAAGGTTTGATATCCCGCAGGTCATCCACCCGGCCCAGGGGAGAAAACACCGGCACCAGAAAATTTTTAGCCGGGATATGAACCGGTTTGCGCAGGGTGGTGCCCATGGTTTTAAACGCATGGCCCTGTCTGGCAGCGAGCAGGAAATCGGGCATCAGATTGGTGTCCTGATGGATTTCCAGGTCGTGCTGGGCAGTGGCAAACATCTGGATCCACTGGTCCCTGGACACGATCCTTTCCAGGGTGTCCAAAGAATCCAGAAATGCCATGTCGTGACGGCTGGGGGCATGGATGCCGCAGTACCGGGCCGACCAGTTGGAGGACACGGCCAGGCCATCCAGGCCGGACAGGTCCATCTCCCCTTTCAGGGGGATCATGTCGCCGGTGCCCACGATTACCGGTGTAAAGCCGCTTTTTTCAATGAACCGCTCTGCCTCTTCCATGGCCGATGCAAACAGGCGTTCCCGTTCTTTCCGGGCATATCTGAAATGCCGGTCTGCAAAAAACTGCTGCACATAGCTTACACACACCAGGTCCGGGTCATACCGGTCGATCAGTTCCAGGGCTGTCCCTGTGACCCACTGGTTGGCTTTTTCATCCACATCCCCTGGATAGGGGTGCCTGGAAAGGACCCGGGCGGCCATGTCTGCAGCCGGTGATTCACTGGTCTGCGGCTGTCCGGTTTCCAGATCAAAGGTGTTCTGCCACTCCCGCGCATCTATGATGGCCAGGCTCATATCACACTCTCCCATACGGTTGTCTGTTTGTCATTCCATCCCACACGGGTGCCCAGCATGGAGATGGCGGTGCCGCAGCAGGTGCAGGTGTTGTCCGGGGCCAGAAACGCATCCAGCCGGTCTCCGGAACATCCCAGGCTGAACCGCTTGATCACCACTTCCCCGCAGCCGGGGCACAGGGTGTTCACCCACCTGGAACCCACAAAATTATGAAAATAGATATAGGGCAGCAGGCTCCGGGAGGTTTCCAGGGCCTGGTTCATGCGGTCGATATTGGGGTACACCGATTGTTTCATATTGTGTTCAGGCAGAAGGCGGAACACATGCCAGGGGATGTCTTGCCGGATATCATGGATGAACCGGGCAATGTCGAATAGTTCATGGTCATTGACATCCTCGATTACCGGGGAGGCGATCTCCACATGGCAGGTACGGGAAAAGGTTTCGATATTCCGGAGGATGGGTGCTATATGGGGAATTCCCACAAATTCTTTATAAAAGGCATCGGAAAAGCCCTTCAAGCCGATGTGCACAAAGGAGAAGATCTCTGCCATCATCTGGGTGGCTTCGGGGGTGATGTACCCATTGGTCAGGCATCCCATGGGAATATCCTGTTTTTCCGCATATTTTTTGACCCGCTGAAGGCTGGGCAGTGATACGGCCGGTTCATTCACATTGAACACAATGTTGTGGCATCCCATCTTTTTTGCCATGGCCACCAGTTTTTCCGGTGCAATGGTGTACATCACATCCTGGAGCTGTGCCGGATCCTTGCAGGCGATAAACCCGTAGGAACAATACCGGCACCGGAAATTGCACCCGGCCGTACCGATGATCATGGAACGCGACCCTGGATACGCATGGTAAAACGGCACCGATTCGATGCGGGACGGCGAATAGGTGCACCACTGGTCTGGCCAGCGCTCTTTTATCTTCCCGTTTTCTTCTGCAAAATTGCCGCAGAAGCTGCGGCCGTCTGCCAGATCACACCTGCGCTCGCAAAAATGGCATTTCATACACGCACCTTTTTATTGTAAGGTTTTTCTCATGACACATCCCAGTAGACCAGAGCCGACCGGTTGCCTTTGGGCCAGACATATTTGCCGTCATTTTGCCGGGTCAGGTGTTTTGCCAGCAGTTCCCATAAAAACAGGTCATGGGACGTGTTGTCTGCAAGCCCAAGCCGGTTTTTGGTCTCTTCCATGGCCGCTTCAAAAGAGTCACTGGTCCAGGCCGGCCAGGTGCCGTCCGCCTCTATGATCACATCCGGATAAATGTCCATCCCCAGAAGCATGTTGTATGCGATCTGGAAATTGGGGCTGTCATAGGGCTGGCCCCAGACTTTCATGGCAGCCTTTGCCATGACCGCGTCGGCAAACGGTGCCCGCATTACCAGTATGCAGCCTTTGACGGCAGTGGCGGACATTTTTTGAACAAACGCGGTGAAATCGGGTTCCCCGTACATGGAATGGGAGGCCAGGATAAAATCATGCGGCCCCGGGTCATCTTCGGGCCAGTTTCCGGTGAAAACCTGGATATTGGTGATGTTCATCTCATGGATTTTTTCTTTGAGCACCGCCTGCATGGCCCCGGAGGGTTCCAGTGCGGTGATTTTTGCTGCATAGGGGGAAGCCAGCATCGACCACTTGCCGGTGCCGGCACCTATATCCAGAAGAGATGATCCCGGGTTGGCTGTGAGTTTGTCCAGGAGAAACTGCCGGGAGGAATCCGGTCTGGCCCAGCGCTCTTCCACCATTTTGTCGAAATCCCTGGCTTTATCCCGCCAGAAATCTTCATCTTTGGCCTGTTTTTTTGCAAATGCCCGGGTTTGGATTTCAGATAACTGTTTCCATAATTTTTTCCAGTCGGTCAGTTTTTCCATATAGCACCTGTACGTTTCAAATTTTGAATGGATTCCCATTTTCCTGTGTTTTTACATGGCCCGCACAAAAGGCCCTTGCCCGGTGCGGATCACTTCTACGCTGCCCCCGTATGTCCGGGTGAGCAGGTCGCTGGTGATGGTCTGATCAACCGTGCCCGCGGCAACCAGTCCCCCTTTTTTCATCAGCAGAACCCTGTCCGCCACGGCAGATGCGGCATTGGGGTCATGGGTGGTGAATACCACGGTTTTGCCCTGTTGCGCGATGGTTTTCATCAACACCAGCATCTGCCGGGAATTGATCAGGTCCAGGTGGGAGCAGGGCTCATCCAGCAGCAGGATTTCCGGTTCCTGGGCCAGGGACCGGGCCATGTTCACCAGCTGTTTTTCCCCGCTGCT
>JAIPDY010000221.1 GCA_021737445.1 Desulfotignum sp.
ATTCTGGAAACCGGAAACATCAGAATCAATGCTGTTTTTAAGAAGTCAGCTTCTTTCTGGGAGATGGAACATCTTGATTAATAATATCTTTAAACAATTTCGGTCACTTTGCTTATGCAACTAAAAGGGAATGCACCCATTATAACCCTTTGACAAAAAAAGAGAATACAGCATGTCATTTCTTGTTTCAGACAGCAAAAAATTTGTGACAACCATTGAGGTGGTGCCCCCGGCCGGCAGTGACCCGCAGGCCCTGCTGGACAAACTGGCCGGCATTTCCCATCTGGATTTTGATGGCTTCAGCGTGGCCACAAACCCGGTGGCAAAGCCCCGGATGTCGGCCATGGTGTTCTGCCATCTGTTACGCAGGAAAACCGGCAAACCATCCATTTTGCACCTGACGGTCCGGGACCACAATGTCTTAGGACTCCAGGCTGAGCTGTGGGGAGCCCTTGCCCTGGGCATTGATACCCTTATCGCCATCACCGGTGATCCGTCGGCAGCCCGGCAGAAAGGGGCCTGTACCCCGGTGAATGACCTGAATGTGTACCAGCTGATCACCATGGGAAATGCGGCAGGACTCACCACGGGCGGGGTGCTGGATTTCCGGCCGGAGCGCAGCGGGCTGGCAGGGGAAATCAAACGCCTGGAAAAAAAGGTGGCAGCCGGGTGCCGGTTCATCGTGACCCAGCCGGTGTATGATGAAAAAACCGCACAGACACTGGCTGATGCCTGTGCCCATCTGCCGGTGCCCAAAATCATGGGAATTCTGCCGCTATTGTCCTTTAAACATGCTTGTTTCCTTAACGACAAAGTGGACGGCATCGCCGTGCCAGAACCCCTGCGCCGGGAGATGGAAACATCAGACGACCCGGTGCATACCGGCACGGTTCAGGCGAAAACCATGCTGAAAACCGCAAAAAAATATTTTTCCGGTGCCTGCGTCATGCCGCCGTTTGAACGATTTGAAATCCTGGCGGACATTCTTTGAAAAAAGCAGCCCATGGGAGGGTCACGGCAGAAAAATTTCCAGGCAATTCACCGCCTGCCTGGTGTTATAGTTCATACCGGTTTTTTTTGGACGATATCCTTTATTTTAAAGGGAAAATCCCGGTGCTTACGGTCATGGCAAAAATCTTTCAGGGTCTGGCGGATCGATTCAAAAGCGATATCATCCCACGGGATATCTGCCTCGCAAAACAAGCGCACCGCCGTGCTTTCCTTGGTGGGACCAAAGTTTTCATCCATCAGCTTTGCCCGGAACATAAAATAGATCTGATGAACAAACACCAGGTTGAACATCCGGTAGGGTGCGATGATTTTCACTTCTGACCTTGTTTCCTCCATGGTTTCGCGCACCGCCCCGTCCTGGACCGATTCCCCGTTTTCCAGATACCCGGCCGGCAGGGTCCATTTGCCCTTTTGGGGCGCAATGTTTCTTTTGCACAACAGCACCCGGTCCCCCAGCACCGGGATACACCCCACCACCAGTTTCGGGTTTTCATAATGGACATGACCGCACCGGCCGCACACCGGCCTGACATGGTCATCATCCTCCGGTATTCTGGCTTCCATCCGGGACCCGCAGATGCTGCAATACACTATATCCATTCCAGGCTTCCTTTTATTCTGACCGCCAGGTCATTTACAAAACCACTTTTCATTGCATACAGGAAAACTGCTGCCGGCACAACCCTTGAACCCGGCGACCCCACATTGACAAATTCATGCGTATCCTATATGTTAGCTGTCATGAAAGCGACAGAAAGATACACAATTTTCTTGTTCAGCCTGCATTTTTGACCATCTTTGGGATTATCTGAACCCCAAACCAATTATTAACCCGTTTCAATTTCAACAGGAGAACTTATGTGCGGCATATGCGGAGAAATATTTTTCAACAGGCAACCGATTTACGAAGATTCAGTCATCCGGATGAACCAGGCCATGGCCAGGCGGGGCCCTGATAATGAAGATATTTATCACGGCATCTGGACCCTTATGGGCCACCGCCGCCTCAAGATCATAGACCTGAGCGACCACTCCAACCAGCCCTTCATCGATCCCAAACTGGGGCTTATCATTGTGTTCAACGGTGCCATCTACAATTACAAAACACTGAAAGAGGAACTCCATCAGAAAGGGTACACCTTTCACACCACCGGAGACACCGAGGTGATCCTCAAGGCCTTTCATGCCTGGGGTGAAGACTGTGTGCAGCACTTCAACGGCATGTTCGCCTTTGCCATATATGACCAGAACAAAGACAGGGTCTTTATGGCCAGGGACCGCCTGGGCATAAAGCCGTTTTATTTTTACAAGACAGATGACAGTCTGCTGTTTGCCTCTTCCCTGCCGGCCCTGCTGGCCACCGGAAAAATAAAGAAACAGATTTCTGCGAAGGCCCTGCACTATTATCTGACCTTTCATTCTGTGGTGCCCGCCCCCCATACCCTGATCAGCGGTATTGAAAAACTGCCGCCCGCCACCTGGGCCTTCATCACCCAGGACGGCACCATGACCCAAAAAACCTATTGGCAGCCCATGTATATCAGGGACAAAGAAGAGGAAAACTATACCTTTGATGACTGGAAGCAGCTGGTAACCAAAAGCCTGATGGATGCGGTCAAACGGCGCCTGGTGGCAGATGTTCCCGTGGGCGTTCTTTTGTCCGGGGGCCTGGACTCCAGTCTGGTGGTGGGGCTGCTGGCAGAGGCCGGACAAAAAGATCTGAAAACCTTTTCCATAGGCTTTGAAAGCGTGGGCGATGAGAAGGGGGATGAATTTTTATATTCAGATATCATTGCCCGGCATTTTGCCACGGACCACAACAAAATCCAGGTGGATGCGGACCAGGTGCTGCCGTCCATGCCGGACTGCGTTACCGCCATGAGTGAACCCATGGTCTCCCATGACTGCATCGGGTTTTATCTGTTGAGCCGGGAAGTGGCCAGGCATGTCAAGGTGGTCCAGAGCGGCCAGGGAGCGGATGAAATCTTCGGTGGGTACCACTGGTATCCCCCCATGATGCAAAGCACTGACCCGGTGGCGGATTACCGGTCTGTTTTCGGGGACCGGTCCCATGAAGAATACCTGGAAATGGTCACCCAAGCTTTTCAGAAAGAGGATTACAGCACCCAGTTTATCCGGGAGCACTTTGACATGGAAGGTGCAGACACCGCCATTGACAAGACCCTGCGCCTGGACACCATGGTGATGCTCACCGAGGATCCTGTGAAGCGGGTGGACAACATGACCATGGCCGCAAGCCTGGAAGCCAGGGTCCCGTTTCTGGACCATGAACTGGTGGAGCTGGTGGCAAAAATACCGGCAGAACATAAAGTGGGCAGCGGCGGCAAACATATCCTCAAGGAAGCAGCCAGGGATATCATTCCCCATGAGGTGATTGACCGGCCCAAAGGGTATTTTCCCGTGCCGGCCCTCAAATACCTTAAGGGCGAATACCTGGATTTTGTCACCAATATTTTGAACACTGACGCTGCCAGGGACCGGCATATCTTCAACCGGGCCTATATCGACAGGCTGCTGGCAGATCCGGAATCCCATATCACCCCGCTGAAGGGCTCCAAGCTCTGGCAGGCGGCCCTGCTGGAATACTGGTGCCAGCAGCAGGACATCTGAATTTAGACTATATCTGACGTTTAAAGGAGTGTTGGCATGGGCAAAACCAATCACCGGCTGGAGCGCGGGTTCGGCCAGTCCCTGAGAAACTGGGAAAAGCTGGGGGGGCCGGCCACAAAAGGCATGACACCGGATGCGTTCGTGGAAATGGGATGGGGACGGCTGGTGTTCGGCCACACCTTTGAAGACAATGCCCGCATCGTGGAAACCATGACCAGGTACGGGTATGACAGCCGGGATATCGCCATGTATATCATCGATCCCCATGTGGTGGTGTCCCTGGCCCCGGAAAAACTGTTCCTGGATCCTTCCCATACCTTCCGGCTCTGGTCCCATGACTACACCATGGACCACCGCACCCGCAATCCCTTTGTGATCCAGCGGGTGTCCACCAGACAGGAAGCCGAGGCCATCAACAGGATTTACAGCCTCTGCCGCATGAAGGGTGCGGACCCGGATTTTATCCTGGACAAGCGGGCCAACAAACTGCGCACCTATATGATTGCCAAGGACCTGGCCCGGGACCGGGTCATCGGCACGGTCACCGGGGTGGACCATGTGGCCGCCTTCAACGACCCTGAAAAAGGGGCCAGCCTGTGGTCTCTGGCTGTGGATCCCCAGAGCGATTTTCCCGGTGTGGGGATCAGCCTTGTGCGGCATCTGTGCGAACACTATTTTACAAGGGGCCGGGCCTTTGTGGATATCAGTGTCATGCATGACAACAAAAAAGCCATAGCATTGTATGAAAAGCTGGGATGCCATCGGATCCCCGTGTTCTGCATCAAACGCAAAAACCCCATTAACCAGGACCTGTATACCACCCACCAGCAATACCCAAAACTCAACCCCTATGCCAAGCTCATCGTGGATGAAGCCAAACAGCGGGGCATCCGCATTGACATTGTGGATGAAGCATTCGGGCTGTTCACTTTGACCCTGGGCAGCAAAACCATCTCCTGCAGGGAATCTTTGTCAGATTTGACCACGGCCGTTGCCATGACCAAATGTGATGACAAGCGCCTGACCCGCAAACTTCTGGCAAAACACAACATCCGGGTGCCGGAACAGATCATGTATACTGATCTTACCATTGCCGGAAAGTTCATGGAAAAACACAGGGCCGTGGTGGTCAAACCGGCCCGAGGCGAACAGGGAGAAGGCATCAGTGTGGACATCTCCCAGAAAAAAGACCTGGAAACCGCCATACAAAAGGCGAAGAATGCCTGTCCGGATGTGATCATCGAGGAGCTGGCCCCGGGACAGGACCTGCGCATCATTGTCATCAACTACGAGGTGGTGGCGGCAGCCGTCCGCAAACCACCCGTGATCAGGGGCACCGGCACCCATACCGTCAGAGAACTTCTGAAAAAATACAACCGCCGGCGCATGGCTGCCACCGGCGGGGAAAGCCGTATTCCCATGGATGCGGAAACCCAAAGGACCCTGGGGCAAAACGATCTGGATTATGACACCATCCTGCCCGAAGGCAAAGAGGTGGTGGTGCGCAAAACCGCCAACCTGCATACCGGCGGCACCATCCATGATGTCACCGACCAGCTGCATCCGGAACTGGTCCGGGCGGCTGTTGCGGCGGCCCGATGCCTGGAAATTCCGGTCACCGGCCTGGATTTCATGGTGCCGGATGTTGCAGGATCTGATTATGTCATCATCGAGGCCAAA
>JAIPDY010000222.1 GCA_021737445.1 Desulfotignum sp.
GCCCACTATGCCGGTGGAAGCCCCGAGAAGTGCCCCCACCACCACAGTACTGATGGCCAGCCCGCCCCTGATACGGCGAAACACCAGCCCCATGGTTTCCAGCAGTTCTTCTGCCAATCCTGATTTTTCCAGGGTCACCCCCATGAAAACAAACAGAGGAACGGCAATGAGCACCACATTTTTCATGGCCCCCCAGATACGCAGGGGCAGCAGTTCAAAAAATCCCCATCCAGATCCAATCCCGCCAAAAAGCATGGCCGTACCGATGAGGGTAAAAGTGACTGGAAATCCTGCCATCAGCAGAAGCGTCAATATCAGAAACATCCATCCGGCCAGGTATTCAGACCCCATTACAGCCCTTCCTTCTGGTTTTCACTCGTATCTGAAGGTGGCTCCAGAAGGATATACAGGTTCTGGATAAACATGGATATGCCCTGCAGTAAAAACAGCACATAACCCAAAGGCACACACGCCTTGATAATGAACCGGAACGGTATGCCGCCTGGATCAGGGCTGCCTTCCAGAAAAGCAAACGACTCCCAGGCAAAAACCCAGGATGTGTAAATAATCAAAAGCGCGCCCGGAAACAAAAAAAAGATGCACCCCAGCACGTTGATCCATGCCCGCCCCTTGTTTGACAGGCGCTGATAAATCACATCCACCCGCACATGCTGATCATAGAGCAGGGTATAGCCGGCACCCATCAGAAAGATAAACCCGAACAGGTGCCACTCCAGTTCCTGGGTAAACACAAAACTGGTGTTAGCCGTGTACCGCATGACCACATCGATGAAAACAACAGCCACCAGAAGCACCACCACCCAGGAGACCAGCCTGCCGGTCCACTCGTTGCAGCGGTCGATCCCGGCGGCCATTGTTTTCAAAAAAGAGTTTGTTTCCATTCACCTATCCTTTTAATGGATAGCGGTCTGCAAGGCTTTCATAATAAGGCTTTTCCGAAATCTCGCCCCAGGGGCCGATGATTTTCTGGAATTTCTGAAAGCTTTCATTCACCTTTTTGGCCATGGGGTCTGAGGCGGCAATATCTGACACCACCTGTTTTGAAATGGTCTTTAATTTTGCCAGAATATCGTCTGACAGCCTGAGCACATCAACTTTGTGCACATTGATCAGTTCGTCAAGCGCCTGCCCGTTTCCGGCATTGAATCCCTGGGTGGTCCAGTTGCTGGCCTGGGCACAGGCAGCATCCAGAATGGCCTGAAATTCTGCAGGCAGTTCATCATAGGCTTTTTTGTTGAAAATGAACTCCACAAACGGGCCAGGTTCATGCCAGCCGGGAAAATAATAGTATTTGGCCACTTTATAAAACCCCATGAGCTGGTCATGAAGCGGACCGATCCATTCCGTGGCATCGATCACCCCGCGCTCCAGGTTGGTGAAAATTTCACTGGCCGGACAGAGGATAACGGTGGATCCCATCTCAGCCAGGACTTTTCCCCCCAGGCCCGGAATCCGCATCTTCAGGCCCTTGAAGTCATCCACTGTTTCAATTTTTTTGTTGAACCAGCCAGCCATCTGTGGTCCGGTGCTGCCGCCAGGCCGGGGAACAACCCCGAACGGGGCATAGGTCTCTTCCCACAGCTTGAGCCCGCCCCCGAATTCATACCAGGCTGCCATGCCAGCGGCATTCAGACCAAAGGGAACGGCGGCAAACCACTGGGCTGCCGGGGCTTTTCCTGCCTGGTAATATCCTACCCCTGACCCTGCCTGCACGGAGGAGCCTTTTCTCACTGCATCAAATGTCTGCAGCGGCGGCACCAGCTCTCCACCGGCAAACACCTTGATCTGAAACTGGCCCCCGCTCATCATCTCCACTTTTCTGGCCAGCAGTTCTGCTGCATCCTGAAGATAGGGCAGCTTGGGGGGCCAGGTGGTGACCATTTTCCACCGGACCTGTTTTTTGGCATGCACGGCCGGTGCCTGTATCAGGCTGCCCGCAGTTACTGCTGCAACACTTCCGATAGCGGCTTTTTGTAAAAACTGTCTTCGTTCCATGGCATCTCCTTTTGATTTGGGGTGAACAAACAATCTGTGATGCGACAATACAGTTAAAGTATAGCTGTTCCAGATATAGCCAGCCATTTGTTTCAAGTCAACCCTATATTTAGCAGCCCTTTATTTAAACAGATAAAAACCGGTGGTGCGGGGTGCCTCTGTACAAGTCATCCCCGCTTTCCTTTGCCATCAGCGGCTAGTGCCTGGGGGTCTTTTGAAAAAGCAATATTGGACGATATCCCGTTAATCAAGGCATGGCAGCTGTATCTTAAATTGACCCAGAAAGATTTATAGATTTATAAAAGGTGTACATTTTCAAAGCAGTGCTTATTTTCATGAAACAGGAAAATTCACAAAAATTCAATGTCACAGATAAACATTAAACAAAAGTCTTTGTTTTTTTGTGAAATCATTGAAATTGAATTTTAGCTGTATGTAAAAGAAACGTATCTTAAAACATCGCAATCAGGAGATCCAAAAAAATGAAAAAAAATTTTCTTACCGTTATGTTTATTGCCGTGCTTGTAAGTCTTTTTTCCTGCACAGCCATGCAAACGCAACAGGGACAGGGGACCGCTGTCGGTGCAGGGGTCGGTGCAGGAGTCGGTGCTGCCCTTGGGCAGGTGATCGGCGGAGACACGGAAGCCACACTTATAGGTGCCGGGATCGGTGCGGCATTGGGCGGCCTGGCAGGTAACCAGATAGGACGTTACATGGACAATCAGGAGCAGGATCTGCGCAGCGCCATTTCAACATCAGAATCTGCCAGCATATCCAGAGAACAGGATGTTTTAAGGGCCACGTTTAAAGGAGAAGCTTTTTTTGATTATGATAAAAGCACATTACTGCCCGGTGCCCAGGCAGAATTGCGGCGGATCTCCGATGTCATGAACAAGTATCCCCAGACCATCATCGAAGTGGGGGGACATACCGATACCAGGGGCTCTGAAGAATACAACCAGCGCCTGTCGGAAAGAAGGGCCCAGGCCATTAAAAACGAACTGATCCGCAACGGGGTGCTCGAGCAACGGATCAAAGCAGTGGGATATGGGGAATCGCGCCCCATATCCTCTGACCATGCAATGAACCGCCGGGTTGAGATCACCATTGTGCCCATCCGGCAGGGTTAACGTTATTCTGCCATTCAATACCGGCCCAGGACCCGGAAGGTTTCTGTTGTTTCTTTGAGCCGCGCCCGCATGGGAGCCAGGTCTTTTTTCTCGACATCCACTTCCAGGTCTGCATAGAACATGTATTCCCAGGGTTTTCCCAGGATGGGCCGGGATTCGAGTTTCACCAGGTTGATGCCAAAATCGCTGAACACCTTCATGACTTCAAACAGGGCACCGGGCTTGTTGCCTGTGGAAAAAATGATGGAGGTTTTGGTCACCTTTTTTTTGCCTTTGAATGCTTTGGCAATCACGGCAAACCGGGTGAAGTTGCGGGGATTGTCCTCGATCGATTCATCCAGGATCTCCATGTCAAAAATTTTTGCCGCCATGGCAGAGGCAATGGCGGCAAAGCTTTTATCCCCTGAATCCTTTACCTTTTTCACCGCCTGGGATGTGGCTGCCACCGGCACCCGCTCCATCCAGGGATACTGATCCAGATAATTGCTGCACTGAACCAGGGCCGGGGGCGGTGCCATCACCTGTTTGATCTGTTCTTTGGCAGCACCCTTGTGGGCGATCAGGGCGTGCTGTATCCTGATGGTGATCTCTCCGATGATCTTTAAATCATATTCCTGGAGCAGGTCAAAATTTTCATGGATAGAGCCGGACAACGAGTTTTCCAGGGGAATCACCCCATACTCGGACCGGCCTGCTGCCACGGCTTCAAAAATATTGCCAAAGCTTTTCATGGGAACCGGGGTGATGTCATCCCCGAAATATGACAGGGCCGCCTTGTGGCTCCAGGCTCCGAACTCACCGATAAAAGCGGCGGTCCTGGATGCACTCTCTTCCAGATCATGGATCAGTTCCGATTTTTTCAGATAATCAAAATCCAGCTGTTTGCCCACCACCGGCGCAATGGTGTAGATGTCGCGCATCAGTCTGCCGAACTGCTCCGGATACAGGCTCTGGGGACCGTCAGACAGGGCGTTGTCCGGATCATGGTGTACCTCGATCATGAGCGCATCAGCCCCGGCTGCCACTGCGGCCCTTGCCATGGGGCTGACCTTTTCCCTGATCCCGGTGGCATGGCTGGGATCGATGACAATGGGCAGATGGGTGAGCTGTTTTAGCACCGGGATGGCGGACAGATCCAGGGTGTTGCGGGTATAGGGTTCAAAGGTGCGGATGCCCCGCTCACATAAAATAATGTCGGTGTTGCCGCCTGCGGCGATATATTCCGCTGACATGAGCCACTCCTGGATGGTGGCGGCCAGGCCCCTTTTGAGCACCACGGGCTTGCGCATTTTCCCTGCGCATTTGAGCAGCTCAAAGTTCTGCATGTTCCTGGCCCCGATCTGGACCGCATCCACATATTTTTCCATCAGATCTGCCTGGGAAGGGGAGGTCATCTCCGTGACCACGCCCAGGCCTGTCTCCTCCCTGACCTGTGCCAGGATTTTCAGGCCTTCCTCTTCCAGGCCCTGGAAGGAGTATGGGGAGGACCGGGGCTTGTACGCCCCGCCCCGGAACAGCACGGCCCCATAGCGTTTCACCTGTTTTGCAATGGTCATGGCCTGGTCCAGGCTTTCCACGGCACAGGGGCCGGCAATCACCACGATGCGGTCCCCGCCCACCACCACGTTGTTGATGGCCACCCGGGTGTCTTCGGTCTTGAATTCCCGGCTCACCAGCTTGTGGGAGGTGGACACCGGCAGTACCTGGGCAATGCCCGGCACGCTCAGGTAGTCATCCGGTTTCCTGGCACCTTTTTTGACAATGCCGATCACCTTTTGGCCGGCATCCTTAATTTTGCGGCTGATACAGCCGTCTTGTTTAAGCAGGGTTTGCACACCGGCTTCCTGGTCCGGGGTGATCGTTTTGTCCAGAACAAGTTTCATTTCACGCTTCTCCTTATGGGGTCATGGCAGCCCTGTGTCAAGGTATCAGCTGCCTGTAAAAAACAAAAAAGCTCCGGGAAAATCTTCCCGAAGCCTGTAAAAATCAAAAAAGCCCCGGGTGGCTCATTGTGTCCACCCGGGGCTTTATGTATCAATTATTTAACAAAGCATTACACCGGATGAACGCTCCTAAAGAAAAAGAAGCGTCCAAAATTACATACAAACTGT
>JAIPDY010000223.1 GCA_021737445.1 Desulfotignum sp.
GGCATCAGTAAAAGGGTGTTGTCTCCATGGGGCACATGCATACGGTCCGGCATGTGGCAGGCATTGTCCAGGAGCATTGTATAGGCATGCTCAACAGCTTTTTGCATATCCCCCAAGGGGATGCTGTCAATTGTCTGTTTATTAAAAAAACGCATAAAATCCTCTTTCACAGATTTAACGGGGTTGCAATTTTATTTTTCTTAACATATGGATGGTCAAAATACCATACACGATAACAGATCATCCCAAAAAGGGGGCTTGTTTGCAGACAAAAGAAACCGTATTGTGTATCCGCCGGGACCGGCTGCCGGCAGAGTGGATGACCCGGACCGCTGTGGTCCCCATGGACCTGGCCGCTTTTCTCATCCACTGCACCCGTGCCGGATATGAATTTGTGCTGAGAACCCTGGCGGAAAACAATCCGGAGTGGCAGCAGATAATTCCATATGTCGTGCTTCAGACACAAAATCTGAATCTTACCGCCGTATACAACCGCCAGGGCAGTGAAAAACGGCTTCATGATCTGTGGTCCCTGGGTATCGGCGGCCACATCAATCCACAGGACCGGTCAGATTCAGGGGCCTCATTCGAAACCACCCTGATATCGGGTATGACCCGGGAGCTGGATGAAGAACTGGCACATCGCCCGGCCGTGGATCAGCCGGTTTTCTGCGGTATTATCAATGAAACCATCACCGAAGTGGGCCGGGTCCACCTGGGTGCGGTCTTCCAGATACGTACCTGTTCACCTGAAACCTATGTACCCGGCCCTGAGCTGTCCAGGTTTCAATGGAGTACCACAGACAATCTGGGAGAACTGAATATGGAGCTGTGGTCCACCCTGGCCATATGTCTTTTGAACAAAAGCGGGTAAGCTTTCAAAAAACCGGTGTATGGGCGGCATCATTTTTCTGCCGGATCTTCCATCTGTTTTAGCATTTTGCCCACCACGGAATCTTTTTTTTTGAGCACTTTGGATCCCCGGGTGATTTTACACAGGCTGATCCCGTATTTTTGCGCAATTTTTCGCTGGGGCATTCTCTGTTGCAGATCTTTGAGCAGTTTCCACCGCAGGGAAATATCATCCAGTTCAGCCGGTGTGAGCAGGTCCGTGAAAAACCTTTCCAGCTCATCCAGATCACTGATGGTGGAGATCACATGCAAAAGCTGCCGGTCAATAGCCATGAAGGTTTTTGCCTTCTTCAAATGACTGCACCTGATAGGTATACAGGGTCAGGTTATCTGTCTGCCAGGCATTCGCATCAAGACGTGCCTTCATGCACAACTGGCCCAGAAAAGATTCAGGATCCGGCAGCTGTTCCCAGACCTGGGGCAAAAATGTGGCCCGTTTATACCCTTTTTCAACAATCACCCCGTCTTCAAAGGGCTTAATCCGGGTCAAAAGGTCCCGGATATCTGAATACCGCTGTTTTTCAGGCAGGGTCAGCAGGCTCACCTCAATATCGGTATCCCCAAATTCTTCAGGGGCCAGGGGAGGGAATCGCGAATCATCAAACGCAGCATGAACTGAATTTTCCCGCACCCCTTCCAGAACGGTTTTTTCAGGTTCGATATTGCCGATACATCCCCTGAGCGCGCCTTTTTTATGGAGGGTCACAAAGACCCCCCTTTTTTGAGAAAGCTTTTCAGCAGGGATATCAGACAGGTCCGGCTCAACATGCTTTTTAGCCGGAAAAAGTCTTCGGGCAATGGAAACCCTGGCCAGCTGTACCAGCTTCTCTCCATGTTTTTGTTTCCATTTTTCCCCCATAATCCCCCTTTTTTGAACCGGTTACATTCATGTATCAGGATAAACTGTAACACTTTTTTGGATAAACCGCTGTGCTTAAATTAACGTGGTAAGCTTAGTACAGGGAAGGTCAAAGGCATCTGCCACAGGCCTGCACACCAGTTTATCCCCCACATAATTGACCCCCTTGGCAAATCCGGGATCATCCATAACACTTTTCCAGCCGTTGCCGGCGATCTTCAATGCATAAGGCAGCGTGACATTGGTCAGGGCGATGGTGGATGTCAGAGGAACAGCCCCGGGCATATTGGCTACGCAATAGTGGATCACCCCGTCCACTTCATAAATGGGGTCCCCGTGGGTGGTGGGCTTAGATGTTTCAAAACACCCGCCCTGGTCTATGGCCACATCCACAATCACGGATCCTTTTTTCATGGTGGGCAGCATATCTCTGGTGATGAGCCGGGGGGTCTTGGCCCCTGCCACCAGCACCGCGCCAACTACCATATCTGCTGTCTGGACCAGTTCCCGGATCAGGGCCGGGGATGACATCAGGGCAGTACAGTTGGCCGGCATGATTTCAGACAGATACCGGAGCCGGTCGATATTCATATCCAGAATGGTGACATTGGCTCCCATGCCGCAGGCAACATGGGCAGCATGAATACCCACAACACCGCCGCCGATCACCAGGACATTGGCGGACGGCGTGCCGGTGACGCCACCAAGCAGCAGTCCCCTGCCCCCAAAGGTCCGTTCAAGATACTTGGCTCCCTGCTGGGTGGCCAGGCGGCCGGCAACCTCACTCATGGGTGCCAGCAAGGGCAGCCCGCCTTTTTTATCTTCAATGGTTTCATATGCGATGCCGATGGAGCCGGTCTTGAGCAGTGCATCGGTCAAGGCCCGGTCTGCGGCCAGATGCAGATAGGTAAACACGATCTGATCTTTTTTGATCAGGCTGTATTCAGACGGCTGGGGTTCTTTGACATGCATGACCATGTCTGAAATTGCGTAAATCTCTTCAGGGGTATCTAAAATCTTTGCCCCGGCATCAACATACAGGGTATCGGCAAAACCGGAACCCACCCCGGCATTTTTTTCCACATACACGGTATGGCCGCCGGTCTTCATCTGATCCACACCGGCAGGAGTCATGCACACGCGGTTTTCCTGGGGTTTTATCTCCTTGAGAATGCCTATGATCATTGTTCTGCTCCTTTATAAATAATTTTGGGACAAGGGGTTAGATTTTTTTTCAAAATCTCATATAAAAAATTCCAGACATAAAAACAAGCACCAATAAAGATAACTCCCCTTGATTTTACCTGTTAAAATAGTGCTGAACCAGTTTTTGGGCCAGCCCCACATAAGTTTGCGGAGTTAAGTTTCGCATGCGGTCCTTGAATTGAGGCGGTACTTTTTCAAGACTGTCTACAAAAGCTTCCAAAGCTTTTTTGTCAATTCTGCGGCCCCGGGTCAAGGCTTTGAGCCGCTCATAAGGATTTTCTTCACCAAATATCCGCATGGCGGTCTGAAAAGGTTCTGCCAAAAGTTCCTGATTGTTGTCCAGGTCCATCTGCATGACTGCTTCATCCAGATCCAGCTTGGAAAGTCCTTTGATGGTATTTTTCACGCCGATGAAAAAATAGGCAAATGCGGATCCCAGGCTCCGCAATGCGGTACTGTCACTTAAATCCCTTTGAAACCGTGATTTTTGCAGTTTGACCGCCAGGTGCTCCATCATGGAAATAGCCAGTCCCATATTACCTTCACTGTTTTCAAAATCGATGGGATTAACCTTGTGGGGCATGGTGGAAGACCCGGTTTCCCCCTGGGTCACCCGCTGTTTGAAATATCCCAGGCTGATATATCCCCACATATCCCGGTTGAAGTCGATCAAAACAGCTGCAGCCCGAACCAGAGAATGGAGCAGGTATGACAGGTGCTGGTTAGGATTGATCTGGGTGGTGAACAAAATGGGTTCCAGATCCAGGTAAGAGGAGATAAACCGCTGGGATGCTGCAATCCAGTCAATATCAGGGAACACGAAATAATGGGCGTTGTAATTGCCGGTGGCACCGTTGATTTTTGCCTGGACCGGTGCTTTTTCAAGAACAGCGGCTTCCCGGCCAAGGCGCCAGGCAAAGTTGACAAACTCCTTGCCCATTGTGGTCGGGGTGGCGGGCTGGCCATGGGTCCGGGACATCATGGGAATCGATTGATAAGCCAGCGCTTTTAGCTCCATTTCCCGGATACACTGGTTCAGCAGCTTAACCGTCAGATCTCTGCCTGTTTTAACCATCAGGGCATAGGCGATATTGTTGATATCTTCTGACGTACAGGCAAAATGCACCCATTCTCTGATACCTGAAAACCCAAGTGAATCCAGCTTTTCTTTAATAAAATACTCAACCGCCTTGACATCGTGGTTGGTCTTTTTTTCAATGGATTTGACCTGCTGTGCATCCTGGGCACAAAAATCATCTACAATTGCATCAAGTGCATCCAGGTCTTTTTCAGCAAATTTGGCCAGGCCCAAGTCAGAGATAATAAACTTGAGCCATTGAATTTCCACCTGAACCCGGTGACGGATCAATCCGTATTCACTGAAGATATCAGCCAGCTCTTCTGTCAGCCGGGCATATCGCCCATCCAGAGGACCGGTTGCTTTAATGGTTGTCATATCAGCTCCATACAAATGATAAATATTGATAATTATTTGACATTCAAATTTAAATTCATTACATTCACCAAAAAGTTCGAATTTGCCACATACAAATACCAGACTGCCGGAGAATTAACAATCCAAAACAGATACAGATTCCATGGTAAAAGTCACCGCAAAAAAATTTTTGAAAAACAGTACCAGATATCCGGCTGAATCTCAATGCTTGACATCTGCCTGGGTTTTACAGTATTTTACCAGATAATTTTTATCCAACATGGTGTTTACAGCCCAAATGACGTTGCAGGAGTAAAATTTTATGTCCCTGACAAAGACAATTATCGCAGAGCAGATACAAAACAGCCTGAACCTTTCCAGAACCACCACCTATGAGATCATGGAAGAGTTTCTTGAAATCATCAAAGAGACCATAGAAAATGGTGAAGATATCATGATCAGCGGGTTTGGAAAATTCTGTGTTAATGAGAAAAAAGCCAGAAAAGGACGAAACCCTGCAACAGATGAAGAGATGACATTGCCGGCCCGGCGGGTTGTGACCTTTAAGTGCTCGGGAAAACTCAGAGATCTCATCAATTCCTGAAGAATAGAGCCATATCAACCACATAATTTTTTTTGTAAATGAGGTTCTTGATAACAGCAGACATCCATGGCAGTATCAATACATGGTTAACCCTCCAGACCCTGATGAAAAAAAAAGATGTCCTGGTTATTGCCGGAGATCTGTTTGATACCCGGTACGGCCATTACAGCAATCCGGATTTTGCCCCTGAGATCATCAGACAGGACCTGTCAACCGCAAACAGAACATTCTA
>JAIPDY010000006.1 GCA_021737445.1 Desulfotignum sp.
CAGTAATGCCGTAGTGGGCCAGCAGTTTTTCCAGGCCGGTGTCAATGGGTTCGTACACGGGCATGCCCATGCCGCCCTGTGGCATGGTTTCCTTGAACGCATCACCGAAAAAGGCGATGTTGGTGCCTTTCATCAATGCCTGGTCGATCTGGAACAGTTCATAATCGGAAAACGGTTCTGTGGGTTTGGCAATGATCAGGCAGTTGAGGCCGTCGGGAATGTCCTGATCCTGCAATGCAATCTGTCTGACATTGTACCTGGCAGACAGCAGGTTATTGAACACCTGCATTCCTGATCCCTGCCGTCCCTGCATCATGGCTGCGCGGTCCGGGCCAAGGGTATGGGTGCCGTGATCTGCCAGAAATCCGATATCCTGGTTGATGCCGATCATTTTTTCCAGGATGGCGGTGATATCCTGTTCCAGTGTATCCATGTCCGCCATCTGGTAGGTGGTACCGATAATAGGCAGGTCCACGGCCGTTATCAGCGGCAGACTGGCAGACTGGTCCTTGTATTCCAGAACCAGGCCTGCGGCGCCCTGGCCCGGCGGGATGTTTTTTTCAGGAATGGCAGGCCAGGACAGGGCCATGAGATCATATCTGTTACCGATGTTGTCCAGGGTCTGTTTATCGGTAATATCGGCGTGCTTAAATTTCAGGATACCCCGGCTTTTGGCGTTGATATCTGCAACGGTTTTTTTTACGGCATCAGCCAGGCCCGGCAGGTTGTCCAGGCCGATGAGGGGTGCAATGGTGTTTAACGAAGAGGACAGATACAGGGTGGTTTCGACGGTATCTTTGATTCGCAGCAGGGCGGACACTTTGTTGTTGAGTTTCTGGATGGCTGTGGTTAATTGATATTCCAGTCCGTCTGTGGAGGTGACCGCATCGATTTTTTCAATGAGGTCTCCATGGATAAGCACAACTCCCATATAGGCGTTTTGAAATTTCAGTTCATCTTTTTCCATGATCCGGATCTGGATGGGGGAAATGCCATAGCTTTTTGCCATTTCCCGATTTTCGCCGGTCCGGGAGCTCAGGTCGCCCTCCTGTGAAGATACATTGTAAAACCGGTAATTGAACATCTGTCCGGCCCGGGCTGAGTATTCGTCCAGCAGATCCCGCAGATACCGTTCCGTGTTGTTGTGGGGGGCTGGCAGGTTTTTTGAAAAGAAAACCTTGACACTCAGGGGTTCAGATAAGGTGGCCACGGCTTTTTTGCTGGCCTCAGACAGAGAAAAAATCTTGTTGCCGGTCAGGTCAGCCCTGAAAAAAAGGGTCAGGCCGGCGATGTTCACCAATACAATGGCTGTGATGTAGAGAATCAATTTGATATAAGGTTCTTTCAGGTGTCCCATGGTGCCTCCTTAATTTTTTTCCTGCATGACAAGATGGGTTGAGAAGAGAAAAATGACTATCAGGCTGATGAAATAGAGAATATCTCTGGTATCAAGGATCCCTTTGGAAAAATTGGTGAAATGGGAGCTGGCCCCGATATATTCGATGAAAGTCACAATTTTCGGGGGCATGAAAAACAGCATCCGGTTTAAGATGGTCAATGTAAAGCACAGGGCACACCCGATGATAAAAGCGATGATCTGATTGCGGGTCAAAGCTGAGGCAAACAGACCCATGGCGCAATAGGCACCTGCCAGAAAAATGGCCCCCAGGTATCCCCCGGCAACCGGTCCCAGATCCAGATCCCCGATAAAAGAGATGAACAAAGGGTAGGACAGGGTGGGTATGAGCATGGCCCCGGCAAATGCCGTGGCGGCAAAAAATTTGCCCAGGGCGATGTGAAAAAAGGAAACCGGCATGGTCAAAAGGGTTTCATATGATCCCACATTTCTTTCTTCGGCAAACAGCCGCATGGTAATGGCGGGAATAAAAAAGGAAAACACAATGGGCAGCAGCGCGAAAAAATCCCGCAGGTCTGCCCGGCTGTAAATGAAAAAGGTGGAAAAGAAAAACCATCCGGTCACAATCAGAAACAGTGCGATCACGATATAGGCAATGGGGGATATGAAATAATCTTTAAACTCTTTTATGGCAATGGTTTTAATCTGTGACATGGTCAGGCATCCTCCCGGGTCAGTTTCTGGAATATTTTTTCAAGGGCCTGGGCTTCTTTTGCAAGCTCCATGATGATCCAGTCGGTTTGTTTGATTTTCAGATAGATGTCAGGCCGCACATCCCGATTGGCCGGGCTCCGGATTTCAAAGCTCACCAGGCCGTCTTTCTCCGGTGCCAGGGCCGTGATCTCCAGTTGCTGGTCCATGGCAGTCAGAAAATCCTGTGCTTTTTGTGGATCAGGCCCTTTCAGGGTCAGCCGGATAAAGCTGTCGTGCAGTGCGCCTTTTTTGAGACTGGCGGTGGTGTCATCCGCCACCACCTTGCCTTTGTTGATGATCACGATGCGGTCGCAGGTGGCTTCTGCCTCACTGAGAATGTGGGTGGAAAATACAATCGTTTTTTCTTTGCCGATATTTCGGATAATGTCCCGGATTTCAGCGATCTGGTTCGGATCCAGCCCGGAGGTGGGTTCGTCCAGAATCAGAATTTCCGGGTCTGTCATCATGGCATGGGCAAGCCCCACCCGCTGTTTGAGTCCCTTGGACAGGGTGGCAATGGGTTTGTGCATGATACCTGACAGGCCGCACAGATCAGACAGGGCCTTGAACCGTTCCTGCTGTTGATTTTTATTGGCAAGGCCTTTGAGTTCTGCCACATAGGTCAGGTAATCATAAACCAGCATATTGTGGTATAACGGGGCGGATTCAGGCAGATATCCGATCAGGGACTTGATTTTCAGCGTATCCTGGGGCATGTGAAGATCTTTTACCGAAATCCGGCCGGATGTGGGTCTGAAATACCCGGTGAGCATTCGCAGGGCAGTCGTTTTTCCCGCACCGTTGGGTCCCAGCAATCCCAGGATTTCTCCGGGCCGGACCGACAGTGTGACATGATCCACTGCGCAAAAGTCATTGTAGTATTTGGTCAGGTCTTGAATTTCTATCAATTGCGCCTCCTTAGGTTAAAAGTCTTCCAGAACCTGGCTTTTCTTTAAAAACGCCTGGAGATCCTCAGCTGTCTTCCGGGCTGCGTGAACCGCTTTTCCCAGGTGACGGCAGAACGGATCATCTTTTCCCAGAGTGCCGGCCACAGACCGGTAAAGCTGCTCGCCTTTTTCAAAGTGGGCCATGATCTCGGCAGCCAGCTTCTTGCGCTGGGCATGGCGTATTTTTTCACTTTGAATCACCGATTCCAGTTTTTGCACCGCATATTCCACAAGGGCGTCTCTGGGCATGTCATGGGCCTGGGAAACAGCGCTTAACGCATCAATGGTTCTGCGGCTCATGACAAAGGTTTTCTGACGTCTGGGAAGTTTTTCAAACTGCCTGATCCGGATGGACCGGGCCAGTTTTTCCATATGGCTCATATCTTCGATGATGTGGTCAAACAGCGATTTTTGTTTGATACCCATGTGAACCGCCACCAGACCGATGGCATCAATGGCTTTCTGGGACAGTTTAAAGGTTGCCCTGACAGACTGTCTTCCCCGCAGGTCAAACACGGACGGCCCTGAAACCGGATCCTCGGGCTTTGGCATATATATCCCTCCTTTTAGAATGTCCATATTATTAAAACAGGTCATTCATAAAAGTAATGAAGATTTATCGTGTCAGAAACTGTACAATAAATCTTATGCCAGATCAACCACAAATTTGTGTTGTTACCAAAATATCATTTTGAAAAAAGAGCTGTGGGACAGGCCCACCATAAGCAGGCACAGACCGGTTCCGGCTGCCATGGAAAGTGTGTTTCTGCCGCCGGTTTCAAATTCAAGATCGGTTCTGTCTTCTGAGTAGCACCTGGCATCCATTGCCAGGCAGAGCCGGTCGGCGGCCATAAAGGTTTTTTTCAGTACCGGCAGGGTCTGGCAGCGGATTCTGCGGATGGGGTTTTTATGCAGGTTGCCGCACCGGGCGTTCACTGCATCTGCTGTTTGCCCAGCCTGGCTCAGTATCAGGGGTAAAAATCGCAGAAACAGGCTGATCATGATTGCCACCTGCTTTTCCGGCACAAAAGGAACAGGTTTTAAAAACCACTGGGCCGCACTTTTCAGGTCTGCCGGACGGGTGGTGGCGGAAAACAGCAGACCGGTCATCATGACCAGAAAAAAACGCATGGCCACCAGTGCCCCCTGGGCCAGGCCCTCTTTTGTGGCAACAATGCCGGAAAAGGAAAAAACAGGATCTCCGGGGATGGTCAGGGCCCTGGCCGCAAACATGATGCCCAGCAGCAAAATGAACCATTTTAACTGGCCCAGAAGCTGCGGCAAAGAGATGCCGATGGTCCGGGTCAGCAAAGACAGCACCAGAAAGCAGGCCAGACATCCGGCAAATCCGGATGTGAAAAGGGCCAGGCTTACCATGCAGACCAGCGCGGTCTTGTGCCGGACATCCAGGCGGTGCAGGGTTGTGGTCCCGGCGCAAAAGGTAAACAGGGTCAGGTTTGCCATGGCGGTTTTTTATATCCCATGCGGGAAAAACAGGGTTCTTTTACACCACAGGCTGCCAGATGACCCAGCAGATCTTCAGGCCGTCCGTCCCTTGACAGGCGGCCCTTGCTGTCCATGATGATGATCCGGGTGGCACAGGTGATCACATCCTCCACCTCATGGGTGGCCATGATAATGGTCTGGCCCTCCTGGTTCAATTCAGAGATGATGCCAACCAATGCTTTGGATGACGGATAATCCAGGTTGGCAAACGGTTCATCCAGCACGATGATTTCCGGGTCCATGACCAGGATACCGGCAATGGTCAGCCTGCGTTTTTCCCCGCCGGACAGGGTGGCGGGATTCCGGTCCGCAAGATGGGACAGATCCATCCGTGCCAGGGTCTGGGTGACCTTTTCCCGGATCAGGGGGCGGGGGATTTTCAGGTTTTCGGGTCCGAACGCCACCTCATCAAATACCGTGTCCCCCACAATCTGGGTGTCCGCATCCTGGAACACCATGCCGATGGTTTTCCTGGCAAAAACAATATCTGATGTTACCGGGCGGCCGTGCAGCCTTACCTCTCCGGATGAAGGCCTGACAAGGGCATTGAGGTGCCGGATCAAAGTGGTTTTCCCGGACCCGTTGGGACCTGCCAGCAAAATGAACTCTCCGGGGAACACACGCAGGCAGATATCATAAATACCGGAGCCGGCAGTAAATTCATGGGTCAGATGATCTATTTCCAGAAGGGGCCGGGGCATGGCAGGCTATAGTTTGACCAGAGGCCGGATTTTTTTTGCGATGACAGCAGCTGCCGCGATTTTGACGGCATCGCCCAAAAGAAACGGCAGCATGCCGGCGGATACCGCCTTTCCCCAGGACATGGAAAACGCAATTTTCAGCCATGGCACACCGGCCGCATAAACAACCACAGACCCTGCAGCCATGGCCAGGATATCTCCGGCAGGCTTTTTCCCCAGGGTTTTGGACAAAACCCCGGTGACCAGAACCGCAGGCAGGTATCCCAGAAGATATCCGCCGGTGGGGCCCAACAATTTGCCGATGCCTGAGGTGCCGCCGGCAAACACCGGGAGCCCTGCCAGACCCACCAAAAGATATACCGCCACACAGGCAGTCCCCCGGGCCGGTCCCAGTATCAGCCCGGCCAGCAGAACAAACATATTCTGGAGTACAATGGGTACCGGCCCGATGGGTATAGTGATAAACGCACCCACAGTTATGAGGGCCACAAAAAGGGAGGTGTATACCATGGGCCGCAATGTATCGGTCTGGGAGATCATATGTTTCCTTTTATGCATGAAAGCAGTCGCCATAAATAATTTTATGGATCTGCCGGTTATCATCTTTCACCATCAGGGTGCCGGTATCATCCACATCCATGGCCATGCCCTCAACGGTCTTGTGTCGGGTTTCCACCCTCACCCTGGCCCCGATGGTGGCGGTGCGTTTTTTCCATGCCCCCATGATGGCTGCCGGATCCATATCACGGGTCAAAGCAGTAAACTGTCTGAGAAATTCAACCAGGATTTTTTTTCTGGATACCGGCCGGCCCAGGGCCTGTTGAAGTGATATGGCCGCAAATGAATCCGATGCCGGGGTGTTGTTGACATTGATACCGATACCCACCAACAGAAACCGGATCATGTCTGCCTGGGTTTCAATTTCAGACAGCAGCCCCACAAGTTTTTTGCCGTTCAAAAGCAGGTCATTGGGCCATTTGACCCGGACATCCCGGCCAAAAAGTGTCTCAAGGGTCAAAGACAGGCTCAGGGATGCGGCAAAATTGTACAGATATGCCAGAGGCGGAGGGGTATCCGGAACCAGAATCAGGGTGAACCACAACCCCCCTGGTCCGGATTCCCATATCCGGTTGAGACGTCCTCTGCCATGGGTCTGGTGTTCCGCCACCACACAGCTTAAGTGCGGCACACCCTGTCTGGCCAGTTCCCTGGCCTTGTCCATGGTGGTGGCAACCTGTGGAAAATAAAAAATCCGGTCGGATAAAGGTCTGTCAAAGCAGAAAGGCAAAAGCAGGTCATCCGGGTCAGGCAGAAAATACCCTTTGGGGCAGGGTTCAATTTTGAATCCCTCTTTTTTCAGGGCATTGATATGTTTCCATACCGCCACCCGGGAGATGCCGGTTATACCACTGAGCTGTACGCCGGAAACCGTGCCGCCATTTTCTTTGTACAGAGCAGCCAGGATCTTCTGGCGCATGTTTTGTATCTGGTTAACCATAATAGAGAAATATGGTTAACAGAATGTCGGTAACCGGTCAAGAAAAATATGCGTGTAACCATTTTTTTGTTTTTCTTGAACCTGTCTGCCATCTGTTTTATAACCGGTAAACAAAATGTAAAAAAAGGAAAGTCAGGCATGCAGATATTCAGACAGATACTGCCCCATGCATCGGATTTCAAGCGTTTCTGGAAAGAAGCCGGGCCCTTTGCATTTGCATTGACCAGCGCTGAATTTCCACCTGTGCTCCTGGAACCTGAAGAGTGGATTTTCGGTCACACTGCCAGGGATGTGCTAAAGGAGTTAATGGGGTTCAACCGGAAAAAAATGGCATTTTTAAGGACGGGGTTCAACCCGGACAACCCGGACATCCTGCGTCCTGACAACCTGATTTCCTGGAAAATCAGCCATTTTCCCCGGGAATGGAACCATATGAGGTCTGATTTTTTTATTCCCGACGGACATCTGACCCGGGTGGTGACAGACAGCATCAGCGCCGCACCCGGCCTAAAGGATGAAAAACAGCAGGTGACGGCAGCTTTTTTTACGCTTTTGGAAAACCATCTGGAGACAATGGGATATGTTCTGTTAAAACCCCGGGGCAGTTCAAAATATGCTGCCATTCATAAATATCTTTCTGAATGGGAGGCAGATGAATCAGATGCAGGCCTGCTGTAACAGGCCGGATCTGCCGGGCAGTAAAGTGCCTGTCTTTTTTTGTCCTACACCTCATTGTTGAGGATCATGTCGCACAAAAGCTGTTTATAGTTGATTCCCGCTTTTTGAAATCCTTTGGTGCCGTATTTCATGTTGCCCTCCAGCACCAGAAACCGGCCGTTGCTCATCACAATATCAATGCCCACATCATCCCAGGTGCATTTTTTAGCGGTCAAAAGAGCCAGATCCAGGGCAGCTTCAGGCAAAGGATCAAAACAGATGGTCCCGCCCTGGGACAGGTTGGTTTTAAATTGGTTTTTGCAGGCAATCCGCCAATAGGCCAGGGCCACTTTTTTTCCGATGACAATGATGCGCATGTCCCGGTCAGCCGGCAGGTATTCCTGGATATAGGCCGGATTTTTTTTTGCCAGATATTCTGACAGATCTGTCTGATTTTTGATCAGAAAAACCCCCTGTCCCCTGGCTGATCCCCTTGGAATCTTGGCGATAAATGGAAAAGAAAACTGTTTCAGGATCTTTTTTTTCTGGCGGGGGCCGTAAAATACCCGGGTGTCCGGGTGGGGAATGCCCAACATCTGGAACATGGCGGTCTGCCGGATTTTATCCATGGCAAAGGTATAGGTGTGGAAACTGGGAAAGGTCGGTTTTCCCATGGTGTTGAACAGGCCGGCATAAAAGGCGGTGGGGTATAAAATCCGCCGGGCTGATAACAGGGCCTGCCGTTCCTGGATGCTGTAGTCAAAAAAATTGGGGCGGAATCCCAGGGTATCTATCCGGGGACAATGCTTCAGGCGTGCCCCGATGGCCACCGGTCTGCCGTCTTTAAAGGCAGCGTTACAGCCTGGCATAGCCATGGGGGTTTTTTTTCTGCCAGTTCCAGGTGTCCCTGCACATATCATCCAGGGTTCGGACCGCCTCCCATCCCAGTTCCTTTTTTGCCCTGGAAGGATCTGCCCAGCATGCGGCAATATCTCCGGGCCTTCTGGGAACAATTTCGTAAGGGATAGTGCAGCCGCAGGCCCGTTCAAATCCCTGGATCATTTCAAGGACGGAAAATCCTCTGCCGGTGCCCAGATTGTAAATGACAAGACCGGGGCTGGAGAAAATTTTCGAAAGAACCCTGGTATGGCCGCAGGCCAGGTCGGTGACATGGATGAAATCCCGGATCCCGGTGCCGTCCGGGGTATCATAATCATTGCCAAATACCTGGACCCGGTCCAGTAGACCAATGGCCACCCGGGATATATAGGGCACCAGGTTGTTGGGAGTGCCCCGGGGATCTTCTCCGATCAGACCGCTGGCATGGGCGCCCACCGGGTTGAAATACCGCAGCAGGGCAATATGCCATTGTGGATCAGACCTAAAAAGATCCTGGAGGATCTGTTCGATCATCAGTTTGGTTCTGCCATAGGGATTGGTGGCGGACAATGGGAAATTTTCAGTAATGGGAAGCGTGGCAGGATCGCCATACACGGTTGCAGAAGATGAAAATACCATTTTTTTTACCCCTGCCCGGGCCATGGCAGACAACAGGTTCAAGGTGCCGGTGATATTGTTGTGAAAATAGGTCAAAGGCATGGTCATGGATTCTCCCACCGCCTTGAGCCCGGCAAAGTGGATCACTGCATCTGCGCGGCACCGGGAAAGGATCTGGCAGATGGCGTTTTTGTCCAAAAGATCTGCCTTGAAAAAATCCATTGATTTCCCTGTGATTTTTTCCACCCGGTTTATTGATTCTTTTGCGCTGTTGGACAGATTATCCACCACCACAACCTCATGGCCCCGGGTTAAAAGTTCCACACAGGTATGGCTGCCGATATATCCGGCACCACCGGTTACAACTATTTTCATTGCAAATCCTTGGCTGGGATGTTTAAGATTATAATCTGGCTGTTTTCGGTTTTGGCTATGTGATATATCCTGTCTGGCATTTTTGGCAAATTTTTTTATAATTTGCAAGGGTATTTGCAAAAACCCGGATCTGAGATTTTTAAGCAAATTGGGAAAAACAAACCCTGTGACATTGACAGGCAGCACAGCCATGGTTAAAATATAGATTGTTCAGGCTGGCATTTCCTGAATCGAATAAACCATAAGGAGAGTTTACAAATGATTGAACTGACTGATCCTGCCAAAACGCAGATCGACGACTATTTCCAGGGGAAGGAACCCACCCCTATCCGCATTTTTTTAAATTCCGGCGGCTGAGGCGGACCTTCCCTTGCCATGGCTCTGGATGAGCCTAAAAACACGGATGACAGTTTTGACGTGAAAGGCCACAAATTTGTTGTGGACAAAGAATTCATGGAAAAAGCGGAACGTATTAAAATTGACTTTACCGGAATGGGATTCCACCTGGATTCCAATATGGATCTGGGCGCATCCGGATGCGGCAGTTGCGGCTCAGGCGGATCCTGCGGTGACTGATAACCAGATGCAGTTTTAAAAAAGGTGTCCCTGGATAAGGGGGCACCTTTTTTTTTGCTGTGGTTCAATCCATGGATCTTGCAACAATAAGCATACCTGAACATATGGTTATCACCGCTTTTTTTTGTGTAAAATAGTTACTGATGCCAAGGGTGCTGCCCATGACAAGGGTGTGGTTACTGAGCGGATAGCCGACTCCCTGGATTGTTACCCCTTCAACCCTTTGTGATACCGGGATCAAAGAGATCAGATCCCCTGGAGTCCCTGTCAGCTCCAACCGGTCCTTAACCAGAAACAGTTCGTTATGGGCATCCAGCACTCTGGCTGAAATGCCGGTATCTGCCAGTTTTGCCAGCAGCAGAATATTGGCCAGGGTGTGATCGAGTCTGGTGCCGGTGGCTGCCAGAAAAGTGATCTGATCCGCTCCCTGTTCAAGTGCACAGGACATGCACAATTCAGTGTCGGTCTGGTTTTTTCGGGAAGGATGTGAACAGACCCGGACCCCTTTTTTTTTGAAAAACGCCAGGGTATGGGTGTCAATGGAATCCAGATCCCCGATGATGATGTGGGGCAGGTATCCTATTTTATGCAGGTGGCCGGCACCGCTGTCTGCGGCAATGATCAGGTCTGCGGTTTTCAGCAGGGTATCAAGGCGCCGGTTCCAGGCCCGGGATCGGGCCGGGTTCAGGGTCCCCCCGGAAAAGATGATGCAGTTCATGATCAGTTTAATACCATAAAACACAGGGTTTGAAAATCAGGATTGTTCTTCTTGCCTTGACACTTTGGACGCAAGCTTATATTTTTCACCAAAAAATGATACCAGCAAACATCATAAACCGATATATCTTCAGGGAATTTTTCCCCCCTTTTGGTATCAGCCTGTTTTTTTTGACTTTTGTTTTTCTCATGACCAGGATACCGGAGATCACCAACATGGTGGTGAATTACAATGCCGATATGGCAGCTGTCTTCATGATGATCATCTATACCCTGCCCCGGTTTCTGGAGTTCACCATTCCCATGTCCGTGATGGTGGCTGTGCTGCTCACTTTCTTGCGCATGTCCGGTGAAAACGAAATTGTGGCGTTAAAAGGTGCCGGCCTGTCCCTGTACCGGCTGCTGCCGCCGGTGCTGGTGTTTTGTTTTCTGGGAACCCTGCTGGCTCTGCTGATTACCCTTTTCGGTGTTTCCTGGGGCAAGCTGTCCATTAAACAAAAAACCCTTGAGATGGCCCGTTCCAGTATTGATCTGGCCCTTCAGGAACGTCAGTTTAATTCCCAGCTCAAAGATATCATGATCTATGTATCCCATGTGGACATGAAGACAAAGGACTTAACCGATGTGTTCATAGAAGACCGCACCGTCAAAGGCACAACCCGGATATCCATGGCCCCGGAAGGCAGGTTGATCCGTTCACAAAATGACAATGTGTATACCATCCGCCTGTATAACGGCATGATCAACCAGGTGGATGTGGAAAAAAAAACCGTTTCCACCATTAATTTCGGTCACTATGACATCAATATTGACCTGGCTGAGATGCAGCAAAAAGGGGGAGAAGGAGGTGTTCACAAGGATCTGGATGAATACAGCCTTGTGGATCTGGTCCGGTTCATCCGCACCGGCACTTCGGATAAAGTTAAAATGAGCGAGGCAAAAATGGTGCTGCATGAAAAATTTTCCGTGCCGTTTGCCTGCCTTTTCATGGGGCTTCTGGCCTTTCCACTTGGGGTCCAGTCCCTGTCTGCCGGCCGGTCTTCCGGATTGGGAATGGGGGTGTTTTTTCTGCTGGTTTATTATTTTTTTCTGGCCGCCGGGTGGTCAGCCGGAGAAACCGGATATTTTCCGCCTGTCTTAGGCATGTGGCTTCCCAACCTGGTCATGGGCGGAGCCGGGATGTATCTGCTCAAACGCAATGCCCGGGAAAATCCGGTAAAAATGCCGCTGAAGATCTTAAAAGCGGGTGCCTGGATCCAACGCCAATTCATGAAACTGATACGCCATGACCTGCCTGCATAGATACTGGCTCAAGGAATTTGTCAAGTTTTTCGGTGTGATTCAGGCCCTGATTCTGGTGCTGTTTGTGGTCATTGACTATCTGTCCCGCATGGATAAATTTCTGGAATCCAGTATCTCACTGGTTCATGCCTTCTGGTATGTGGTGCTTAAACTGCCGTTCATGTTTGTTCAGCTGACCCCGGCCGCCATCCTGCTGGCCACCATTACCGTGTTTGGGGTTATGAACAGAAATAATGAACTCACTGCTGTAAAATCTTCGGGAATTTCCGTCTATTTCCTGGTCAAGCCTGCATTTTTTGTCAGTATCCTGCTGGCCGGCCTGATGTTTTTTTTGGGAGAGTCCCTGGTGCCGCTGTCCATGTCAAAAGCCAACCATATCCGTCAGTATGACATCCGAAAGCAGAACCAGGTGTCCCAGAACCGCAATGATATCTGGATAAAATCCGGCAACACCCTGGTAAACATTCGTTTTTTTGATCCGGTCCACCAGACCGTGTCAGGTGTCAGCGCCACCACCATGGATGATGAATTTACCCTTGCATCGCGCATAGATGCCCGCCATGGCAGGTATGAGCTGGACCTGTGGCTGTTGGAGGATGTGGTGGAGCAGACCTATAATCCGGACACCGCTGATTATGACGTCACACTTTCAGATATGAAACTGGTGGATCTGGGCCTGGTGCCACAGGATCTGGGTCAGCTGGTCAAAAAATCCGATGAAATGGGTTTTTTTGAACTCAAGGCCTATGTGGACAAAGTTCGAAACGAAGGATATGATGCCACCTTCTATCAGGTGGATATGCATGGAAAAATCGCATTCCCCTTTATCTGTGTCATCATGGCCCTGACCGGCGCTGCCGCAGGCATGCGCAGTTTTACCAAAGTCAACCTGCCGGCTGCCATCGGTCTGGGAGTTGTGATCGCCTTTTTTTACTGGGTCATGTATGGCATCTGCCTGTCACTGGGGTATGCCGGGGTGCTGCCGGCCATGGTCGCCCCATGGGTGGCCAATCTGTTTTTCTTATGTGCCGGGTTTATTTTTTTGATCTACACGGAATAATCGGACATGATATTGTTTTATCATATTCTGGTGTTTTTGGGATTTATCCTGGTTTTGCCGATGCTGCCGTTTGTCTGGCTGATATCGGAAAAAAGGCGGGCCAATCTGCTGCAGCGTATGGGAATCCATACCGGCATAAAAAGAAAACGCGGTTCTCAAAAACGGATCTGGATCCATGCGCTGTCTGTGGGAGAGGTGAAGTCTTCCCTGCCTCTGGTCACAGGGGTTAAAAACCGGTATCCAAAAACAGAGATCATTTTCACCGCCTCAACCCGGACAGGATTTGACACGGCACAGACCCTTTTTTGCGGGTCAGCCCCCCCCCTGGTGTCCCAGATCGCCTATTTCCCCTTTGACCTGCCCTGGGCTGTTGCAAAGATCAGGCGCCTGATCGAACCGGATCTTGTCTGTCTGGTGGAAACTGACCTGTGGCCGGGATTTCTCCACAGCATGGTTGAGAACAATATTCCTGTGGTCCTGGCCAATGCGCGGCTTTCAAAAAAATCCTTTAACCGGTACCGCCGGCTGGGACCTCTGGCTGCTTTGTTTTTTTCCGGATTGACCCATGTGCTGGTTCAGACCCGCCAGGATCTGGAACGGTTTAACGCCCTGGGAGTGCAAAAAGACCGCCTGATTCTGGCCGGCAATATCAAATTTGACCAGCCCCTGAAACAGGTGGACAAAAAACAGCAGGCCAGCCTGAAGCACTGGTTCAAAATTTTTGAAAACGACAGGCTCTGGCTGGCAGGGTCCACTCATCCGGAAGAAGAGATCATGCTGTTGTCTGTTTTCCGGAAGGTGCGGCAAAAGGTTCCCGGGCTGAAGCTTATGATCGCTCCCAGGGATCCGGCCCGGTGCAGGCATGTGGCAAAAGAGCTGGCAGGTCTTGGCTGTTCTGCGACTTTGCTCTCACAGACCCGCAATCACCCTGAAAATGCACAGGTGATGCTCATGGATTGTCTCGGAGTCCTGGCAACCGCTTATGCGGTGTGCGATGCAGCCTTCATCGGCGGATCACTGGTGCCCTGCGGCGGCCACAACCCTCTGGAACCGGCCATGTTCAAAAAACCGGTATTGTTTGGTCCCCATATGGATGATTTTTCAGGGGTTGTCTCTTTGTTGCTGGCCCATAACGCGGCCTGCCGGATAACTAATGAGGACACGCTTGCCCGGGCCCTTGAAAACCTGTTGACCCGGCCGGATCAGGCTACAGATATGGGAAACCGGGCATTTGCCGTGTTTGAACAAAATGCCGGGGCTGTGAACCGCACCCTGGAACGTCTGGCACACCCGGGACTGGAGGAGATCAATGTTTAAGGCCCTGGAAAAAAAAATTATCCGGATATCAGGGCGTCCCTGCCGTCCGACCCCCTTGTCTTTTGAAACCCTGCTGGTGGCAGTATCCCATGTTTACAGCTTTTGTGTGGTCCTTTGGCACCGGTTGTATAAATCGGGCTGTATCCCAAAAAAACAACTGCCCTGTCCGGTGATATCTGTGGGCAATATCACGGCAGGCGGTACCGGCAAAACCCCCATGACCATTTATCTGGCAGATCTTCTGATCAGGCTGGGGAAAAAACCGGCGGTGATCAGCCGGGGATACAAAGGGAGTTTTGAAAAAAGGGCCGCGGTTGTGGGCAATGGAAAACAGTTGCTTCTGGATGCACACCAGGCCGGGGATGAACCCCATATGATGGCCAGGTTGAAAAGGTTTCCCGTGGTGGTGGGAAAAAACAGGTACCAGGCCGGGTGCATGGCAGTGGACCGGCTGGCACCGGATGTGGTTGTGCTGGACGACGGATTCCAGCATATTCAGTTGAAACGGAATCTGGACCTGGTGCTCATGGACCATGACCAGCCTTTTGGCAATGGCCGGATCCTGCCGGCAGGAAGGCTTCGGGAGCCCGCTGCCCGAGCCCTTGCCCGGGCCCATGCTGTAATCCTTACCCGGTGTCCGGAAAAACGGTCAGGACAACCTCATCCGGTTTCCTGTATCGCACCTGGCATACCTGTGTTCTATACCTTTCATCAACCGTTTCTGGCTGCTTTTTATCCGGCCGGGCATCAAAAAAAAAATCAGGACAGCGGCTTGTGTGGCAATCATGAGCGGGTGCCGGATCTGGGGGTACTCAAGGAGGCTTCCGTGGTTCTGTTTTCAGGCATTGCCGATAACCAGGCTTTTTTTCGCACCATCCGGGATCTGGGGGGAAATGTTCTGGACCACCTTGAATTTGAAGACCATTACCGGTATAAGAGATCTGACATTCAGCTGATTCAAGACCGGGCCGGAGCGGTAAAGGCCCAAATGCTTGTAACCACCCAGAAGGACTGGGGCAAGCTGGATACACAGATCACCTGGCCTTTGAACCTGGCAGTTGTGGGAGTTCAGGTGATATTTGACGATGAACCAGGCTTTTGCCGCTTTATCAAAACGCGGTTTGCAGCCATGAAATACAGTTGAGCAGATGACAGATGAACAGGTATACCGGCTGTTAAAGCGGGTGGTTTTTTTTGTGGGAAAGATACCTGTACCCCTGGCAAAAATTTTTGCCAGGGCGCTGGGGTGGTTATGGTTTAAGGTGGACAAACGTCACCGGGACATCACCCTTCAAAATCTGACCCATGCCTTTGGCAGCAGGTGGCCGGATGAGAAAATAGACCGAACCGCCCGCCAGGTGTTTGTGAATATTGTGGGGATCGTGTTTGAAGTCGCCTGGTCCTGCCCGCTTTCCAGGGCACAGCTGTTATCCCACTTCACCGTCCGGGGACTTGCGCATCTGCATGCCGCCCATGCCAGAGCAAAAGGCGTGCTGGTGGTCACCTGTCATATGGGCAACTTTGAAATGCTGATCCCGGCCATTGAAGGGACCGGGCTGAAAGGATATGCCATTTACCGGAAACTGGATTTTGTCCCCCTGGAAAAGCTGATGCGGAATCTGCGGCAGCGATTTGGGGTGACCATGATACCCATGCGGGGGGCTTCCCGGACACTGGAACATATTCTAAGGCAGGGCGGGGTGGTGGGAACGCTTCTGGATCAGAACGTGGACTGGTATAAAGGCGTGTTTGTCAAATTTTTCGGCCGGCCGGCCTGCACCAACAGCGGCCTGGCCAAGCTGGTCATGAAAACAAAAGCTTCTGTGGTGCCCATGTATACCATCCGTCATGGCCGGAACTATCATATTGAATTTTTGCCTGAAATCCCTCTGGTAATCACAGGTGATGATATCAAGGATATTGAGACCAATACCCAGAATTTTACCACAGCAGTGGAAACCATGGTGCGCAAATGCCCGGACCAGTATTTCTGGGTGCACAACCGGTGGAAGACCAAGCCATGGTGCCTGTGGCCCAGATCCTGATACCATGAAAAATATTTTACCTGACACATCATGCCGCAGGATTCTGATCCGGGCTGCCAACTGGGTGGGGGATGCCATCATGACCACCCCGGTGATCCGGGGGGTGCGCAAAAATTATCCCGGATCAACCATCACCGTGCTGGCCAAACCCTGGGTGACTGCTGTGTATGACAACAACCCCCATGTGGATGAAATCATGGTGTATGAAAATACGGGCCGCCATAAAATGGGTGTGGGCACCCTGCGCCTGGCAAAAGAGATCCGGCACCGGAAATTTGACCTGGCCATTCTCATGCAGAACGCTTTTGAGGCAGCTCTGCTGGCATTTCTGGCAGGGGTGCCGCTGCGGGTGGGATATAACACCGATGCCAGAACCCTGCTGCTCAACCCCTCTATCCGCCTGGACCCGGCGCTCAAAAAACAGCACCTCATCGATTATTACCTGGGGATTCTCACCGGTGCCGGACTGGAAACCGACGGCCGGCACATGGACCTGTTTATTTCAAAGACTGATCAGGTTTTTGCCGGTCAACTGGTATCACAAACATATGCCGGTACTTCGGGCCGGGTTCTGGGGATTAATCCCGGTGCCACCGGCGGTACTGCCAAACGCTGGTTTCCGGACCGGTATGCCGCACTTTGCAGACGTCTGGCAGAAAAATATGATACCCGGATTATGATCTTTGGCAGCCCGGCTGATCATGGCCTGGGAGAAGAGATCGCCTCCATGGCTCAGGGGTGCTGCATCAATATGGCAGGCACCACCACCCTGGGCCAGGCGTTTGCCCTTATACAAAGCTGTGATCTGTTTGTTACCAATGATTCCGGACTCATGCATGCGGCAGTCGCTCTCAACACCAGGCAGGTGGCCGTGATCGGATCGACAGATCCTCTGGCCACTGCCCCGGACAGCCCTGTCAGCACCGTGATAAGGGTGCCGGTCTCATGCAGCCCCTGCCTGAAGGATGAATGTCCCACTGATCACGCCTGCATGGATCGCATCACGGTTGACAAGGTGTTTGACACCTGCTGTAATATCCTGGGCACTGGTGTGCATACGTAACTTTATCCTGGAGAAAAAAGCTGTTTACATCTGTTCAAAAAATTCTCATTGTAAAACCCAGTGCCCTGGGAGATATCATCCATTCGCTGCCCTTTCTTCATGCCATAAAGCAACAGTTTCCCCATGCCCGGGTGGACTGGGTGGTGGCAAAAGGCCTGCATACCTTTCTGGAGGGACATCCCATGATCCATACCCTGTGGGTGATTAAGAAAGATCAGTGGAAGAAAATCAACCGCCTGGTATACACTATCCGGGAAATCATGGATCTTAAAAAAGATCTGTGCCAGGCGGGATATGATGTAGCCATTGATCTGTCAGGCCTGTTCAGGTCCGGGGTGATCACCTGGTTTTCCTGTGCCCGTGTCAAACTGGGATTTAGGGAATCTGATGAAGGCAGCCCGTTTTTTTATACCCATAAAATTTCTGGCAGCATGACCATTCATGCCATTGACCGGTATCTTGAAATTGCAAAGTTCATGGGGTGTCAGGTGGACCAGATCGTTTATCCTTTTGCACCTTATGAGCAAACACCCGATATTTTGAAGAGATTACCTGAAAAATATGCGGTCATGGCCCCGTCTGCCGGCAAACCGGCCAACCAGTGGCAGGCAAAAAAATTTGGAGAACTGGCATCCCGTCTGCCCATGAAAAGCGTGATCATTGCTTCGGCCGCTGAGGCGGCCATTGCAGACAAGGTGGTGGCCCATTCCCACGGAAAAGCCATCTCCATCGCCGGACAGACCGGGCTCAAGGATCTTGTGCCGGTGATAGACCGGGCTGTTTTTTTTGTGTGCAACGATACCGGTCCCATGCACCTGGCGGCTGCTCTGGATGTTCCGGTGTTTGCCGTTTTCGGCCCGGCCAATCCGGTGCGCACCGGCCCCTATGGGAAGATTCACACAGTGATTCAACTGGATCTGCCATGTTCTCCTTGTTATGCCAGGCATCCCTGCACCCGGCATGGGTTCCGGTGCATGGAAAATATTGGGGTAGATATGGTCTATGATATGATTGAGCAGAAAATGGGGCTGGCATGAAAATCTCTGTGATCGTTACCACCTATAATCGTCCACTGGCTCTTGAAAAAGTGCTGACAGCCCTGTATGCCCAGACCCGGCTGCCGGATGAAATCCTGGTGGCAGATGACGGGTCAGGTGATGAAACCAGAAAAGTGCTGGCCGCGTTTAAAAAACGGCAGTATCCCAAGTTTTACCATGTCTGGCAGGAGGATAAGGGGTTTCGGCTTGCCAGGATACGAAACAAGGCCATACTGGCATCCAGAGCAGATTATCTGGTTTTTCTGGATGGAGATTGTATTCCGGAAAAACATTTTGTTGAAGATCATCAGGCACTGGCCCGGAAAGGGTTTTTTTTCCAGGGAAAAAGGGTGCTGGTAAAACAAAAGGTGGAAAATCAGTTTGATTTTAAGGATATCGATTCAATCATAAGGCGGCTGTATCATGTGTTCTGCCTGAATATTTCCAATTCGCACCATGTTTTGCGCATCCCTTTTTTTCCGTCCTGTTCAACCGGAAGGCTTTCCGGTGTCCGCGGATGCAATATGGGGTTTTTTAAACAGGATCTTATGGCGGTCAATGGATACAATGAGTCATTTAACGGGTGGGGGCGGGAAGATCAGGAAATTGTGGTTCGTTTGTATAAATATGGATTGATGAGAAAAGAAAATCCATTTAAAGCGATCTGTTATCACCTGTGGCACAGGGAAAATTCCAGGATCAGCCTGGATCATAATGACAAGCTGCTGGAACAGGCCATGGCATCTGATCTATATGTGTGCCAAAACGGGCTGAAAAATAAAACAAAAAGGCCATCATGACGAAATTATCAGTATATATTATTGCATTTAATGAAGAAGATAAGATAAGAGACGCAGTCACAAGTGTGGCATGGGCAGATGAAATAATTGTTGCTGATTCTTTCAGCACAGATAATACTGCAGCGGTTGCCAAATCTCTGGGTGCCCGGGTTGTGCAGATTCCGTTTTCCGGATTCGGGGAACTGCGAAACCGGGCCATGGCAGCCTGCACCCATTCCTGGATATTCAGCCTGGATGCGGATGAGCGCTGCACCCGGGCAGCCAGAGAGGAGATCTGCAGGATCATCACTGATCCGGGCAGCCGGGATGCCTATTATGTGCCCCGGCGAAACTATTTCATGGGAAAATGGATCCGCCATGGCGGGTACTACCCGGATTTCCGCCAACCCCAGCTGTTTCGAAAGGGCATTTTAAGATTTGAGAACGATGCGGTTCACGAGCGGTATGAGGTGCTCAGCCAGAAAAAATGCGGCATTTTGGGATCATTTATTTACCAGATCCCTTTTAAAAACCTGGAAGAGATTGTTCACAAGGCAAACCGCTATTCTACCCTGGGGGCTGAAAAACTGTGTGGCAGCCAGAAAAAATCCGGTATGTGGACAGCTGTCTTTCATGGATTCTGGGCTGCTTTTTCCCTGTATATACTCAAACTTGGATTTCTGGACGGGTGGGCAGGATTCATCATTGCATTTGCCAATTTTGAAGGCACTTTTTACAAATACGCCAAGTTCCATCTGAAAAAAAACAAGTTGGCATCTTTTCTGGACAACTGCCCCGAAGTCCGGGAAAAAGACGGGCAGGATGCCGGCAGCCAATAGCATTTAATATAAAAGCGTCAGCAGCATTTTCAGTTTGGTAAAACATGAGCGCTGATTTATAAATCCGTACTTGTATACCCCCCAATGGTCTGATTTCAGTACATCAGGATCGATCTGAAACCGTTTTCTGTTCTTTAATCTTGAAAAATGAAAAAAAGCCCCCTCTTTTCGGAGCCCTTTATTGTCCATGACTGAAAGCCTGCCGTTTTTCCAGAATGCAACCGCTTTTCGATGATTGAACCACCGGGTCATTGTCGGTTGCAAAGGATCTGCCCGGCAAAAAACCGGGGCATGGCTTTGTGCAATCGTGACAATATCTTTTGATTCATCCAGATGGGAGAAATTGAGCCTGGATGATATGTTGTCTTTGGCAGTATTTCCTGAAATGGGCGTAAAGCGGGATATCAGATTTACAGGGGTCGGGTTTTCATCCAGCTTGTCCCTGTATTCAGCCTCAAAAAATGTTTTAATGCGGTCATGGGCCAGTATTTTCAGCAGATATTGCCGGTTGAAAAGGGTAAACGGGCCACACGGCCTTTCATCGGCAGCACTGATCATGGCGTATTCAAGCGGGTGTTCAGGCAGAAATGCTTTGATTTTTCCATACACCACATCCAGGTCTGAATATCCGATAAAGTCATAAAGGTCCAGTGGTTCTTCATTTTTCCGGATGGCATACAAAAGAATTCTGCTGTCACATACAAGCCAGGTGTTTTGGCGGGGAATTTTGATGTTCAATATGGATTTAAGGTCATGGCAAAGCGTTTCAAAGCTGTAGGGAATAAGTGTAACCGCTTTATTGAAGATGGTTTTTTGTTTGGCCTGATCCGTGTAAACATACCAGTGAAAATGGGTGTGGTTTGGTTCACAAGACCGTGCCCAAAAATCAAAATACCGGGGCAGCCTTCCCAGATATATTATCAGAAACGCCCCTGTTTTTTTAGGAGCCGGCGGATTCGGTGAATCCGAAGAGAGGCTAATCATGACAACCATTCATTTTTTCAATCCAGGCTTCAGGGACAATGGCGCTGTGTGGAATCATGCTGCGGTAAAATCTTCTCAGAGGTTCATTGATTTTAATACCGGTATGTTTTTTTATTATAAATGGAAGCAGCCTGGAAAGTTTTGTGTACAGCCTCAGTTTTTTTTCCCACTGCGTTGTTGTGGCAGATGATCCATCCAGAAACTGTCCCCAGCCGATGGACCCGCATAAGCCACATTCTCCAAAGGACTCAGACAGCAATATTTTTTCAGTAAAAGCCCGGATCGGCCCGTCAAAACCATGAAGTACGTCATGAAAACAGGCAATCCCGCCTTTTGACAGATGCCGTTCAAACAGGGTGATATCAGATATGGTCCCAGCATAGGTATGATCACCGTCTATCCAGAGTGCTTTGAGGGGTTTGTCCCAGATTCGGGCCAGGTCAGTGGCCCGAATCTGATAAAATTGGACAATATCCTGGACGTTGTGCTGTTTTAAATTTTCATGAAACAGTCTGGGAAGTTCTTCTCCGAAGGCATCTTTCGGGTCTGTTTCACAGGTTAGTGAGAGTGGGTCACAGGCAAAAATCTGTTTCATGCCGGCGGCAGCAGCTGCTTTTGCAAGAATAATCGTTGATTTGCCCTTAAAGCTGCCTATTTCCAGTATACTGCCTGTGGCCGCAATAAATGGCAATGACGCCAAAAACTGAACCTCTCTTTTTCGGAGGTGGCCATCCAAAGATGTTGATAGGTCAACCAATGTATCGATTGTTTCATGAATTGGGTGCAATTGCATGGGGGGTGTCCATTCTGAGATATTATCGTTTTCCAAGCTTAATCTGGTGGAGCCGGTAGATGCGGATGATGTCCCGGCCCATGGCATCAATTGTGTGAAACTGCCTGACCTTTTTCCGGGCGGTATATACCCTTTCCAGTGTGGCCGCTTCCCGGTGCAGAGTCTCTACCAACAATTTTGCCAGCGTCGCGGCATCTTTTGGATCAAAGAGCAGCCCTGTTATGCCATGTTGAATAATATCCGGTATTCCGCCGGTCTTAGACCCGATTACCGGGCAGGAACAATACATGGCTTCCAGTAAAGCCTGGGGTACCCCTTCAAAGGGAATGCCGTTGATGTTTTCCGATGCCAGAATTTTGCAGTCCAGGGCCCGGTAAAAGGGCCAGACATCATCTTTAAACCCAATGAAGTGGGTCCGGTCACAGATGCCCAGTTTTTGTGCCATCTCCATAAGTTGATTTCTGTATTCATCGGGTCCGTTTCCCACCAGAACCAGATGGTGGTTTATTCTGGATTGAATCTGCCTGAATGCCTGTAACAGCGTCGTCACCCCCTTGTCTCTGGACAGACGGCCCACAAACCCCACGAACCTGGTTTCAGGGCCACATCCCAGTTCTATGGCCAGGTTCTTTCGGGCCTCATCTCTGGGGATCAGGGTTTCAGGTGCCAGTATGCCGCTGGGGATGGAAAAAATCTGTGTGCCTTTGAGTTTAAACATGGTTTGCAGATACCGGGTGGTATAATCAGCTGTGGTGAAAACATAATGGCTCAAATATTTATACAGCCTGCGGTTATACCAGGAGTTTCGCACATGGGCACTGATATGGCGGGACAGTATTCTGCAGGGTATGCCGGCTTTTTTTGCTGCGGGCAGTGCAATTTTTGCATCGGTATTTCCATGGGTATTGACAATATCAGGCAGTTCGTTGTTAAAAATGCGAACCAGTGCCCTGTAATCGCTGATCAGTCCCGTGCGGGAAAAAGAGATGGCATAAACACGGAATCCATGGGCTTTTGCACGCTGAAACAGCGGTGTGTTTTCAGGTGCCACAAGGGTTATCCGGTGGCCCTGTTTGTCCATCCAGACCGCTTCGTTGAAAATTCTTTTTTCCAGTCCACCCCAGCTGGTGTGACAGGTGGTGTGTATTATTTTGTAGAGAGATCGCATGGAATTGGGCTTTTTGACAGGGTTGTCTCCACCCGCTTGATGTCTTCGGGCAGATCGATTTCAGGTGAGTCAAATTGGGTGACCGCCACCTGGATGGGATAGCCATGTTCAAGTGCCCGCAGCTGTTCCAGCTTTTCCACGGCTTCACACCGGCCGGTGGGCAAAGATACAAACACATCCAGAAACGATTTTTTATAAGCATAAAATCCCAGATGTTTGTAATAGTCAGCTGTGGTGTCAGTGTCCCTGGGGAACGGAATCTGGGCCCGGGAAAAATACAGGGCCAGCCCATGGGTGTCAAAGGTGACCTTGACATCTTTGGGATCGGTGATCTCCCTTGGGTCACAGATCTTATAGGCCAGGGTGGACATAATAGTATCTGTGTCTTTGTCAAACGGGGCAATCAGGTCATCTAAGGATCCGGGATGAAATACCGGCTGGTCCCCCTGGATATTGATGATAAGGTCATTAGGCCCCAGGTTGAGCAGACCGGCAGTCTCAGCCACCCGGTCGGTTCCGGACCGGCAGGTGTCTGAGGTCATGACAGCGTTGCCACCGAATGCCTGCACTGCCTGGACAATGCGCGGATCATCTGTGGCCACCCAGACCTGGGTCACGGCAGATGATTTTTGGGCCTGCTCATATACCCGCTGGATCATGGGTTTGCCGGCAATGGACATGAGGGGTTTTCCTGCCAGGCGGCTGGAGCCGTACCGGGATGGTATGATGGCAATGGGCATGTGTCAGGGTGCCTTACATTTTCAGGAACAAAGACCTGGCTTTGTCCCGTGTCATGATGGTTTTCCAGTCTTTGCCCAGGCAGTTTTCCCACAAGGGTGCAAGTCCCAGGGCCACATTGATCATGGTACCCATCTGGGCATCATCCAAGTCTTTGGTAACCTGTCTGGGGATATCCACCCCGGTTTTTTCCATCATGAACCGAAATCCTCTGACGCCGTCAGGATAATACTCTTCCAGTGCATCAAAGGCGATGCAGCAGCCCACCCCGTGGTGGATGCCCAGAAGATAGGAAAGGCCGTAAGACAGGGCATGACAGGCACCCACCTGGGAATAGGCAATGCTCATCCCGCCGAAAAAGGAGGCCATCATCAATTTATCGGCCGCATCCGGGTGGTCTTCTAAAAATACCTGGCGGCACAGGTCCAGAGATTTTTCCCCATAGGCTTTGGAAAACTCGTTCAGATAGGTGCCTGCCAAAGATTCCACACAATGGATATAGCAGTCCATGCCGGTGTAAAAATACTGGTCTTCCGGCACCCCGGCGGTAAGTTCCGGGTCCAAAATCACCTGGTCAAATACTGTATAGTCGGAGTTGATGCCCAGTTTTTTTTCAGGCCCGGTGAGCACGGTGGTGCGCGATACTTCAGCCCCGGTCCCGGACAGGGTGGGAACCGCTGCATGGTATACAGCCCGATTTTCAATCAGATCCCATCCCTGGTATCGGGTGGATGACCCCGGATTGGTGAGCATCAGGGAGATGGCCTTGGCCAGGTCCATGGTGGAACCGCCGCCTATGCCCACCACAGCGCAGGGCAGATCCGGCCTGGCGGTTTTCACCTGTTGCCTGAGCTGGTCCACATATTGGGTTTTGGGCTCATCATCCACATTGACATACAGCAAAAGATCATTGTCATGCAAAGGGATGCGAGATGCCAGAGATGTGCCGGAAAACACATCATCTGTAACAAACACCACCCAGTCTTTCGGGTTGCTGCGCTGGTGGGAGAGAATCTCATCGAGCTGGTTAAAACAGCCCCGGCCGAATATCACCCTGGGCACCAGTTTAAAGTTTCTGAACATGGGGTTCCTTAGTATTAATTGATGGTTGTGAAAGATTTTTTAATGGCAGCAATGCGCTGCTCCAGATCCTGGTCTGACCAGGACAGCATAATCTGCATGGACAAGGTCCGTTTCATGATCTCATCTGATTCAGGCAGGGTCACACGCTTATAATCGGGCAGATTGCCGCATAACTGGACCGCCATGGGAGCGGCACAGGACATGTTTTTAAGGTGGTGCCATTTTTTGAAATAATGCCAGTTGTTGTCATACCAGTATGGGCAGGGGATCTTGTTTTCTGCCAGCTCTTTGCACGCCTGCCGGGTTTTTTCTTCAGTGGGCAGCATAAAGCTTAAAAATGTGGCGGAATCTCCGAAAGGATCCGGCAGGTACCGGAATGAAATTCCGGGCAGGCTGGTCATGGCATCCTTGAGAATCTGTTTGTTTCTGCGCTGGATCTCCAGGATCCGGTCCAGTTTTCTGAGCTGGGCCAGGCCCACGGCAGCGTTGAGTTCACTGATCCGGTAATTGGATCCGAGGATGGGGTGGCCATCCGCGCCCCGGTCCGGTCCGCCCAGATGGTCATGGCCGTGGTCGGCATACTGATGGCACCTTTCGTACACCTGAGGGTCATCTGTGATGACCGCGCCGCCTTCACCGCAGGTGACGGTTTTGACCGCGTCAAAGGAAAAACACCCGGCCAGGCCGAAACCGCCCAGATGTTTTCCCTGGAAGGTGGCTCCCAGGGACTGGCAGGCGTCTTCCAGCAGAATCAGGCCTTTTTGGGTGCAGAAATCTTTTATCTCGTCAATGCGGGCCATGGCGCCGCACATGTGTACCGGAACCACGGCCCGGGTTCTGGGGGTCAGCACGTCCTCCAGCCGGTCCGGGTTCAGGCACAGGGTCTCATCTATTTCACCAAACACCGGTATGGCCCCGGCCTGGAGCACGGCCTCAAAGGTGGCCACAAAGGTGAAAGCAGGGATAATGACCTCATCCCCGGCGCCGATGCCGCAGGCAGCCATGGCCGTACACAGGGCAGCGGTGCCGCTGGAACACAGGTGGCTGAAGGCGGACCCGGTAATATCCCCCAGTGTTTTTTCAAATTCCAGGGCTTTGTAGTGGCTGTTTCTTGCCGCATCAAACCCATAGCGCATCAGAACGCCGGTGGACAATACATCGGACACCTCTTTTCTTTCTTTGTCCCCGAATATTTCAAAACCAGGCATGGCAGACTCCTATCATGTAATTTCCAACATCAGTCTAAAATAAATATATCTATCACATCCTTTGTTCAAGTTTCAAGCACAGTTCATTCAAATTCTTTGGCTCAAAGCAATTGACCTGCTGACATCTGTGCGGTTATAATGCCTGGCCGGGTCCGGAATAATCCATCCGGTTGGTTTAAATAGGTGTAACGCGGGAGATGATGAAACGGTTTGCCTGAACATTTGTCCCTTTATATCCATGTGCCGTTCTGTAAAAGAAAATGCCCTTACTGCGATTTTTTTTCAGTGACAGACCTGTCTGTGGTGCCGGCATATGTGGATGGGGTTTGCAAAGAGATCCGGCTGTGGGCTGATCTGGCAGGGGTGTGGTCCCGGATGCCGGTGCATACCGTGTATTTCGGAGGCGGTACCCCCTCTTTGCTGTCCCTGGACCAGATGCGGCAGATTCTGGACACGGTGCAGCACCATTTTTGTCTGGCTGCCGGGCCTGAAATAACGGTTGAGGTTAATCCGGGCACGGTGGATGACGCTTTTCTGGCCGGGCTCAGGCACTTGGGAATTAACCGGCTCAGCATCGGGGCCCAGTCCTTTGATCCCCAAAAACTGTCATATCTGTCCCGGATACATACCCGGGATCAGGTGTTTGACACCCTGGCCGGGGCAGCCCGTGCCGGGTTTGCCAACCTGGGCCTGGACCTGATATACGGCCTGCCAAACGAAACACCTGATGTTTGGCAAAAAGACCTGGAGGCAGCCCTTGGGTGCCGGCCGGTCCATCTGTCCTGCTATATGCTCACCATTGAGCCGGGCACCCCGTTTTTTGACCGGTATGAAAACAGTTCCCTTTTTCCATGTGACCGGGACCGGCGCACAGATTTTTTTGTCCAAACCGCTGAAGTGCTGGAAAGTTACGGCTATATCCATTATGAAGTGTCCAACTTTGCTCTGGGCAAAGAACATCAGTCGGTTCACAATTCGTGGTACTGGGAACGGGGGGGCTACCTGGGCATGGGGCCATCAGCCCATTCTTTTTTTCCCCTGAATCCAGGCGGCCCATCAGGCAGACAATCTGGTCCGGTCCGGTCCTGGAATCCTGCTGATATTCATGCCTGGCTGAATCATCTGGCTGCCGGGTGCCTGCCCGGGTCTGGATATGAAGTACTGACCCCGGTTCAGGAGAGAATGGAGAAAGTCATGCTGGGTTTGAGAACAAAAACCGGCATCCCGGCCAAGATGCCGGGCCCGGATACCCATGCCCTGATGGTCCGGCTGGCAGATGAAGGGTTGGGTGTATTTTTTTATCCTCCAAAAACTTATCCTGGTTCACAGCGGTTCAGGCTGACCCGGTCAGGCCTGATTTGTCTGGACAGTATTGTGGAGGCCTTTGTCTGGAAGATGATGTGAGCGTGTCATGTTTTTCGACGCAGCTGGCGGGTGTCCCCCACCCGGATGGTCAGGTTGACCGAATCAAAATATTCAATAAGGGGGATGACATATTTTCTGGAGATATCGGTCATCTCCTTGAATTGTGGTGTGGTGATGGTGTTGTTTTCCCTCAGGAAATCCACCAGGTCCTGCGCAAGGCGGGCCATGGTATCTGCGTCAAAAAACAGATCATCTTTGGTTTTGATGATCTGTTTTTCATCAATGAGCATCTGGAGAACATCTTTGGCGGTTTTTTTGTCCAGGTCCAGATTCTGGCAGACTGTTCTGAAAAAGGGCGGTGTCAGGCCGGCGGATCTGTATATCCGGACAATATCCTGTTTCACCTGGTGCTGGTCCACCTGCAGGGCTACCTTGAAATCGGTCAATTTTACCAGGTTTTTATCCTGGATGATCGCATTTTCCCTGGCCAGCCGGGAAAAAAGGATGTTGAAAAACCGGGGGTCTTTGATGTATCTGAATTTGGATTTCAGCTCCTGGGCGGGCATCCCCTCTTTTAATGGGTTGGCTTCATGGTAGCGCCTGATTTTTTCCAGTACCTTGTTTTTGAAATCATCAAAAAAGGCGCCGTTGACAAATATCTGTCTCTCCTTGTCCGTCTGGATGATCTCCTGCCGGGCCAGCATCTTCTGGAGGGTTGCGGTCAGTTTTTTGTCTGAGATGTTGGCCATGATCCTCAGGTCATTGAAGCTGAGCCCCTTAAACCCTTTCAGGGATAAAAAAAACAGAATGGCCTGTACATCATCCTCTGATGACAGTGCGTGCAGGCCCTGGATTACCTGGGGGTCCATGTGCCGGTATTTTCTGGCCTCAGGGTTGAGAATGGCGCCTCCGCCAATGGTTTTTACCGGGGAATAGCTTCTGATAACATACCGGTCATCTTTGATGCAGCACACAGGAGATTCCAGGCGAAACTGCACCAGGGCATCGTCTCCGGGCAGCAGTTCCTCTTTGTCCAGCAGGACCATATACCCTAAAATTTCACTGGTACCGGAATGAAACCGGATACGGGTCCGGGTCTTGGCAGGTTTGGGATTGGATTTCAAATAATGAAATCCGGCATCCACCATATAGCTTTCAATGAGGGTGTCAGGTGTGGAAAGAATATCCCCCCGGTTGACCGATTCCTTGTCAAGACCCTGGAAATTGATGGCGGTGCGGGTGCCGGGGCCGGCCTCATTCACGCTGCTGGAATGGACCTGTATCCCCCTGACTTTGGAGACAATACGCCTGGGATAGACCATGATTTCCTCTCCCACACGGATGCTGCCCGATGTCAGGGTGCCGGTGATCACGGTGCCGAACCCTTTCATGCTGAACACCCGGTCCACCGGCAACCGGAAAATGGATGAAAACTGTCGTGCCGGCAGATGGCTGCAGATCTCTTCCAAGGCAGTCAAAAATGTATCCAGTCCCTGGCCGGTGGCAGAAGACACCGCAATAACCGGCTTATCTTCCAAAAAGGTGTCCTGTACGAAATCATGGATATCTTCCAAAGCCAGTTCCAGCAGGTCTTCATCCACAAGATCGGTCTTGGTCAGAGCGATCAGCCCATGTTTAATACCCATGAGCTGACAGATTTCCATGTGTTCCCGGGTCTGGGGCATCACCCCTTCATCTGCGGCAATGACCATGGCAACCACATCAATGCCCGAGGATCCGGCCACCATGT
>JAIPDY010000224.1 GCA_021737445.1 Desulfotignum sp.
GGGTGTTGTGGGGGCATTCACCCCGAGGAATTATCCGGTGTCCATGATCACAAGAAAACTGGCTCCGGCCCTTGCAGCCGGATGCACTGTGGTGCTGAAGCCGGCTGAGGCAACCCCTCTTTGCGCCATTGAGATGTTCAAATTATTTGAGCAGGCCAAATTTCCCAAAGGCGTAGTAAATCTGGTCACCACACTGGATCCCGAACCTGTGGGCGAGCAGTTTGTGTCCAGCCCGGTTGTCAGAAAACTTACCTTTACCGGTTCCACTAAAGTGGGGAAAATGCTGGCGGGCAGGGCCGCAGCAAACATGAAACGCATTTCTCTAGAGCTTGGCGGCCATGCCCCTTTTGTTGTGTTTGATGATGCAGACCCGGTTCATGCAGCCAAGGGAGCCGTACTGGTCAAATTTTTGAACACAGGGCAGGCATGCATCAGCCCCAACCGGATCTTTGTTCCCCGGCATCTGGTGGATGCCTTTACAACAGAATTCACCAGGCGTGTCAATGCGATGAAGCCTGGCAATGGCATGGACCCGGGGGTCAAAATAGGCCCCCTTGTTGGACCTGATGCCATTGCAAAAGTTGAAAATCAGGTGGCAGATGCACTGAATAAAGGCGCACGGTTGGTCACCGGGGGAAAGCGGCTCACAGACGGCCCGTTTGAAAAGGGATATTTTTATGCCCCCACCGTTCTGACGTATGTAACAAAACAGATGCTGATCTTTCGTGAAGAAACTTTTGGCCCGGTTGCACCCATTATCGCATATGATCCGGAAGATGACGTGATTGCCATGGCAAACGATACCAATTACGGGCTTGCAGCATATGTTTACACCAAGGAGATCTCCCGTGCCATGGGCGCGTTAGAAAATCTTCGGTTCGCTATTATAGGAATCAATGATATCAATCCGACTTCTGCTGCGGCCCCGTTCGGGGGGATAAAGGACAGCGGTATGGGCAGAGAAGGTGCAAAAGAAGGTATTGATGAGTATCTGGAAACAAAACTGGGGGGATTTGCTGTTTGAAACGGCAACCGGTTCCGGGATACCATGCGCCGGCCTGTTGAAAATCGTCTGTTTTTTTTAAAAAACCAACCCCTGGACGATTTACACAATTTACAATCTTCTGCTACGGTGAGCGATAATAATAATTTTAAGTTCAAGATCCAGAGAGCTTGCCAGAAACCTGAACCTAACTCATAAATGCAGGAGGGAAAATGTTTCAATTTCAAAAAGAGCAAATCGTATGTGAAATCGGGGGTGTTAAATTCGGAGGTCAGCCAGGAGACTACCCAACTGTTGTCTGTAATTCAATCTTTCAAAAGGGAGACAAGGTTTTTGACGGTAAGCGTAAAGACGGTTTTAATGAAAAACTGGCAGCTGACCTGTTAAAGACCCAGGACAAGCTCACAAAAGAAACAGGGGTCCCTGGAATGGCTGATATCGTTGCCAACACAGGCAAAGAATTTAAAACATTCATCGACTTTGTTGTTGACAATTCAGACATGCCTTTCTGCATTGATGCCTGGACATTAAAACCAAAACTGGAAGCGGCAGCCTATTGTGCTGAAAAAGGCCTGCTCGACCGTATGTTCTATAACAGCATTACGGTATGGGAACAGGATCTTGATACAGAGATCAAAGAAATGGCAAAAATAGGTGTCAAAAGTGTTCTTCTGGTTGCCTTTGATCAGGAGGACCAGAAACCCACTGGCAGAATAACCGGGACCCGGAAGTTGCTGGATGCCATTGAAAGAAACGGGGCGAAATTTGAAAATATCTTTGTGGATACATCTGTAATGAACGGTCCTGCCACAGCGCTTTGTTCTCTTGCCAACAAAATGATCAAGGAAAAATGGGGATTTCCCACAGGTTCTGCTCCATCCAATGGGTCTTACATGTGGAAAGAGGCCCGTGAAAAATGGGGATTTAAAGGATGGTCTGCAGCAGATGCAGCGCTTGAGTCCCTGGCTGCATTCATGCACCATGATATGATTTTTTCCGGACCCATGGTGGGGGCGGCCAGAATTATGCCGGCGATTGCCATGACCAATGCTTTCCAGGCCACAGCGATTTTCAGTGAAACCGGTCGCCTGCCCAAAGATGAGAACCATCCGCTGTTCAAACTGTTTCCCGATTTTGTGGAAAATCTGAAAAACAGTTAATTTTTTTGGAATGTAGCGGCATTTCAAAGATACCGCATAACAAAAAAGGAGAAGGTATGTCGGAATTTACCGGAAAACAAAGAGTCCAGAAATTGTTCAAGCGTGAACCCTTAGACAGAATGCCGTGTTTCAGTGGCCAGGGAACCGTGGTGATACAGGCGATTGAAAAAATGGGAGCCCCGTTTGCCAAAATTCATACGGATGCAAAATTGATGGCGGAATCAGCCATCACCTCTGCCAGATTGTTCAACATGGATGGTGTGGTTGTCCCCTATGACATGGCCACGGTTGCAGAGGCCATGGGCCGCGGGATCTCCCTTTACGAAAACGCAGAAGGCATTATCTATCCCACGGTGCCCGATAAATGGAAAACCCTGGAAGAAATTGATATCCCCAAAGATTATATGACACAGGGCCGTCTTCCCCTGGTGGATGAAGCCTTTAAAATCATTAAAAAAGAAGCGCCGGATCTTGCCGTGGGTGCCTGGGTGTTAGGGCCGTTCACCCTTGCAGGACAGATCATGGAACTGGATATTCTGTTAAAAGGACTGAAAAAGAAAAAAGATGAAATCGCAGTATTCCTTGATCAGGTAACCCAGGTGACCATTGATTTGTGCAAACATTACCAGGAACTGGGTGTGGATTTTATATCGGTCAGGGAAATGGGATCGGGAACCGATCTGTTATCTCCCCGTATGTGGAAAACCTTGATCGGGCCCAATTTGAAAAAAGTGTTTGATTCCATCACAGATGTTCCATGTGTGAATCATATTTGTGGTTCAACAGATATGATTATTGAAATGATGCATGAATGCGGGGCAGATGCATTGTCAGTCGATCAGAAAAATAATGTGGCGGAAACCCGTAAAAAACTGGGCAATGATGTTCTTATATTCGGTAATTTTGATCCATATAATACCCTGACCCAGCTTGAGGATCAGGCCCAGGTGGAAGCAATCATCAAAAAATGTATTGATGACGGCCAGGATGCTGTCTGGCCAGGGTGTGACATCTGGCCGGATGTCAGACCGGAAAATATGGAAACATATACAAAAACTGTCAGGGAATATGGGAAAAAACCATCCCCGGCAGTTGGCAGACTTTAAATTATAAGGAGACTTAAAAAATGGCTACACATGAAGAAATTCTGGCAAAATTAAAAGAAGCCGTCGTGGAGTATGAAGAAGATGATTGTGCAGAAGCTGCCCAGGAGGCACTGGATGCAGGTATGGATCCCATGGTTGCTGTAATGGACGGGCTTGCTGCAGGCATGGAAAAAGTGGGGGTTCTTTTTGATACCAATGAATATTTTGTGCCTGAGGTGTTAATGTGCGCAGATGCACTTTACAAGGGCCTGGATATTCTTCGTCCCCATATCAAACTTGATGCGGATGTTCCAAAGGCATCTGTTGTCATAGGTTCAGTGCAGGGAGATGTCCATGATATCGGCAAAAATCTGGTGAAAATGATGTTTGACGTGGCAGGATGGGATGTTCACGATCTGGGAAGAGATGTTCCCCTGGAAACCTTTGTTGAAAAACAACTGGATGTAAAATCAGATGTACTGGCCATGTCTGCCATGATGACCACAACCATGATGGGAATGAAAAAAGTGATTGCCATGGTCAAAGAAAAAAATCCAGACTGCCTGATTATGCTGGGAGGCGCTCCTGTGACCCGTGATGTTGCCAACCTTTTTGGCGCGGACGGGTATGCTGAATCAGCCGGCAATGCTGTATCTGAAGGAATTAAAATGATCGGACGGCTCAGAGAATACCAGAAGGGCGATATCAAGTAATTATAGGAGCTTAAGATAAATGGCACAAGAACTTGTAAATGTGATATTTCAGCCATCCGGCAGACGTGGAAAGGTGCCTAAAGGGTGCAGCATCATAGATGCCTCAAGATTTATCGGTGTGGATATCGAGGCCCTTTGCGGTGAATCAAAGGTTTGTGGAAAATGTATTGTTCGTATTGAAGAAGGCCATTTTGAAAAATATAATATTCACTCTTCCATGGATCATGTCACCCCATGGCAGGAGGATCTGGAAACCAAATTCATTAACGCTGAAAACAGGGCAAAAGGATTCAGGCTCGGGTGTGTGGCAAAAATCATGGATGATATTCTCATTTTTGTTCCTGAAGAATCCCGTTCCGGAAAACAGGTGGTTTCCAAAGCTGCCCGTGATATCAGAATCGATCTCGATCCCATGGTCAAGCTGTACACCATAGCGCTGAAAAAACCGGATTTTGAAGACAAGACCGGTGACTGGGAACGGCTTACCAATGGCCTTGCAAGGGAATACGGCCTCACCGGCCTCACCGGCCTCACCACTGATATTGTGACGTTAAGAACGCTTCCAGGCGTGCTTAGAGCGGAGAACTGGGTTGTCACAGTCAGTGTCTGGAATGATAAAGAGGTCATCCGCATCCGGCCGGGGCGGGCAAAACATGCCTATGGCATGGCCATTGATGTGGGAACCACCACCTGTGCCGGATACCTGTGCGATCTGACCACCATGGAGGTTATCAATACCGCTTCCATGATGAACCCCCAGTGTAAATATGGGGAAGATGTCATGGCAAGGATCACCTTTCATATGACAACGCCCGGTGGTCTCAAACGGATGAGTGATGATATCATAGAAGGGATCAACGACCTGATCGATAAGGCCATCGCCCCCACCCACCCGAAAAAGAAAAAGATCAAGAAGAAAAAAGGTGAAGATGGGCCGGATGAATACAAAGAGATCATTGAAGAGGGTGTTGAATATCTCAGAATCACCAAACAAGATATTGAAGATATCACCATCGGGTTCAATACGGCCATGCACCATATACTGCTGGGGCTTGATCCAGAACCGGTGGGACTTGCTCCTTTTCCACCTGTAATTCATCACAGCCTGGATATCAAGGCAAGGGATCTGGGTATTGCAATCAACCCCTCTTCCTATATTTTTGCCATGCCAAACGAGGCAGGCTTTGTGGGCGGAGATAATGTCGGTGTTCTTTTGGCTGAAGAACCGT
>JAIPDY010000225.1 GCA_021737445.1 Desulfotignum sp.
GAACTGAAAAATGGAATTTTTTCTGGCCCTGGTTGTGGGATTGCTTTTCTCTGCCGCCCTGTTTCTGATGCTTTCCGGGGTTCTGGTGCGCTTTGTCTTCGGGTTCACACTCATGGGCAATGCGGTCAATCTTCTGCTCTTTACAGCCGGCCGGCTGGACCCTGTGGATCCGCCGCTGATCGATGCAAAGCAAACCCTTCTTGCGGCACCGGCTGCCAATGCCCTGCCCCAGGCCCTGATCCTCACCGCCATTGTGATCGGATTTGCCATGACGATTTTTTTGCTGGTGCTTTTGTACCGGGCCTATGATCAGGCCCATACCCTGGATGCAGACCAGGACGAATTTATCTCCGAAATGCCAAAAACCGATCCGTCCGACAGCTTACGGCATAAGGAGCAGGCATGACAAACCTGCTGGTTCTTCCCATTCTGCTGCCCATGGGGTTTGCCGTTCTCTCCATACTTGCAGGGGTGCATCACCGCTGTGCCGGTGCAGTTGCCTTTGCCGGTGCTGTGATACATCTGATCTTCGCCTGCCTGCTCATGGCAGCGGTTGTAAAACAGGGGGTGGTGGCCCTGTGGGTGGGCAGCTGGCCCTTCCCTGCCGGTATCTGCCTGGTGGCTGATCATCTGGGTGCGGTCATGGTGCTGGTCACTGCGGTCATCCACACGGCAGTGACGGCCTATGCGAAAAAAGATATAGAAACCCGCCAGATAAAAGCAGGATTCTATCTCTTTATGCAGATGCTCACCGCAGCCATCTGCGGGGCGTTTCTCACAGGAGATCTGTTCAATTTATATGTATGGTTTGAGGTCATGCTCATGGCATCCTTTGGTCTCATGGTCATGGAAAACCCGGCCAGGCAGCTGACCAATGCCGTCAAATACGTTACCTTGAACCTGTTGTCCACCCTGTTTCTCATAACCGCCATCGGCCTGCTCTACGGTCTCACCGGCACCCTGAACCTGGCAGACCTGCATGAAAAAGCGGCCCAGGTGGAAAATACCGCCCTGCTCACCAGCACAGCCCTGCTGATGATGACGGCATTCGGCATAAAGGCAGCCCTGTTTCCGCTGTTTTTCTGGCTGCCGGCTGCCTATCACACCCTGCCGGCTGCAGTGGCTGCTTTTTTTGCAGGCATGCTCACCAAGGTGGGGGTCTATGCCCTGATCCGGCTGTTTACCCTGGTGTTTGTCACCCAGACCCACATCACCCACACCATCCTGATGGCTGCAGCGATCGGGACCATGGTATCCGGGGTTGTGGCAGCCGCCTCCCAGATGGATATCCGCCGCATTTTATCCTTTCATATCATCAGCCAGGTAGGGTATATGGTTTTGGGGCTTTCCGTGTTCACCCCCCTGGCACTGGGGGCCACCCTGGTCTACCTGGTCCACCATATCATTGTCAAAGCCAACCTGTTCCTGGTGGGCGGGCTCATCCACAGGGCCACCGGCTCTTTTCACCTGGCACATATGGGCGGCCTGTACAGAACCCATGGCCTGATCTCTGTCCTTTTTTTCATCCCTGCCTTTTCCCTGGCCGGGTTCCCGCCCCTGTCCGGTTTCTGGGCCAAACTGCTGATCATCTATGCCTGCCTTGAAAGCGGACATTACACAGCAGCTGCACTGGCTGCCGTTGTGGGCCTGCTTACGGTGTTTTCCATGTCCAAGATCTGGATGGCGGCTTTCTGGAAAAAACCGCAAAAAACAGATGCCGGGCCCGTGCCTGGAAACAGTTCAGCCTGGATGCTGGCGCCTGTAATATGCCTGTGCCTTCTCACGGTGCTTCTGGGCCTTTTCATGGAACCGGTCATCCGGTTTTCACTTGCAGCCGGTGAACAGCTGATGAACCCGTCAGCCTATATACTTGCTGTGAAAGGAGGTGGCTGATGCCGCTTTTGCTGCTCAACATCGCTTTTGCCGCCGTGTTCACGCTTTTGCTGGGCTCGGGCAGCATTGGCGTGTTTTTGTCCGGCTTTGCCCTGGGATATGTGGTGTTGTGGGTGTCGGGCCCCCTGTACCCGGAAACCGGATATTTTAAAAAACTGCCCAAAACCCTGAACCTGGCTGCCTATTTTTTTATGGAACTGGTGATTTCCAGTCTCCAGGTGGCCTGGGATGTCATCACCCCTAAACATATCAACCGCCCGGGCATTATCGGGGTGCCTTTGACAGCCCGGACAGATCTGGAAATATTTCTGGTGGCCAATCTGCTCTCTTTGACCCCTGGCACCCTGAGTGTGGACCTGTCAGAGGACAAAAAAACCCTGTATGTCCACGTCATGTTCCTTGAGGACATTGACACAACAAGAAAAGAGATCAAAAACGGACTGGAAAGGCGCATACTGGAGGTGATGCGGTCATGACCGGGGGAACTGTTTTTCTGCAGGGGGCAGGCCAGGTTTCCATGGCCATACTGCTGGCCGGCATGCTTCTGCTTTTATGGCGCCTGTCAAAAGGCCCCACTGCTGCAGACCGGGTTATTGCCATGGACCTGTTGTCTGTTCTGGTGGTGACCTTTCTGGTAATTCTCTCCATCCATACACGGGAAACCAGCTACCTGGATGTGGCCATCGCCTATGCATGCATCGCTTTTTTAGGCACCATCGCCCTGGCCAGATTTATCCAGAAAGGCGCCCAGAACAAACGATCCCGACAAGATCTTCGCCAAAAACCAGACCCTCTTTGTGAAAACCTTCCAGACAAAAGGCGGTCACATGATTGAGTATCTCACCGGCATTCTCATGGTGCTGGGCAGCCTTTTCTGCCTGGTGGCGGCACTGGGGGTGATCCGGCTGCCGGACACCCTTACGCGCATGCATGCCGTCACCAAGGCCGGGACCCTGGGAGCCGGTCTGGTGGTCCTTGCCCATGCCTTTTTCTATCAGCAGACAGGGATCTCTCTGCGGGCCGGCTTCATCATCGCCCTGCTCCTGTTCACCGCACCCGTGGCAGCCCATCTTATTGCCAGGGCCTCATACAGAAGCGGGGTTCCTCTATCCGGCCGCACCCGGGTTGATGAACTCAACAAAAAATGATCCCTCCTAAAAAAATATTTACGGTTGTCATTCATATCAGTTTGTTTTATAACACCCAAAAAAATTCATAAATTAAACAGCTTAGAATGGATAGGCACAGTAATCCATGAAAAAACAGATGACATTGTCGGTTTTTGATTTGTCAACATATCTGGGTGTAAATCCTGATACGATTAAACGCTGGGTCAGACAGGGAAAACTGCCGGTGTTACCCAAAGGGGCTGATTTGCGGTTTCAAAAAAAAGACCTTGAAAAGTGGGCGGCCCTGCACAATATCCGGTTGAACCTCACCGATAAAAAATCTGCAGAAAAACAAACCCCGGTTGATATCCCTTTGTCTCAGGCCTTGCAAAACGGCGGCATCTATTGTGATATTCCGGGTAATGATGTTGCCGCGGTTCTTGCATCCTGTGTCAAAAAAATTCCCCAGGTGCCTGATGATTTCAAACCGGATCTTCTGGACCGCCTGGTTGAAAGAGAAAATGCTTTTTCAACAGGGGTGGGAAACGGCATGGCCATACCCCACCCCAGACAGCAGCTGTCATATTTGCCCCATCCCATGATAACGGTCAACTTTCTTAGCCATCCAGTGGATTACAATGCCCTGGACGGCCGCCCTGTATCCATATTGTTTTGTATTTTATGTCCGTCATTGCAATACCATCTGCATCTGCTGTCTGCATTGTCATTCTGCCTGAAGGATGCGGATTTTGTTGCATTCATAAAATCACGGCCGCAAATGGATCAACTGGTTGAAAAGACAATGATTCTCCAGAAATCCAACCCCCTGTAAAAGTAAAACCGTTTGGAACAGATGCCCTGATGTCTTTGATAAAAAAATGGCGTGCCCGCTTTTCTCCAAGCCTGTCACATGTTGATGACCGGCTGCTTTTGATCATTGCAGGAAGCATTGCCGGCATCTGCAGCGGCCTTGCCGCAGTAGCCCTTCGCCTGGCCCTTGAATCGGTCACAGAATGGCTGTATCCCTTTCGGCAGTTTTGGTGGGCTTTTTTACTGCCGGCCGCCGGTGCGCTGTTGTCTTGTTTGTACCTTGAAAAGATTACCAGGGAAAGTGCAGGTCATGGTGTTCCTGAGGTCATTTACGCTGTGTCCAAACACGGGGGCCTGTTACGGCTGCGGTCCAGCTATTCCCGGTTGATTTCCAGTTTTCTGACCATCGGCAGCGGGGGGTCAGCCGGCCCTGAAGCACCCGTGGTCATGAGCGGGTCAGCCATCGGGTCCAATATAGCCAAATTTTTATGGCTCAATGACCGGCAGCGCACCACCCTTGTGGGATGCGGCACAGCCGGTGCCATTGCAGGTATTTTCAACGCCCCGCTTGCCGGGCTTGTCTTTTCCATCGAGGTTATTCTTGGAAAATGGGATTTCAGCAATATCATCCCCATAGCCATTGCCGCAGTGGCAGGTGCGGAAGTAAGCCGGGCCATTATCCATGAGCAGGTGCTTTTCAACCACCTGTTCTTTAATGTGGGCACCGCTGATATCCTGCCCGGTATCTGCCTGGCTGTTTTTGCAGGCCTGATATCGGTCTTTTTTACAAAAGCGCTGAATTACTCGGGAAAATTTGCCAAAAAAACCGGGGTTTCCTTCTGGATGCGGGCCATAATCGGCGGGTCTGCTGTGGGGTGCATCGGCCTGTTTTTCCCGGTTGTACTGGGAGAGGGATACCATTTTATACAGTCCATGATTTCCGAAACCTTTTCAATGGGCATATTCATCACATTTGTTGCTGTTTTCGCCAAAATTTTTGCCACTGCCATCACCCTGGGCTGGGGAGGATCAGGAGGCATATTTGCCCCCTGCCTGCTCATCGGCAGCCTCACCGGCATTGCTTTCCACAAAACAGTATTTCTGCTGTTTGAAAATGCCGCCTTTGCCAGTGAAGGTGCATATGCGCTGCTGGGAATGACAGGGCTTATCAGCGGGGTGATGCAGGCACCCTTGACAGGCATTTTTCTGGTGGTTGAAATCACCGGCGGCTATGAAACCATTCTGCCGTTAATCATTGTTTCTGCCATTTCATCCACCATGAGCCACTATATCGAACCGGCATCCTTTTATTTCAAAGACCTTATTAAACGGGGGCAGTTTTTACGGCCAGGCACGGATGCAAGGAT
>JAIPDY010000226.1 GCA_021737445.1 Desulfotignum sp.
CTCAACGGGTATTTTCCCAGGGGCATCTCCTTTGAAGAGGCCCTGAAACTGCGGAAATCCGATCCCGGCACCTACAAGGAGATGGCACTGAACGCCATGGCCCAACATGTGAGATCCATTCTGGCCATGAAGGACAAAGGCGCCATTGCCTTTGACTACGGCAACAACCTGCGGGCCCAGGCCATGAAAAAAGGGGTGGACAATGCCATGGACTACCCCGGATTTGTGCCTGCCTATATCAGAGAGCTGTTCTGCCAGGGCGAAGGCCCGTTCCGGTGGGCGGCCCTGTCCGGGGACCCGGAAGACATAAAGGTAACTGATGAGGCACTCATGCAGCTGTTTCCCAAAAAAACCAAAATGGTCAACTGGCTGAAAATGGCAGAAGAAAAAATAGAACACATGGGCCTGCCCTCCAGGATCTGCTGGCTGGGGTATGGGGAGCGGGAAAAGGCGGGAAAACTGTTCAATGACCTTGTGCGTGACGGCCGGGTCAAAGCCCCCATCGTCATCGGCAGGGATCACCTGGACTGCGGGTCTGTGGCATCGCCTTTCCGGGAGACAGAAGCGATGAAGGACGGGTCTGATGCAGTGGCAGACTGGGCATTACTCAACTGCATGACCAATGTGGCTTCCGGCGCCGCCTGGGTCTCTTTCCATGACGGCGGGGGCGTTGGCATCGGATACGCCCTGCATGCAGGCCAGGTCACGGTTGCCGACGGCACAGATGAAGCGGAAAAACGGGTCACCACAGTACTGCGCAATGATCCGGGCACCGGCATCATCCGCCATGCCGATGCCGGATACCAGACCGCCATTGACGTGGCCAGTGACAAAGGTGTGAAACTGCCCATGATCAATATGTAAGGAAATATCCATGACCAATATCCCTGACAGCAGCAATCCATTTCCTGAAAATGTCGACCAGGTGTTCACCCACTGCCGTGTGGCCACCATGGCCAAAGGGAATTACGGCATTATGGAAAATGCGGCCCTGGCAGTATCCGGAAAAACGATTGCCTGGGTCGGGCCCATGGATGCCCTGCCTGAAACCTTTGAAACCATACAGGTGACAGACTGCCGGAACCACTGGATCCTGCCCGGGTTTGTGGACTGCCACACCCACCTGGTCTGGGCCGGATCCCGTGCCCGGGAGTTTGAGATGCGCCTGGCAGGAGTATCATATGCCGAGATTGCAAAGGCCGGGGGTGGTATTGTTTCCACGGTCAAAGCCACCCGGGCTGCTGCCGAAGATACCCTGTTTGACCTGGCATCCAGGCGCATGTCCCATTTGCTGACCCAGGGCATCACCACTGTGGAGATCAAATCCGGGTATGGCCTGGATCTGGAATCGGAGCTCAAGATGCTGGCCGTGGCCGGCCGGCTGAATAAAGCCTGCCCCCAGCATGTGACCGCCACTTTTTTAGGTGCCCATGCCATCCCTTTGGAATTTTCCGGCCGGGCAGATGCGTACATCAAAGAGGTGATTGAGGTGATGCTGCCCAGGGTCAAGGCCCAGGGCATCGCCACTGCCGTGGATGCTTTCTGTGAAACCATCGCCTTCTTTCGGGAACAGATCCGGCAGGTGTTTGAAAAAGCAAAGGATCTGGGATTTGCTGTCAAGCTGCACGCCGAGCAGCTGTCTGACTCCGGGGGTACTGCCCTTGCTGCTGAAATGGGGGCGTTGTCCTGTGATCACCTGGAATACCTGTCTGTGGACGGTGCCGAAAAAATGGCTGAACACGGCACTGTGGCGGTGCTGCTGCCGGGCGCTTTTTACTATCTGAAAGAAACAAAGGTACCGCCGGTGGCGGTTTTCCGGCAATTGGACATTCCCATGGCTGTGGCCACAGACCTCAATCCCGGATCCAGCCCGGTCTTGAGCATGACCCCGGTGCTCAACATGGCCTGCCTGCTGTTTGGCTTAACCTGTGAAGAGGCTCTGGCCGGAGCCACCCTCCACGGGGCGGCCGCCCTGGGTCTGGCAGACTGCAAAGGCAGCCTGGAGCCGGGCAAGGATGCGGATTTTGTGATCTGGGATGTGGACACCCCGGCGGATTTGTGCTATCTCACCGGCATCACGCCATTAAAACAGGTGGTCATTCAAGGCAAGACCGCCTACCCTCAGGGGTAAATGCCGGCTTGCCCATAATGACACCCATGACACACCGGAGATGAGAAGAGATGATGATCCCCAAAGATCCCCTGGTGATTGCTGCCCTGGCATCCGCACTTTTAGGAATTGTTTTTCTGTTGGCAACCCTGAGGTCTTTGAAAAAAAAGAAACTGTTCTCTCCTGCCCTGCATTTTGTGACAGCCCTGCTCATGATCTGCCTGTTCGCCCTGTTCGGCACCATCAGTATCGCCACCCGGGGATACCTTGCACTGACCGCGGAAACCCTGGCTGCGGTCGTGGAGATCGAACCCATGGAAAAACAGCGCTTCATTGCGCGGTTCCAAATACCCGGCGGCAGCACAAAAACCTTTGTTCTGGCCGGCGACCAGCTGTATGTGGATGCCCACATCCTTAAATGGAAACCGGTTGCCAACCTGCTGGGACTGCACACCCTTTATGAACTGGACCGGGTGTCGGGCCGCTACGCCAGGCTGACCCAGGAGACATCCCTGGAGCGCACGGTGTATGCTTTGTCCCGGGACAAACCCCTGGATCTGTTTGACCTGCGGCACCGTTTTGCCGCCCTCAAATTTCTGGTGGATGCTGAATACGGGTCAGCCACATTCATCACCACAGACAAGCCACAGACCCTCAAAATAATGGTCTCCACCACCGGGCTGCTGATCAGAAAGGACACTCTATGATCTATGTTCTGGCTGTTACTGGCAACCTGGCACTGGCTGCCCTGTCCGGTCTATTTTTTGCTTTGCTGACCATCTCTTCTTTCAGGGAAAGATCGTTCCGGGCCGGTGCCCTCAGTTCTGTTTTTCTGGCAGCCACCACCCTGTTCTGGGCACTGGTGATTCTGACCGCACCCCCATGGCTGAACCTGACGGTTCTGGTACTGTCCGGGGGATTTGTATTTTTGTCTGTGACCCGGTTTTTTTGGCATCCGGTTCCTGTCCGGGACCTGTCACAGGCAGTGCTCTATGATGAACGAAACAACATGTTTGCCAGAAATAACCTCAGGCATCACCCGGACCTGGCCAAGATCTATTACCGCCTGCACCCAAAAAAAAGATCCTGTGACCGGCAGATCCACAACAAGCCCGATTTTGGTGATCCCGGGCAGGTGTATTATGATCCATACACCACCCCGGTTTATGAGGCTGCTTTTGAATACCTGCACCAGACCATCCCGGCATCCATGGGTGATCCGGCCCCGGAGCCCGAAGGGGTGGACCTTCAAAAAATCTGCACTGCCATAAAAGATCTGGTCCGGTTTTATGGCGGGTGTGATACCGGATTTGTAACACTGGCACCTTTTCATTTCTACAGCCGCAAAGGCCGGCATGCAGCAGGCTGGGGAGATCCCATTGACCAGAGCCACAAAAGCGCTGTTGTCATTGTGGTGCCCATGGAGATCCAGATGCTCAAACACAGCCCTACTGCCACGGTGATACAGGAATCTGCCAGAAAATATGTGGAAGCTGCCAAGATTTCCAATATTGTGGCCGGATACCTGCGGCGGTTCGGGTACCAGGCCCGGGCCCACAACGACGGCAACTATGAGGTGCTATGCGTTCCTCTGGCCGTGGCATCCGGGCTTGGGGAACTGGGCCGCATGGGAATTTTCATGCACAAGACCCTGGGCCCCTGTGTCCGGCTGGCTGTGGTGACAACCACGCTGGCACTGCCGGATTCGGGTCCGGGACCCAACCTTTTTATGGAAAATTTCTGCCGCATCTGTAAAAAATGTGCCCGCAACTGTCCGTCCGGGTCCATCACCACGGGTGAAGAGCCAAAAACCCGCAACTTTGCCCACTGGTCCATTGACCAGGAAAAATGCTTTTCCTACTGGAAAACCATTGGATCCGACTGCGGCATCTGCATCTCTGTGTGCCCCTATACCAAGCCTGATTCCCTGGTACACCGCCTGGTACGCTTTTATATCCGGCAAAACAGCATCAACCAGCACATTGCCCTTTTCATGGATGACCTGCTCTATGGCAGGCGCAAAAAAATTGCCAGAACCAACCCGGTTCCAGGGTGGCGGTATACATGCCCCCTGGCATTCGACCCGGACCAGATCAAACTGGTGATCCAGTGCCTGAAAAAATAACAGCCCTTTTTTTGCGCTTGATTTATCCCAGGCACCTTGATAAATTTGTTGATCGACCATTTTGACAACCAGTAGAAGGGGGTTATGTACAAAGCATTTTACGGGCTTAAATCCAGTCCATTCCAGATCAGTACCGACCCGACATTCCTCTGGCTGGGGGAAAAGCATCGTGAAGCCATTTCCATGCTCAGGTATGGTATCCAGGGAGAGGGTCACCAGGGACTTGTACTGCTGACCGGTGATGCCGGTACCGGAAAAACCACCTTGATCAATGCGTTGTTCAAATCCCTGGATAAGACGGTCATCCGGGTGTCCATTATCAACCCCAGCCTGGACAGCCTTGATTTTTTAAACTATATTGCCACAGCCTTTGGCAGCAGAAAAATCTTTTCCACCAAAAGCCGGTTTCTCATCGCTTTTGAGCGGTTTTTGAAAAATGCCGGCATTAAAAAAAAGAAGGTTCTGCTGGTTATTGACGAAGCCCAGCTGTTGACCGATGAACTGCTGGAGGAGGTCCGTCTTCTGGCCAATTTTGAAAAAAACGGCCGGAGCCTGATTCATATTTTTCTTGTGGGCCAGCAGGAATTAAGGGATACCCTGTCAAAATCTCAAAACACGGCATTAAAACAGCGGATTACATTAAATTACCATATCGATGCCCTGGTGCCTGAAGAAACAGAAGAATACATCAAATACAGGCTCCAGGTGGCCGGCACATCCGGGCAGATATTCAACCCGGAAGCGGTCAGGCTCATTCACCGGTTTTCTTTGGGCCTGCCCCGCCAGATCAACATTATCTGTGACCATGCCCTGCTCACCGGCTATGTCCGGAACCTGGCACAGATCCCCGGGGCCGTGATAAAAGAATGTGTCAAAGAGCTTTCCATTTCCCG
>JAIPDY010000227.1 GCA_021737445.1 Desulfotignum sp.
ATTCTGTTGTATCCGGCCAGCTCATGAACTGGGGCGGGATGTATGTCAGAATCCTGGTAGATATTTATTCCGGCAACTGGACCAATGAAGATGTCTGGTGGCTGGCCAAAGAAGGCGCCGCCATCCTGGGGGGCAATGAAACCGATCCCATCAATCCCAAATTTGTGGATGACCTGAAACAGGCCATGATCCAGACACAAGAATTTGGTGAGATATCTGCTTATGATCTGGTAATGAAACGCTATGGCCAGATGAAACAGGGAGTGGATGTGTTTGATCCCTTTACCGGACCTATCTATGACAACAAAGGCAACATTCAGATCAAGGCAGGTGAGCGGGCCACCAAAGACGATCTGTTGAGCATCATGTATTATGTGGACAATGTGGAAGGCAGCATCCCCCAATAATTTCAATCCGGCGGCCGTTCCCGGGCTCATGCGCATGCCAAAATCCCGGGGCGGCTGCCCTGCCACCCTTATGAAAAAAATACAGCGCCTTGAAATGGAAGGCATCAGCAAGTCCTTTCACGGCATCCATGCCAACAAAGAGATCAATCTGTCTGTGGGATCCGGTGAAATCCTGGGGCTTCTCGGAGAAAACGGTGCCGGCAAAACCACGTTGATGAATATTCTTTACGGGCTGTACCAGCCGGATGCAGGGCAGATCAAGATAAACGGCAGGCCCGTGCGGATCACCAACCCCATGGAATCCATCCTTTTCGGCATCGGCATGGTGCATCAGCACTTCATGCTGATTCAGAACCACTCGGTCATTGAAAACATCGCCTTAGGGTACAAAGACACCCCGTTTTTTTTTCCGAAAATCAAAATCCGGGAAAAAGTGGCATCCTTTTCCCGGCAGTTCAACTTCACCATTGACCTGAACAAAAAGATCTGGCAGCTGTCCGCCGGAGAACAGCAGCGGGTGGAGATCATAAAAGCACTGCTCAACGGTGCTGACCTGCTCATTCTTGATGAGCCCACATCCGTGCTCACCCCCAAGGAAATAGAAGAGCTCATCATTATTTTGCGGCAGATGAAAGCGGACGGCCACTGCGTGATCTTCATCTCCCACAAGCTCGACGAGATCATGAACATCTGCGACCGGGTGGTGGTGCTCCAGAAGGGCAGTATTGTGGGCAGTGCCGATACAGATCAAACAGATAAAAAAACCCTGGCCCGGATGATGGTGGGCCGGGATGTGGTCTTTAACATCAGCAAAGAAAAACTTACCAAAGGACAGCAGATCCTGCGTGCGGATCAGATCCATGTGACAGGGGACATGGGACTGCCCGCGGTAAAAGGGGTCAGCTTTGATCTGTATGAAAATGAAATTTTCGGCATTGCCGGGGTGGCGGGCAACGGCCAGCGGGAACTGGCGGAAGCCATCACAGGGATCCGAAGAATTGACAGCGGCAAAGTAACCATCAACGGCAAAGATATCACCAACCTGTCCCCCAGGCATATTTACGACCACGGGGTATCCCATGTGCCTGAAGAGCGCATCCGGTTCGGCATTGCACCGGGACTGTTACTCTATGATAATGCCATTTTGAAACAGCACCACCTGAAAAAGTTTTCCCGCCGGTATTTTCTCAAGTATAACGATGTAAAAACCCACACGCAGGGCATTGTTGATGACTTTAAAGTTCTTACCCACTCCATCGACAACCAGATCAGGAACCTGTCCGGCGGCAACATCCAGAAACTGATTCTGGGCAGGGAGATCAGTGAGCAGCCCAGGCTTCTGGTGGCATCCCACCCCACCTACGGGCTGGATGTGGGGGCCACGGAATTTTTGCGGCACCACCTGCTCAAACTGCGCAAACAGGGCAGTGCTGTTCTGCTTTTTTCTGAAGACCTGGAAGAAATTTTTGAACTCTGCGACCGGATCGCCGTCATTTTTGCCGGTGAATTCATGGGAATTTTTGATTCCGATGATGAGCGCCTGTGTGAGATCGGTCTGATGATGGCCGGGTCAAAACGCATCTAAAAAAATCATTAACACAAAGACATTGCCCATGATACGCCTTTCCTATACTGACCGATACCAGATCACGCGGCTGCGTACTTTGGTGACCAATATTTTTTCTCTGGCAGCCGGACTTGTTGTCATCAGCATCATATTTCTCATTGCCGGGGTCAACCCGCTGTTTGCCATCTCTGAAATATTCCAGGGATCATTCGGTTCCATGTACGGGTTCAAGGAAACCATCACCAAAGCCATCCCCCTGATTCTCATCGGTGCGGGCCTGACCCTGGCATTCCGGGCAAAGTTCTGGAACATCGGTGCCGAGGGGCAGATGCTCATGGGCGCGATTTTCTCCACCTGGACCGGGCTGACCTTCGGGGATGCCCTGCCCGGTTTTGCCATCATACCGCTGATGTTTGCCGCAGGTTTTTTAGGGGGTGCCCTGTGGGGCATTATCCCGGCCATACTGAAAATCAGATATGCCATCAATGAAGTGATCTCCACCCTGATGCTCAACTATATCTGTGCCCACATCCTGACCATGCTCATTGTGGGCCCCTGGAGAGGGGCAACCCGGTTCGGGTTTCCAGGCACCGACAACCTGCCGGATGCCGCCATCCTCAGCGTGATTCCCGGATCACGCATCCATTATATTACCCTGATTCTGGCCCTGGCCTGCGCCGCCATCCTGACCCTGGCCATCTACAAGACCCGTTTCGGGTATGAAGCACGGGTGGTGGGCGAAAATCCGGATGCCGGCAAATATGCCGGCATCAATTTTTTTAAAACCACCTTGATCCTCATGGCGGTTTCCGGTGGTCTGGCCGGCCTGGCAGGGGTGGGGGAAGTGGCAGGCATCCACCACTACCTGGGATATCCGGCATCGGTTTCTTCAGGATACGGGTTCACCGCCATCATCGTGGCATGGCTGGCCAAGCTCAATCCCCTGTATACCGTCATATCCGGCATATTTTTTGCCGGCATCCTGGTGGGCGGTGATGCCATCCAGATCTCTCTGGGGCTGCCTGCGGCAACCGTGGAGATCGTCAACGGCACCCTGCTGATCTTCCTCATCATGGGAGATTATTTTCTGCACAATAAAATAACCGTCTCATTTTCACGCACATAGGAAACCCATCCATGGAAGAAATCATAATCTCAACACTCCAGCGCGCCATGGTGGCGGGCACCCCTTTGCTGCTGGCCACCACAGGGGAAATCATCTGTGAAAGAAGCGGCATCCTCAACCTGGGGGTGGAAGGGGTCATGGCCCTGGGGGCGGTCACCGCATTCATCGTCACCATGACCACGGGATCCCCCTGGCTGGGGGTTCTGGCCGCCCTGGCCGCCGGCATGGTTATCTCCGTTATCCACGCCTTTACATCAGTGACCCTCCAGGCCAACCAGGTTGTCTCAGGTCTGGCACTCACCATGCTGGGTCTGGGCCTGGCCGGCATGGTGGGAAAACCCTATGTGGGAAAACCTTTGACCATAAAAATGGAGGATATCACCATTCCGGTACTGTCGGATATTCCCTATATCGGCAAGGCATTGTTCAGCCAGAGCCCGTTTTTCTTTATGGCTGTGGGCCTGGCACTGGTATCCTGGTTTTTTCTCCAGAGGACCCGGCTGGGCATCCAGATCCGGTCCACCGGGGAAAACCCCAAAGCCACGGAAACCCAGGGGGTGAACGTGTTTTTGATCCGGTATATGTCGGTGATCATCGGCGGGGGGTTTTCCGCTCTGGCAGGGGCCCATCTGTCCATCTCCTATTCCAAGTCCTGGATCGAAGGCATGACCGCCGGCCGTGGCTGGATCGCCATTGCTTTGACCATTTTCGCCCTGTGGAATCCGGGCCGGGCCATCTGGGCCGCTTTTTTGTTCGGCGGCATTTTTGTGGCCCAGTACCTGATGCAGCCACTGGGCATCTCTCCCAATTTTCTGGCCATGCTGCCCTATATTGCCACCCTGCTCATCCTTGTGCTCATCAGCTTAAAAGATCCCAGAAAGCTCAATGCCCCGGCCATGCTGGCAGCCCCGTATAAAAGAGGGGAGCGCTGATTATTTCTTTGACTTTTATTGATTTTTATCTGATAAATAATGTATCCAGCCATCCATAAACAACAGGTAACCTGGTTTTTATGAAACGCTTCATTGCAGTCTTGATAACGGTTCTCATGGTGGTGACAGGTCTGCCGGCGGGTGCACCTGCCATCTCCATTCCAGATGAGAACAAACTGGCAGACCAGTTCATGAAAATGATCCGCCAGGAACAGATTATCCTGGATGACCCTGTGGCGGGCCATATGATCAACACGATCGGCAGCCATATTCTGTCCCTGCTGCCGCCCCAGCCCTTCAACTATTCGTTTTACCTTGTCAATGATGACACCTTCAACGCCTTTGCCAGCCCGGGGTCCAACATCTTCATTCACCGGGGGCTGATCACCGCCCTTTCAAGCATGGATGAACTGGCCGGCATCCTGGGCCATGAAATAGCCCATGCTGCCAGCCGGCATGTGTCCCAATCCATTGACCGGTCCAAGCTTGTCAGCATCGGCACCATGGCCGGGGTCCTGGCTGGAATTTTCATCGGCTCGGCCGGCGGCGGAGATGCGGGACAGGCGCTGACTGTGGGGTCTATGGCTGCCGGACAATCTTCCATGCTGGCCTTCACCCGGGAAAATGAAACCGAAGCAGATCAAAAAGCGTTTTTAATCCTCAAACAGACCTGTTATTCTCCCAAAGGCCTTCTGAACGGCCTCAATAAGCTGAGAGCTGCGGATTTCAGAGGCGTTGAAGGCATCCCGGATTATTTTAAAACCCATCCCGGCACAGGTACACGGATTGCCCACCTGGCAGGCCTGCTGTCTGATTACGCCCCGCCGGAAAATCCGGTTGTTTGTCCTGAAACCTATGACTATGACATGGTGAAATACCGCCTCATGGGGCTGTACGAAGACACAGCAAAAACCATCAGAAAAATCGAATCACAGCTGTCATCCGATCCTGACAGCCCGGCCCTCTATTATGGACTGGGTCTTTTATATGCACGGGAAAACCGCAGGGACAAATCCATTGAACATCTGCAAAAAGCCCTGTCCTTTGATCTGATGGATCCGCTGGTTCTCCTGGAACTG
>JAIPDY010000243.1 GCA_021737445.1 Desulfotignum sp.
GGCAAAAAGGGCGGCAGCACCCAGGCAAAGGGCAATGATGATAAAAATCAGGGAAAATTTTGAACCGAGAAATACCTTGACTATCGCCGGAATAATGCCTTTGGGATCAGCGGGCTGCTGGTCTGTCATATCACCGGGCCTCCCCGATGCCTATGGTTTCATTGGCTGACAGTCCTGACAGAACTTCCACGCGGGTGTTGTCCAGGGGAATGGTTGTAATATACCGGCGCTGCCAGGTGCCGTTGGTTTTGACCATGACAAGTTCGAGCTGTCCGGCATGGATAACCGCCTCTTTGTCCAGGGTGATGATGGTTCTGCGGGTTTCCGGGACCATCAGCTTGGCATACATGCCTGAATAGATGCCTTCTTTGGCCGGGATGGCAGCTTTGACAAGAAAGGTGCGGGTCTGGGGATCGGCATAGGGAATGATTTCTTCAACCACTGCATGCAAAGAAAGGCCGGGGGTGGGGATAACTGCCTGAAGCTGCGAACCGGTTTTGATGGTGTTGATAAGCCCTTCTCTTACATGGGCTTCAACCCGGTAGCCCCCTTTGGTCCGCACCGCTGCCAGGGGCTTGCCCGGCAGGGCCAGGTCCCCGGGTTCCACCAGGATCCGGATGATTTCTCCGTCCACAGGCGCAATGATTTTTGAAAAACCAAGGTGTACCGTGGCTTCGGTAATGGTTTCTGTGGCCTGCTGGATGCCTGCCTCTGCCTCCACCAGGGATTCACGGGACATGGACAATGCGGCCCGGGCCTGTAGAAAACCGGCTTGTGCATTTTCCAATTCCTGCTCAGTGGCGGCACCTGATGCATAAAAGCTTTTGATACGCGCAACGTGCTGTTTTGCATTGGTATAAGAGGCTTGCGCAGATTCGATGGCCTGGAGGGCTTTGTCCCGTGAGGCTTTTGCCCCGCGAAGCGCTTCTTTGGCACTTTCCAGCCTGGCTGCGGCCTGTCTGCTGTCCAGGGTGATCAACAGGGCGCCTGATGTGACAATCTCCCCTGCTTTGACATGCACATCGGTTATCTGGGCACTGATCTGGGCACTGATGCTGGTTTCACTTTTGGGCCGGACCGTTCCCACGGCCGGATAGGTCTGGGCAACGGTCTGCTCCTATGTTTCGACCGTTTTTTGCGGCTGATACCCCGCATCTGCATCAGCTGTTCTGCAGGGGTAAGGGGCAAGCAACAGCAGGGCTGACAATACTGTTTTTGCAATCACATTGCAGGCCGTGTTATTTTTATGTGAAGACATTTTTTTTATTTCTCCTGTGACCAGAGTCTGGAAAGGGTTCCAATGGCCCGGGCAATCTCTATTTCTGCCGTTTTGCCGTCATAAAATGCAGCCGCTTTGTTGATGCCGGCCCTGGTTCTGTCCAGTTCCGCCTCCAGGTACCGGGTAATCGGTTCAGCACCGCCGTCATAGCGTTTTTTCACTATATGAAGGGATTCTTTTGCCATATCCACACTGGATTGGGCAACATGCAGCCGCTGTTGTGCGTTTTCATGTTCCAGATAGGCCTGTTTCACGTCCTGGTAAACCTGCATCCGGATTTTTTTTCGGGCTTCCAGGGCCCTTTCCAGTTCATGCCTGGCTTCGGCAATCCGTGCCCGGGTGGCAAAGCCGTCGAACAGGTTCCAGGCAAGATTCAGGCTGGCGGTGTAATTGTCCTTTGATGTATTGTACGAAAAATCATCACTGTCCATATACCACCGGGCCTGCAGGTCGACCCGGGGCCGGTAGCCGCTCGCTGCCAGGGATACAGCTGTCCTGGCCATATCGATCTGCTGCTGTGCCCGGTGCAGTTCCGGCCGTTTTCCAAGGGCAAGGGCCCAGGCCTGGTCAATGGACACGGGAAAGCTTACCTTACAGGTGCTGTCCGGGTCCGGATCAAGAGAAAAAGAATGACCGGGTGTATGCCCGAGCAGTGTGGCCAGGGCGGTCATGGTGGTGGCAAGGGTGTTTTCGCTTTCCACCAGATTTTTTTTTGCTTCAGCCAGGCGGACTTTCAAAGAGAGAATATCTGATTTTAACACACTGCCTCCCTTGAAACGCACCGTCATCATATCCAGCTGTTCTTCCACCGTCTGCACCGATGTCCGGGCTATGACGGTATATTCCCTGACTTTGAGCGCGGTGAAAAACATCTGGATCACCGCAGCTATGCGGTCATTTTCTGTCTGAAGGACCAGTGCGGTCTGGTCTGCGAGTTTTTTTTGTGCCAGCTGTTTTTCCAGCCGGTTTTTTCCGCCGTTATACAGACTTATCCCGGCCATGATGCCTATTTCCGTATTGGTGAACGACCCGGGATCGTTAAAATCAATATCACGGGGCAGTTCTCTCTGGTCAATGGTTTTAAACAGGTAGGCAGAAGGGGCATCACCTGCTGATAATTCACTGAAAGCCGTCACCTTAGGCCAGAAGACGGCTTCGGTTTTTTTGACAGAAGCCCGGGCTTTTTTGATCAGGGTGCGGGCCATCCGGATATCCGGATTGTTTTTTAGTGCGGTGGTAATGGCGGGTTCCATGGTCAGCAGGTTGTCTTCTGCCCGGGATACGTCCGGCAGGACACTGCAGGCTGCTGCAATAAGAAAAACAAGTATCAAAATGTTTTTGAATGACAGATTAGCGGATTCCATCTGTTTCTCCCATATATGCTGGTCTCAAACTGCCGTGTGTACAGGGAGCAAAAAAGATGAAATTACATTTTTGGCTCCTGAAAAAAACTTTACCATGCATTGGGCTGATTTAAAAGAAAATGATGGCAAAGTCGGAAACCACGAAACCCAGCATTTGATGAAATTTATGGAAATTGCGATTTCTCCCCGCACAATGATCCGGACATCGACCCTTTTTTGAACCGTAGATGAAAATGCATCAAGCATATTGTTGTCCGGAATCAGATATGCCTGGGAAATAATGGCAGAATATACGGGGCAAAACCATTGCATGAAACCGGTTGGCAAGAAGATTCGGGGAGAGACTGTCATCTATATCATATCCGGGTCATCATCCGGACAAGGTCCTGGCAGCTGTATGTGTTTATGATATCTGCCGGTTCCAGCCAGCCGCGTCTTGCCTGGTCAATACCCCGCCGCAGATGTGACAGACCGCCCGTATCATGGGCATCGCTTGAAACGGCAATTTTAACATGCATGTCCCGGGCCAGCCTGCAGGCATCATCGTTCAGGTCCAGCCGGTCAGGCTGGGCATTGAGTTCGAGAAAACAGCCGTTCTCTTTTGCAGCGGCCATCACTTTTTCCAGATCCACTGCATAGGGCTTGCGCCGGTTGATGAGGCGGCCGGTGGGATGGCCCAGGATATTGAAACAGGGATTTTCCATGGCTTTGATAATACGCTCGGTCTGTTTTTTTCGGGACAGGTTATGGGAAAAGTGGATGGAACAGACCCGCACGTCCAGTTTTTTCAATATGTCATCAGGCAAATCAAGGCTTCCATCTGCCCGGATGTCCACCTCCACCCCTTTGAGCACATGAAAATTTTCCAGACGATCATTGAGCGCTTCAATTTTTTCGATCTGTTTTTCCAGGCGGGGGATATCCATGCCATTGGCGATGCGGACCTGCACAGAATGATCTGTGATGGCAAGATATTTGTATCCCATGTCCTGAGCGGTCTGCACCATTTCTTCAAGACCGGCCAGACCATCGGTTTCAGTGGTATGGACATGCAGATCCCCTTGTATGTCCTGTAACTGGATCAGCCGGGGCAGCCGGTCCTGTTCCGCTGCTTTGATTTCACCGGTATGTTCCCGAAGTTCCGGTACGACAAAAGCCAGGTCCAGGATCTCATAGATCTGTTTTTCATGGGAAACGGAGATCTGTTTTTTTTCTTTGAAAATACCGTATTCATTAATTTTCAGGTTTTTTTTCACGGCCCGTTTCCGAAGCGCGATATTATGGGCTTTGGATCCTGTGAAATGATGGAGCCCCACGGCATAGTCAGCCGGAGCAAGTACCCGAAGATCCACATGAAGACCGGACAAGAGCTTTGCTCGGCAGAGGGTTTCGCCTCGGGAAATAATTTTTTTTATATCTGCATATGCGGTGAAATGTTCTATCACCTTTTCAGGTGTGTCACTGCAGATCAAAAGATCCAGGTCCCCCACGGTTTCTTTGCGCCGCCTGAAACTGCCGGCCAGCGTTATCCGGTCGATACTCTGTGCTTTATGCATATGGGCCAGCAAAGGTTCGGCCCGTTCTTCCGCCTCAGACAATAAGATGCGGTTGGATTCGGATGCCATCTGTTCAAGCCCGTTTAATACAGATTGTTCGATTTTTTTTCCAAAGCCCTTTACAGTGCAGATTTTTTTGGCCCGGGCAGCTGCTTTGAGCTCATCTGTGTTGGAAATGCCCAGTTCCTGATACAGTTGTTTTACCCGTTTGGGACCTAAGTGGTCAATATCCATCAAACGGGGCAGTTCTTCGGGCAGACGGCCTTGTATTTCATCGAGTTGTGTAAAGGTTCCTTTGGAAACAATCTGTTGGATCTTGTCTGCCAGGTCCTGGCCGATACCTGGAAACCCTGTGAGGTCCTCTTTGTTTTTGATCAGGTCAGCCACTGGCCGGGCCAGGCCGTTTACGGTCCGGGCGGCATTGCGGTAAGCCCTGACCCGGAAGGGATTGGCGCCTTCAATTTCCAGCAGATCCGCCATGCGGTTGAGCTGTGCGGCGATGTCCGTATTTTGTACCGGCACGGGTTGGTTGTCTCCTTACGGTATCAATAAAAAACAATCAGAGGTGAAACGTACGGGTATTCCCGACTGTCAGGTCATACAGGTTTTCCTTGAATCCGAATTTAAAGTGGTTTTCCGGGCTGCACAACAGCGTGATTTTGCACATGTCCTGGGAAGTTTCAAAGTCAAGGGTGCTGCCCCGATACCGTACCTGCATTTCCATTTTTTCAAGCACTTCCGGCAGCTCCGGGTTGACCCACAGGATATTGCCCCGGGTTTTTATGCCCAGATAGGCTTCCTGGAGAATATTTACCGATCCGGCCATGGCGCCCAGGTGTATGCCTTCCTGGGTGGTGCCTCCCTGAATGTCATCGATGTCGCTTTGCAGGGCTTTTAAAA
>JAIPDY010000228.1 GCA_021737445.1 Desulfotignum sp.
GATTCAGCCTGTAAGTGTATGCAAGAGGGCGACGCAATAAAACATATGCGGTGCATGCATTATATTGCATAAAAATAATGGCTATCGATAATCTTCCGGATCAATGCCGAACCGCTTCATGATCTGCTGCAGGGCCTGGCGGTCCAGGCCGCAATGCCCGGCTGCCCGGGTAATATTGCCGCTGGTCCTGGACAGCATGGCCCCCACATAATCATGGTTGAACCGGGTGAGCATGGTCTCTTTGGCTGCCTTGTAGGGCATATCCATGATATGGGCATCAAGGCTGATATCTGGACAATCCTCACGGGTTGCAGCGGAAACGGGGATATCCGACCTGCGGATCACCTCATTTTTGGCATAGAGAATTCCCTGGACCAGCACATTTTCCAGCTCCCGGACATTTCCCTTCCATGGGTGTTTCAAGAGCAGGTCCATGACATTCTCGGAAATGGTCTTTAAGGGCTTGTTCAGTTTTTTGCAGTTTTTGGCCACCAGGTGCTCTGCCAGCAGCGGTATGTCTTCAATGCGGTCCCGCAGAGGCGGCAGTTCAATGGAGATGACCGACAACCGGTAGAAAAGATCTTCCCTGAACTCTTTTTGGGCGATTTTTTGGGTGAGGTCCTGGTTGGTGGAGGCAATGATGCGCACATCCACTTTCTGGACCTTTGTATCCCCTAAGGGTTTGACTTCCTTTTCCTGGATCACCCGCAAAAGCTTGGTCTGGATGGACAGCCCGATATCCCCGATTTCATCTAAAAAAATCGTGCCTTTGTCTGCTTCCTGGAACAATCCGTTTTTGTCCTGGAATGCGCTGGTAAACGCCCCTTTTTTATGACCGAACAGTTCGCTTTCCAGTATATGTTCCGGAATGGTGGGGCAGTTCACCGGAACAAAGGCGGCTTTGCTGCGCAGACTGCGGCGGTGAATGGATCTTGCGGTGAGGTCTTTACCCGTGCCTGATTCTCCTGTGATGAGCACGGTGACATCGGAACCGGCCACCAGAGCAATTTTTTCAAACACTTTTTCCATGGCCGGGCTGTGGCCCACCAAAGGAGAAAAGTCTTTATCTTGGGCCTTGAGCAGCTGTTTGTTTTCCAGAAGCAGCCGGCTGCGCTCCAGGGCCTTGCGGATCTTGAAAATGATTTCATCCTGTTCAAAGGGTTTGGCAATGAAATCATAGGCCCCGCGTTTAATGGCAAAGACGGCAGAATCGATATTACCGAATGCAGTGAGCATCACCACCGTGAGATCCGGATACCGGTTTTTGATCTGTTCCAGCAAAGCAAACCCGTCCATTCCCGGCATGCGGATATCACATATCACCAGGTCCCAGACCTCCTGTTCCAGGATGTTCAGCGCCATCTCCCCGGAGAACGCCATGGAAACCGTGCAGTCAATTTCTGATTCCAGGGTGCGTTTCAGCAGACGGGTCATGTCTTTTTCATCATCCACTGCCAGGATACGGGCGGTCATCAGGTCTTCTCCCTGTCCGGGTTGTCGTGTGCCGCTTCAGCCCGGGGCAGGCTGATGGTGAAAGCAGCCCCTTTTTCTTTTCTGTTTCTGGCTATGATATCTCCTCCATGACGACGGATAATGCCGTACCCGACGGAAAGTCCCAGTCCGGTGCCCTGTCCCACAGGCTTGGTGGTGAAAAAAGGGTCAAAAATCCGGGAAAAATCCTTTTCCCGGATGCCGGTGCCGTTGTCTTTCACCGTGATCAGCACCTGGCCCTGGTCATCTGTGCCTGTTTCCACCAGGATACGGCCTGTTTTTTCAATTGCATGGCAGGCATTGATCATTAAATTGATGACGACCTGGGCCAGCTCCTGTTCATTGCCGAAGACCGTTAATGGTCCGGTGCACGGACCAGGCGTGGTCATCTGCACATTTTTGAAGTCTGAATGGTTGCCCAGAAAACTGATCACATCATCCACCACCTTGCACACGTCAATGGGCTGCATTTTTGTTGACCCTTTCCTGGAAAAGGTCAACAGGTCGGATACCACAATCTTACAGTTTTTCACATGTTTTTCAATGGTTTTCAGGTCTTCTTCATGCTCCCCGGGGTTTTTGAGCATCAACTGGGTGTATCCCAGAATGATGCCTAAGGGGTTGTTGATTTCATGGGCCACCCCTGCGGACAATTCCCCTAGGGCAGCCAGTTTGTCAGCCTGGGCGATCTGCTGTTCCATCTGCTTTTTGTCATTGATGTTTTTGATGATAAAATGAAATGTCTTGCCGCAGCCGAATGCACCGTAATCCACGCCGCCCGTGATGAGTACCCGGACACATGACCGGTCGGCACGCAGAAAATCGGTTTCTTCGTTCAGGATATATTCATGGGTCTCAAGCAGGCGGAGGATCTTTTCCTGTTCTGATGTGACCGTCAGAAAATCTTTGAGCCCCATTTTTTTATCCAGGATATCTGATTTCTGAAATCCGGTGAGGGCCACCCCGGCCTTGTTGATTTCAACAATATTAAATTGGGGGTCAGTCACCACAATGGTATCCAGGGAGTGTTCAAAAATACGCCTGGCCTTGTGTTCTGAACTGGTGAGCATTTCTGTTCTTTCCACCACCTTCTGCTCCAGGGTCTGGTTGAGTTCCAGCAGTTTGTCACTGGTGTCTTCCTGTTTCTGTTTGGCTGACAGAATTTTTTCATTGATGCGCCAGCTCTGGTTGAAAAACAGGGTCACCGTTCCCACCAGCATGAAGGATATGGTGTTGACGGCACCGGTATAAGGACCGATGGTATGCCAGATATCTCCGCTGCCCGTGAGAATGAGGAACTGGCGCAGAATATGGCTGAAGGACCGGGATATGGCAAAGATGGTGAATCCGGCACAGATCCACAGCAGATACAGGAAAACGGCATTGTCCGGGTCTTGGTCCCGCAGGGATTTGGCCTTGAATATGGACAGTATCCCCAGCACCACCATGGCCACGGATCCCAGCACATCCACCAGCAGAATGGGCAGATTGGCAGTCATTGTCACCCCCCTGCACTGTCAGATCGGCGCACCTGGTCCCTGAGCAGGCAGTTCAGTCCTGAGAACAGAAACACCATGGCCGGGACGCACCAGATATGATCCAGCTTGAGAAAATAGTAGATTCCTGCCAGAAGCTGCGAGTCAGACTGAGATACAATGGTCATTTGCGACAGGCTCAAGGTTTTAATGCGCACCACTGCAATCTGGTTGTCCAGAAAATGGGCGGCCAGGGTATTCAGGTTCCAGAAGATGAAAAACAGCGCAGCATACTGGATCAGACGCCAACCCTTCTGCCGGGTCAGCTTTTTGCTGTTGATGGTGAACATCAGCCCCACCATGGATAACATGAAAAAAATATGCCCCAGCTGGTGCACAATGATGCCTTCGTTGCCCATGTGCAGCTGGATGGCAAATGCCGGCGACGGCAGGCTCCATATTACTGCCAGGCAGAAAAGGCAAACCGCGGGTTTCATTTTTTTATATGAGCCGTTTCAGTGACGGCCCGGGTGGACATGAGTTTGACACAGGCCGGACACAGGCTGTGGTGCTCTTTGGTATCCGGATGATCCGGGCTGATATGGGATACCCGGTTTAAAAAATCGGATGTGGCATACATACGGCCGCAGGCCTCACACCTTTCCAGGGGCAGCTGCCCCACGGTGCGGTCCTGGATGGCTACTGTTCTGACATTGTCATGGTCTGTCACCTGGATCACACCGGTGGGACAGAGATTGGCACAGGTACCGCAGCCAATGCACTGGCCGTCTCCTTTGACCACCTGGCTGCCTGCCGCGGTTTTTTCCATTTTCAGAGCCCCGGCCTTTACGATCTCCTGGCAGACACGTATGCACAGCTTGCACCGGATACATCCATCCGGTTCCGGGGGCAGATCCACCTGATACCTGTGTGCCAGATCCCGGATCAGGTGGGCCTGGGGTGCCATGCGGAATAATCGAACAAACGCCTTCTGCCGGTGGGATCTAACCAGGGGAGAATCTGTTAGCACCTTCAGATCCTGTTTCACCTTGAGCACACAAGAGAGCATCACTGTCTGTCTGCCTGTGGGGGAAGTCACTTCCACACCGCAGACCCGGCAGGCACCCGAAGGTTTCAATGCCGGATGAAAACACAGGTGGGGGATGCTGATATTGTTTTTCCGGGCCACCTCCAGCACGGTCTGGCCTTCGGCACATTCGATGGCTTTATTGTTTATGTGAATTTCAATCATGGCTGATCCATTCTGGTCCATATTTACTGCACCTCCGGCAGTATCCGGAGACAGTCCTGGGGCAGACGATGGGTACCTTTGCCCTGAAGGCTCACCTCAATGAGAGAATCAGGGTCATTGATGGAGGTATCCGGGTCAGTCACCACCCCGTGGACACCGATGAAATCATTCATGTAGGGTTCCCAGGCCTCATCTTTTGATACCTGGAACACCTCCACACGGTTGCCGCGTTTAAAAACCATAACCTTCTCCTTTATTTGCTGTTGACCGGCCGGGTCGGCACATGGATTTTGGCAGACAGTTTCCGCTGGCAGTCAGTGCACAACAGCCGCTGTTCCGATTTTTTGGTCAGATCCGCGGTTTTGTCGGAAATGAACGCCATATACTGGGCAGACGGCAGTTTCGCCCCGCAGGACTCACAGGTCTGGATCTCCTGCTGGTTCAGGATGGTACCGCAGAGTTTGAGCATCCGTTTGCCCGCTTTTTCTTCCAGGGTCATGGCATTGTTTTCACAATTGGCGGCACAGGCCCCGCAGGTGATACAGTTTTCCGCCGTCATTCGAAAATCGGTTTTCACCGGGTGGTCAAAATCCAGGTATCCCAGATGCAGGGCATCAATGCCCATTTTGTCCCTGCAGACCTCCACGCATTTGCCGCATCTTCTGCAGACATCACACCGCAGGCACCGCCGGGCTTCCTTTCGCACAGCAGCTTCATCATACCCCAGTTCCACCTGCTGAAAAGTGGTCCGTCTTCTGTCCACATTGAGCATGGGCATGACCGGCCGGGACAGCCGCATTTTTTCAGCTGCCGTCATTTCGATCATGGGGACTTTGCGGCG
>JAIPDY010000249.1 GCA_021737445.1 Desulfotignum sp.
ACCGCTCTCCAGGCCGGCCTGGGCATCCACTGTCTTGGCGTCCGTGCACCCGGCATATCCCCAGGTGGGCAGGCCAAATGACTGGGCCACCTCTGCCTGGGCCGAGATTCCTAAGCTCATTTCAGGGTATCCCACCCCGAACACCCCGGTGTTCATATTGAGAATCTGAACATTGCCGCTCAGGCACACCGGGCACCCGGGCTGGCGAAGCTGGGCCAAAACCAGACACATGAGAGATTCCGCCGTGATCAGGGTCACCACTCCGGCCATGGTCATGGGGCCGGTGGCCCCCATCTGCACGGCCGGCCCCGGCACCTGGGGAATAAAATAATCAGCTGCCGCAAAGATCCGGTCCACGGTTTCCTCAGGCTGCACCAGAGGCGAGATCGGTTCCGGATAAAGGGCTAGAAAAGGCTTGTGCCGCAGTTTATCCATGCCGCCGGCCACCTGGGCTGCCATCTCCAGCACCAGTTCCGTGCCCCGGCCTGAATACCCGATGAACACGATGGGCTTGACAGTGTTGGTCACCACCGCCTCAAACTCATACAGGTCTGCGGCAATGGATGGCACATCCTGGCAGGATCCCATGGGCATGACCCAGTCTATGTTTTCACAGGCATCTGCCACTTTTGCACCGATGCCGATATCCGCCACCGTGGTGGGGTGGATCTTACCGGTCCTGGCATCCTTGGTTCGCGGGCTGCCAGTGGAGGTGCCGTAATAGCTTTTGCGCCCCTCCACCTCCAGGGCCCGGTTCCCGTTTCGGTCATACAGGACAAACCCGTTGGGCGCGGTGTTCAGGCACTGCTTGACAATGAACTCCGGCACCCGGACATGCTCGCCATCCACCACGGCCCCGGCTTTTTTGAGCATCTGCCTGGCCCCCTGGTGCAGCACCCTGAACCCGGCACTGTACATGATGTCAAAGGCGGCCCGCCGGATCTCAAACACCTGGTCATCGGTCAACACCCGCATATAGGGCCGCTGTTTTTGTATGGCTCCTGAATGGATCATATCCTCACTCTCCTTTCACGACTGCCGGCACCGGCACCATGATGTCATCCATGCCGTTGATTTTTCTTTATTCTACCGGCAATACCATAAAAACAGCGGCACTGCCAGACCATGGCAATGATTTTTTATTGCTTCACCCGGCCTGAATTACATTTTCTGGCACGGCCTTGACACAACCAGGCTGTCTGGTCTATACCAAAGCAACCACATTTTTAAATTTCATGACAAGGAGCATCCCATGAAAACCGTTTACTGGCTTCAGGGCGGTGGATGCGGCGGCGACACCTATTCACTGCTGAGCAGTGATTTTCTGGATGTCTCCACCCTGTTCACAACTCTTGACCTTAAGTTGCTGTGGCACCCGTCCCTGTCGGGCATCGATTCTGCCACCCATAACCGGCTACTGACCGACATTGCATCCGGCACCACTCCTCTGGACATTCTTATGGTGGAAGGCTCGGTCATCTTCGGTCCGGCCGGCACCGGCATGTTTGACACCTTCCGGGGCCGGGCAAAAAAAGAGCTGTGCCACACCCTTGCCGGCCGTGCCCGGTATGTGGTGGCTGTGGGCACCTGTGCCTCCTTTGGTGGTTTCGGGACGGATCACGAAACTGAGGCAACCGGCCTTCAGTTCAAAAAAGATAAAAAAGGCGGGGCACTGGGCAAAGATTTTGTTTCCGGATCCGGCATGCCGGTGATCAACCTGGCCGGATGCCCCTGTCACCATGATGTCATTGCCGGTGCCCTCATGGCTGTTGCCGGCGGCATCCCTTTGGAACTGGACCGGTTTCAGCGCCCCATAGAGTGGTACAACACCATGGTGCACCAGGGCTGTACAAGGAACGAATACCATGAATACCGGGTGGAAGAGTCTGATTTCGGCGAAATGGGATGTCTGTTTTTTCACATGGGGTGTGCAGGCCCCCTGGTTCCGGGACCCTGCAACAAACTGCTTTGGAACCGCCACTCCTCCAAGCCCCGGGCCGGTGTGCCCTGTTTTGGATGTACCAGTCCTGATTTTCCCAAATCAAATCAGTTTTTTCATACCCCCAATATTGAAGGGATTCCCCTGGATCTGCCCAAAGGCGTCAACCGTGCCCATTACATGGTGTACAAGGGAATGGCAGCCGAGGCAGCCCCGGAACGGCTCAAAAAACGCAGCGCAAAGGTGTAGTCATGTCTCCTGAAACAAAAAAAATCAATATTCCCCTCAACCGGGCCGAAGGCGACCTTGAAATCAAGGTGGATGTCACAGACGGTATCATCACTGATGCCTGGAGCTGCGGCACCATGTACCGGGGTTTTGAAGCCATGATGACCGGCAGAGGCCCCCTGGACGGCCTGGTGATCACCCCCCGCATCTGCGGTATCTGCAGCCTCACCCACCTGAATGCCGCGGCTGTTGCACTGGACCGGATCGCACAGGTAACCCTGCCGGATAATGCGATCCGCCTGCGAAATGTCGCCCTGATGGCAGAGACCATCCAAAGCGACCTGCGCCAGGCCGTTCTCATGTACATGGCAGACTTCACCAATCACAAGGCCTACCACAGACACGTACTTTTCAAAGAAGCTGTGGCCCGGTACCAGATACTTGCCGGCAGCAGTGTTGTGGAGGTGATCCGCAAAACCAAACGCCTCATCGAAATCATCGCCATCATCGGGGGACAATGGCCCCATACATCCTTTATGGTTCCCGGCGGGGTCACCTCCATTCCCTATGTGCCCAAGCTCATGCAGTGCCGCCTCATCTTTGACCGGTTCCTTGCCTGGTATGAAAAAAAGGTGCTGGGATGTAGCATCGCACGGTGGCAGGCGGTCACCACCAAAAAAGAACTTGCCCAGTGGCTTGAAGAGAGGCCTGAACACCGAGACAGCGAGGTGGGATTCTTTGTCCGTTTCGCCCAAAAAGCCGGGCTGGACTTCTGTGGCCGGGGAGATGACCACTTTCTTTGCTTTGGTAATTTTCCTTTGCCCAAAGAAACCGCTGTCACCCCCCGGGTCCCCGGAGCAGGACTGCTGACCACGCCGGGTTTTGCCCGGGGAACTGACTGCCGGGCCCTGGATGCCGCCAACATAAAAGAGGATAGCACCTGTTCCTGGTTTGAGCAAAAACCAGCGGCATCTCACCCCTATGACAGTATCACCCGGCCCTATGCATCCGGCAACATGGGCAAACCCTATTCATGGGTCAAGGCCCCCCGGTATGACGGCCTGGCCGCAGAAACAGGACCCCTGGCCGAAGCCGTGATGGACCGGGTTCCCCTGTTCCAGGATCTGATCAAAGAAACCGGGGCCACGGCCCTGGTCCGGCAGCTGGCCCGCATCACCCGCCCGGCAAGGCTGCTGCCGGATATGGGCACCTGGATAGATGAACTGCTGGCCCATCATGCCGACCCGTTTTACACTCCGGTCAAAACCATTCCCGACGGACAGGGGGCAGGCATGATCCAGGCGGCCCGGGGAGCACTGGGACACTGGGTCACCATTGAAAACAGCAAAATCAGCAATTACCAGGTGATCACCCCGACCGCCTGGAACGGATCCCCAAGAGACGGACAGATGCAGCCCGGCCCGTGGGAAACTGCCCTGAAAGGGACCCGGGTAAAGGATTTACAAAACCCTGTGGAAGCCGGCCATGTGATACGCTCTTTTGATCCGTGCATGGTGTGTGCCGTGCACATCGTGAAAAATGAAAAATAAGATCATCTGCATCGGCAGCCGCCTGGTTGAAACCGACAAAGCCGGCCCGGCAGTATATGACCGGTTGTGCCGCAAAAAGATCCCGGCCCAAACCGATCTTGTGGAAGGGGGAATTGCCGGGCTGAACCTGCTGTGCCACCTGGAACAGGCAAAGATTGTGGTGTTTGTGGATGCGGTGTCAGGATTCACCCGCCCCGGCCAGATGATTCTGCTGACCGGACAACAGGTGCAGGCCGCCTGCCCGAAACCGGTATATGACCATTCGGCCGGGATCGCCTATCTGCTGGCAGTGCTGCCCCGGGTGTGCCATGGCCCTTTGCCCGAAGATATTTTTCTGGTGGGCATAGAAGGCCGGTGTGACAGCATTACCCTTGACCGGGCTGCAGATGCAGCCTTGACATTGACCCGGAAAAACCCGGTGGTATAAGATCATGATAAAACCGCAAAAAACCATGCAGGAACTGATAAAAGAAAACCGGATGCTGCGCCGGGAGATCAAGGTGGCAAGGGAAGCTGCCGACATCACTGCCCGGCTGGTGGTGAAACAGTTTGAAAAAACAGAACAGAGTCTGCACCGCACGGCAGCGGCCAACTCCCAGCGGCAGGCGATCCTGGAGGCCGCAACCCAGCTCTCCATCATCGCCACAGACCTGTCAGGGAAGATCAATCTGTTCAACCGGGGGGCGGAAAACCTGCTGGGATATGCCCCCGGCGAGATGATGGGGCAGCCAGTCGACCGCCTCCATCTGCTATCGGAACTGCGGCAGTATGCCCAGAAACTTGCCATAAAAACGCCTGAAGCACCCGCTGCTGTCATGGTGTTTGACCAGCATGTCAAACAGCAGATTGTCCATGCCAGTGAATGGACCTATCTATGTAAAAACGGGACCCACCTGCCGGTTAACCTGTCTGTTACCGCATTTTACAGCGCCCGGGGCACAATGAAGGGGTATCTGTTCACCGCCATGGACATGAGCAGCCAAAAAAAGATGCAGCAGGAGCTGATACAGGCCATGGAAACCGCTGAATCAGCCAATGCCTCCAAGGGTGATTTTCTGGCCCGCATGAGTCATGAGATCCGGACCCCCATGAACGGCATCATCGGCATGGCCTATCTCATGGAAAAAACATCTTTGACCCGGACCCAGAAAAACTATCTGGAAAAAATCCTTTCATCTGCCAAAACCCTGCTCAATCTCATCAATGACATCCTGGATTTCTCCAAAATCGATGCCGGCAAACTCACCCTGGAATCGATCGAATTCCAGCTGGAGGATGTGCTGGTGGACCTGTATAACACCATCGGGTTCCAGGCGGAAGAAAAAGGGCTGGAGTTTCTGTT
>JAIPDY010000229.1 GCA_021737445.1 Desulfotignum sp.
ACGCTTGCGCTCTTCACTGGCATTTTCCGCCATGGTCAGTGTCAGGTCATAGCCTTTTACAGCACAGATCATGGCCAGGCCGATGCCGGTGTTGCCCGAGGTGGCCTCAATAACGGTCTTGTCTTTTGTGAGCCGGCCCGATGCTTCTCCCGCCCGGATCATGTAAAGGGCGGCCCGGTCCTTGACAGATCCGCCCGGGTTCATGTATTCCAGTTTGGCAAATATCCTCACATGGGGGACCGGATTCATCCGCTTGATTTCAACCACAGGTGTATTTCCGATGGAATCTATAATGGAGTCAGTCATGGGGTGTCCTTTCCAGGCCGGCATTGTGTATCTGTCAATTTGCTGAAAAATGCCGGATTCCGGCTTGACTTTTACAACATAAGATGGCTTTATACAGTAATTTTAACGGTTGTGCAATTGATTACTGGAAAGGCTTATGGCGCACTTTTTCTCCTTTAAAAACCCGGTTTTGTCTCAATTTCTGCATAATCTGCATAACCGGATACTGTCTTTCATATGTGCACTGGTCTGTTTTCTCCTGGTTATTTGCGGCACAGGACAGGCAGCAGACCTGCCCGAAGATCCGGAAGCCGTTTCCTGGAATCTGTCTGCTGTCACCGTCACCTATGATAAAAAAACCGATCTGTATACTGCGCAAGAAGAGGTGGTGATCACCGGCGGGAAAACCAGGCTGGAAGCAGATTATGTACAATTTTCCAACACCACCAAGGATGTTTTTGCCCAGGGCAATGTAAGGTTGATATCCGGCGGGGATGTTATCTCATGCAATGCCATGCAGGTCAACCTGGCCACTGAAACAGGCTTTATTGAAAAAGGCACCATTTTTATCCAGAAAAACCATTTTTATATCCATGGTGAAAACATCCGCAAGACCGGGAAATTCACCTACAGTGCTGAAAAAGGCTCCATCACCTCCTGTGACGGAGATCTTCCTGACTGGAAGATCACCGGCAAAGATGTCAAGGTCACCATTGAGGGATACGGCTTTGCCAAAAACACCACGCTCTGGGCAAAAAATGTACCAACCCTGTATTCGCCCTTTCTTGCATTTCCGGTAAAAACCCAGCGCCAGTCAGGATTCCTTGTGCCAGGCATCGCCTCTTCCGACCGGCTGGGATATGTCTATGAACAGCCTTTTTTCTGGGCCATCTCCCCCAGCAGTGATGCTACCTTTTATGCCGGTTATCTTTCAGACAGGGGGCCCCGGGCTGGCGGTGAATACCGGTATATATCAGATACATCCTCCAAAGGCATCTGGCAGTTCGATTTTCTGGCAGATGACACCATTGACGACGGCACATCAGACACCAAAAATTACAGGTTCGACAGCACCCCGCAACGCACCAACAAAGACCGGTACTGGCTGCGCATGAAAAGCAACCAGGCACTGCCCCATGGTTTTTTTGCCAAACTGGATATTGATATTGTATCTGATCCGGATTTTCTGCTGGAATTTCAAGACGGTATCACCGGGTATACTGCCAGCAACCAGGTGTTTGAGGATCAATTCGGCCGGGACCTGGACCGGTACGATGACACCATCCGGCAAAACAGTCTGACCGTTTTCAGATCATGGGATCAATATACCCTGAACATCAAAACCCTCTGGAATGACAATGTCACAGCCAGGCGTGCAGACACAGAAGATACCACTCTCCAGACCCTTCCCAGTATTGAATTTGACTCCTCCCGGATGAATATGGGCACCACCGGCCTGTACTTTAAACTGGATTCGGAATTCCGGTCATTTTATCGGCAGGACACCATTGATACGGCCACTACCAGCAGAAAAACCGCCAAAGTCAACGGCCGGCGCCTGGATATCTATAACAAACTGTTTTATCCCACCAGGCCGGCAAAATTCTTTTCATTTGAACCGTTTGTGGGCCTGCGGGGCACAGCCTACAACACAGACAGTTTTACAGATATCAACGCAGATGACGACCCGTTAAAATTCAGGGGCATCTATGACATGGGAGGTGAGCTTTCCACGCGGCTGAACCGGGTGTTTACCGCACAAACATCATTTTCAGACAAAATTCAGCACCAGGTGACCCCGGCATTAAGCTACCATTTTCTGCCCCATGTGGACCAGGAGGATCTGCCATATTTTGATTCACTGGATGATATCAAAGAAACAAACAAACTCACCTGGTCTCTGACCAACCGGTTCACCGCCGGAAAAACCATTGACAGACCAGACGGCACCCCTATAAAAAGGTACCGGGAACTGGCCTGGATCGAATTTTTTCAAGACTATGACATTAAAAATGAGCGGGACGGCATTAATGCCCAGGACCGGCCATGGTCTGATATCTGGATGGATGCCAGAATCTATCCGTTCTCTTTTTTATCTTTGAATACCGATCTGGCCTGGTCCCCATATAACTATCATTTCACGGCCCTGAATGCCAATGCAACCGTTACTGACAACCGCGGAGATTCTGTCACCACCGCATACCGGTATACCATTGATACCACCGAAACCTGGTATACCCGCTTCAAGGCCAGGATCTCCCGGACTTTGTCTGCCTATTACTCCTTTGAGGTGGATCTTGGCCGCAAAACCACCATTGAAACCCGGACAGGCATCCTGCTTGAAAAGGCCTGCTGGGCCATGGGTCTGGAATTCAAAGAATCCGGCCTGGACAGGCGGATCGCCTTTATGATTACCCTGAAGGGGATTGGAGAGTTCAGCACAAAATGACACAACCGTTGCACTGGTTTGCCCTGTTGACAAGGAGCAATTTTGAACAGATCGTATTTGATCAGATTACCAGAAAAAAAATCAATGCCTTTCTGCCAAAAACCAGGAAATCCAGCCGCAGAAAAGACCGGAAGCGCATTATCGAGGTTCCCCTGTTTCCCGGATATCTGTTTGTCAGATCCTGCTTTGACGCAGCTCACCAGCTCACCATTTTAAAGACCCTGGGGGCTGTGCGGCTGCTGGGCAATGGCCAGGGACCCACCCCCATCCCTGACACCCAGATCGACTCCCTTAAAATCATGACATCAACCGGCACAGATCTGATCACAGGATCCTGTATCCGTTTAAAAAAAGGAGACCCTGTCATGGTGCTGGAAGGCCCCATGGCAGGTCTGAAAGGCGAATTTTTCCAGTACAAGGGCCGGGGCCGGGTCATTGTAAAAATATCACTTTTAGGTCAGTGGGCCGGTGTTGAAATGAATGAGGACAATGTTGAGAAAATACCATCCTTATTATCATAACCCCTTGACTTTTTATTCATTTTTAAATAAACCATTTCCAGCAGGACAAAGATGTTCCCCATTAAAGACGTAGAGGATGTATGAACAAACTTGAATTGATTTCCGCATTAAAAGACCGGACCGACCTGACCAAGGCAGAGGCTGCAGAAGTGATAAAAATCTTTTTTGATTCTCTTTCCCAGGCCTTTGCAAAAGGTGAACGGGTTGAAATCAGGGGATTTTGCAGTTTTCATATCAAAGAATACAAAAGCTATGTGGGCAGAAATCCCAAAACAGGGGAACAGGTACAGATCCCCCCTAAACGGCTGCCGTTTTTCAAATGCGGAAAAGAACTCAAAGAGCGGGTCGATTACTAGCCCCATGCCCCATGATAAACGCATGGCCCTTCCAAAAAGTGATTTTTCAGCAGCCATATCTGAACTGAAGCAGATCATCCAGAACAACAAAATCCCCAATGCCCTTTTGTTTACCGGCCATCCTGGTGCAGGCAGAAAACAGGCTGCATTCAGGTTTGCAAAGGCGGTCAATTGTTTGTCAGATAACTGTTTTCCCTGCAACAGGTGCCGTTCCTGCAAAAAAATAGATAACCTGATGCACCCGGACATGATCCTTGTGGACCTGCCGGACAAAAAAAAAGTTATCACTATTTCCCAGATCCGGGAAATAGCGGCATTGACCGCGGCCAGACCCAATGAGGCACGTTACCGGATGGTATTGATATCCAATGCCTGCCATATGAATACCCAGGCCCAGAACGCGCTGCTCAAGGAACTGGAGGAACCGCCTGAAAACACCTTTTTTATCCTGATGGCCCGGGACAGGACCATGCTTCTGCCCACCATCACCTCCCGGTGCCGTCACCTGCGGTTCAATCCCCTCACCGGCCGGGCCCTGGCTGATCATCTGTCAGAATCTTTCAAGACTGATCCGCAATCCGCCCATATTATCGCTGCCACCGCAGGATTTGATCTGGGACTGGCCATGACACTTTTGAATCTGCCTGATCCGGGGAGCACAGGGGAACCGGCCGACCGGCAGAACCAAAAACCACAGGCCCCCGGCACCCTCTCTGTGGACTGGCAGGCAAGCCGGACCTGGCTGATCCGGCAGCTTTGCAGATTGATTTTAGGTCCGTCAGCAAAAAAAATTGAAACCGCCTTGTCTTTGTCCTGGCAGTTAAGCCTGGATCCAAACGACATATTGCCCTGCCTGGCGGTCATGAGAGCATTTTTCAGGGATCTGTGCATTGTCAGGTACGCCCCGGAAAAAATAGTTAACCTTGATTTTTTAGATACTTTTCAGGATATTGGTTCCCAGGTCAGTGACAGACAATGCCTCTTTTGGATGACCACACTGCATGAAACTGAAAAAAGGCTGACCTCCAACAGTTCAGTGCGCATGACCATGGACCGGTTCTTACTGAAAATGATACATATATGAAGGATACAAAACCCATGACCAATGTGGCAGGTGTTAGATTCAAAACCGCCGGCAAAATTTATGATTTTGACAGCCAGGCCTTTGTCCTTGAAGCCGGAGTCCGGGTGATTGTTGAAACCGAACAGGGCCAGGGATTCGGTACTGTTGTAAGGCCCCCGGTTGAAATTGACCGCTCCGGAAAAAATCTCAAACAGATTCTCCGCATTGCCACCAGAGAGGATTTCATCAAACGCGAAGAACTCATGGCCCTTGAAAAACAGGCCCACGCTTTTTGCACACAGTGCATCCAAGATCTGGGACTGCTCATGAACCTGTTCTGCGTGGAAAGTACCTTTGACAGAAACAAGCTGAC
>JAIPDY010000230.1 GCA_021737445.1 Desulfotignum sp.
AACCTGGAGGCGCCCTGGGCACCGGTGGCCCCAAGCGGCCCGGTCATGAAAATCAGATGGTTGTCAGGTGCCAGGGCCCTGGCTTCAGGTTTTACCATTTCCCAGTAAAGCCGGGTGGCAATACCCCTGCCCCCAAGATACTTGTCAGCGTAGGTCAAACTATCCAGCCGGGTGACGGCTGAATCAGACAGATCCACATGTAAAATGCTGCCGGTCCATCCGAAAATTGGTTGTGCCGGGATGTCAGACGTCATCTGTTATATCTCCTGAAGTTTAACATGCGTTATTCTCCTGATACCGCTTTTTTTTATCCTGATGCAACTGCTGCCACACCCGGTTTACCTGATCCCGGGTATGGGACCTATCGCAGCTGTTATCGATCACATAATCTGCGTATTTTTTTTTTTCATCCGGGGACAGCTGGGAGCCGACGATGGAGGCGGCGGCTTCCAGAGAGATGTTATCTCTGATCGCCAGCCGTTCCAGCTGGATATCCCGGGGCAGATACACCACAATCACCTTGTCGAACAGCTGCTGCATGTTCAGTTCGATCAGCAGGGGTACAGCCACCTGGATGACGGCATCCGGATGGTCAGCCGTCAAACCGGTCAGTTTTCTTGTAAAGGTTTCAAATATCAATGGGTGGGTGATTTTTTCCAGGTGCCGGCGTTTTTTTTTATCGGCAAACACGATATCAGACAATTTTTTCCGGTCCAGGGTGCCGTCAGGTTGAACCACCCCGGCACCGAAATCTGAAACAATCTGTTCATACCCCGGGGTACCGGGTTTCACCACTTCCCGGGCGATCCGGTCAAAATCGATGAGCGGCCCCCCGAAATCTTCTAGCATCCCGGATACAGTGGATTTGCCGCAGGCAATGCTGCCTGTGACCGCCACCACCAGGCAGCGGCTTTGTCTCCGGATCTTTTCCAGGGCAATGGCTGTCTGATGAATTATGCTCTCCATTGTTGCCTCATGGTTTTATCCCTGTATTTGTCGAATTAGAAAGATAAAAACCGATTCTGTTTACCGGACTCGGTAACAGGATCGGTTTGTCTAAAAAATAATTGGTGGAGGCGGCGGGAGTTGAACCCGCGTCCGAAAACCATCATCCCTGGCTTCTACATACTTATCCTGAACTTTAAACATGGCCCCGGGGTCTCCTTCAGGAGGGATACCCTGGGGTGTAGCCTGAATAATTTAACTGTTCACGATCAGGCAACCTGAACAGCGGTCTTGCAAAGTCGACGCCCTGGCCTGAGATCTGCAAGAGGGATCTCAGCAGGACGGCAGCGGGTGTTAAGCCGCTACAGCGTAATTATAATCGTCTGCGATTATCTTTAAGTCTTTGCCAAGTTTACGAGTTGACAAAAAACTCGGTATGCTACCATGGGCTTCAAAATCTCCGTCGAACCCATTTCGCCCCCAAATTATCAAAGATCAAAAATATTCAATTCAACTAGACAATAATATAATGAAATTTTGCCAAAAGTCAATATGGGCTTTACGTGGAATATTTTTTGCGGTCCCGGTCCAGATCCCGTTTAACATCCCGCTCCTTGATGTCCTGGCGCTTGTCATAGAGCTTTTTGCCTTTGCCAAGGCCCAGAAGAACTTTGATTTTATCATTTTTGAAATAGATTTTCAACGGCACCAGGGTGTACCCTCTTTCCTTGATTTTACCGATCAATTTTGAAATTTCAGCTTTGTGGAGCAGCAGTTTCCGGGTCCGCATGGGTTCATGGTTGTCATTGTAGGCAAATTTGTAAGGGGAGATATGCAGCTGCCGCAAAAACACCTCCCCCCGCCTGATATCGGCATAGGAATCCTGGAAACTGACCCGGCCCTCCCGGATCGATTTGACTTCAGATCCCTTCAGGACAATGCCGGCTTCAAATTCCGTATCAATGTGAAAATTGTGCCGGGCTTTTTTATTGGTACCTATCAGTTTGATATAGTCGTCTGCCATGATTTAATCTTCCGTTTCCCTGTAGGGCAAAATATCTTTGTATTCTTCATAAATAAACCGGGTGATCTCCTGAACAGTTGTAAATTCAAGCAGTTTTTCAGAAAATTTGCCGGCTTTTTTAAAATCGATGCTCCGGATCATTTTTTTGATTACCGGAATAGAGGCGGAGTTCATGGACAAATTTTTTATTCCAAACCCCAGCAGCACCGGAATATTGATGGGATCTCCTGCCATTTCACCGCACATGACCACATCAATATTGTTTTTTCGGGCTGCGGCAAAGGTCAACTTTATCATTTTCAGCACAGATGGATTCAACGCCTGGTATAAATGGGCCACCCTGCGGTTGCGGCGGTCAATGGCCAGAGAATACTGGATCAGGTCATTGGTGCCGATACTGAAAAAATCCACCTCTTTTGCCAGCTCATCCGCCATGAGCACGGCAGAGGGCACCTCAATCATAATACCTAAATCAATATCTTTGTTAAATATTTTGTTTTCATGCTCAAGGTCTGAAACCGCCTGATTGATAACGGCTTTCACCTGCTGTAACTCTTCCATGCATGAAATCATGGGGATAAGCAGCTTGATATTGCCAAAGGCTGCCGCCCTGAGAATGGCCTTGATCTGGGTGATGAAAATATCTTTGTTTTCCAGGCAGAACCGGACAGCCCTGAGCCCCAGGGAAGGATTGACCTCTTCCACCGGATCAATATAGGGATTGAACTTGTCTCCGTTGATGTCCAGGGTGCGGATGGTCACCGGCTGGGGGGTCATGAGTTCTGCCAGTTCCCTGTATTTGACAAGCAGTTCCTCTTCTGTGGGGAACCGTTCCAGATCCAGATACAGAAACTCAGTTCTGAAAAGCCCGATGCCTGATGCCCCGTTATCTTTGGCAGATACCACCTCCTCCACCAGTTCGATATTGGCCATGAGGTCAAGGACAACCCCGTCTCTGGTAACAGCAGGCAGGTGGCTTTCCCTTTCAATATCTGCCCGGTAGGCTTCAAACCGGGCCAGGCGTTCCTCATATTTAAACAGGGTATCTTCATCAGGATTGATGATAATAATACCTGAAGATCCGTCCACAATCAGGATGTCATCATTGTTGATACTGGTGGTGGCCCTGGCAAGACCGAAGACTGAAGGGATTTTTAAGGATTTGGCCACAATCCCGGTATGGGAGTCTTTCCCGCCCCGGTCGGTCACAAACCCCTTGATACGTTCCAGCTGTATCTGGCTGGCATCAGCGGGGCTCAGGTCATGGGCAACAATGATGACCCGTTTGTTGATATCTGCAATTTTTATATCCCGGGCACCCAGCAGATAGGACATGATCTTGTCGGAAACCTGGACAATGTCATTGGCCCTGGCCTTAAGGTACTGGTCATCCACCTGCTGGAACATGAGCTTGACCTGGCGGGATACTTTTCTTAATGCCCATTCCGCGTTGATCTGTTCTTTTTGAATGGTCTCAATGGTCTTGCCATACAGCATTTTGTCCTTGAACAAAGCCATATGGGTTTCTAAGATATTCAGGGTCTCACTGACATCTTTGTCAAGCGCCTTTATGATCCGGGCATGCTCTTTTTTTGCTTTTGCCACAGCATTTTTGAACCGGTCTGTTTCCTGGGAAACCATGGCACCGGACACCTGGTACCGCTCAATGATGTTAACCCCTTCTCTATCCACAATATATGCTTTTCCAATGCAGATGCCCGGGGACCCACTTATGCCCTTGAGAATTATTTCACGGGGTTTAACACGATTCATTCTGTCAACTCTCCAAACCCGTTTTCAAAAAATGCTTTGATTTTGTCTATTATTGCCGCGTCCTGAAAAGATTCTGCCTGAATATGGACCCGGGATCCTTTTGTGGCACACAAGGTCAGAATGTCTATGATGCTGGACGCATCCACCCGGCTGTTTCCATCTGACAGCCAGATGGTGCTTTCCGAATCCATGGCCATCTGTGCTATTTTGGCGGCAGGTCTTGCATGCATGCCCAGTTGGTTTAAGACAATGGTGTTGCAAGACAATTGTATCTGTCTGTTCAATTTCAAATTCTTTCTTTAAAAAAATTTTCTTCTTTTATATGATTCCATGATAAAAGTCAATCTGCATAGATAACGGCAGTTGACCCGGTTTGGGTTGATGGGTGTTTTTTACAATCTATTAATATACCATAAACTGTATCTGTTTGCCAGCAGGTTTACCCAATGCTTTACAGATTAAATACTTTGCCCGCAGTATTTTTGTATGATATAAAATTCAGGTTCAGAAAAATTTGTTCCCAGGCCGCAATATTGCAACTGTATTAAGGACCCATAGTATGATTTTAAACACGGTATGAGATTATTTGATTCAAAGACTGACCCAGCCGGGCAGGCAGGTCAGTATGATGCACAATCCATTGAAATCCTAAAGGGGCTGGACCCGGTCAAACGCCGGCCCGGGATGTATACAGACACAACCAGCCCGGACCACCTGGTGTTCGAAGTGATTGACAACAGCGTGGATGAAGCTATTGCCGGATACGCAGATACCATTGATGTAATCCTTAAAAGGGACAGCAGCATCCTTGTGACAGATAACGGCCGGGGCATGCCTGTGGATACCCATCCTGAAGAAGGGATCTCAGGTGTGGAACTGATCATGACACGCCTTCATGCCGGGGCCAAGTTTTCCAACAAGGACTATGCCTTTTCAGGGGGGCTGCACGGTGTGGGGGTATCGGTGGTCAACGCCCTGTCTGCCTGGCTTGAAATCACTATTTTGCGTAAAGGGCAAAAATTTTCCATCGGTTTTGAAAACGGCGTTAAAATCAGGGATCTGGCAGTCACCGGAGACGGCCCGAAAAATATCACCGGCACCTGGGTACAATTTTTTCCCAACCCTGACTATTTTGAACGGACCTTTTTTACAAAAACAGCCATCAAAAATGCATTGAAATCAAAGGCTGTGCTCTGCAAAGGGTTGAAAACCGGTTTTCTGGATGAAGCCACCGGAGAAAAACACACCTGGTTTTACAACCACGGTCTTGATCAATATCTG
>JAIPDY010000007.1 GCA_021737445.1 Desulfotignum sp.
GGCAGCGGCGGCTGCACCGACTGCCCTGCCAAAGATGCCCATATGCTCTCAGGCCGGGTGGTGGTTGATTATTTCGGGGGTAACGGCCGGCCGGTCACCCGATCCATAGCCCGGTTCATGGGTCTGTCCGGATCCGTTGAAACCTTCAACACCCTGTTCAGCAAATTTTTGGCAGCTGCCCCCTGGCTGTTTGCGGCAGGTATCCTCATGCTCACCGCAGGTGCAGGTGCTCTGTTTTTCAGGCATCCCCACAGGATCGGACAGGGGACGGCACAATCAAAAATTCTTTTTTGGTGTATCTGTGTGGTCCTCTTCTTTACTGCAGCCCATGGGATGATACTGATGCATACCGGTTTGTTCGCCTCATGGCAGAAAACGGTTTCCCAGATGCCGTCATGGCCGGGAATGCTGCTGATGCTGGCAGCGGCAGGCGGATATTTCTTTCTGGTTCATACCCGGGTCCGGCCCGGTCTTTTGTCTGCCGGTCTGCAGGCCTGCGGTGCCGGCACTACTGTCACCGGCATCCTGTTATGGACCGGACTTCCCGGCCATACGGGTTTTCAATTTCTGATGCTCATGCTGCACGGCATTTTTGCGGCAGCCATGGCCGGGCTGCTGGTATTTCTCTCACTGGGCAAAACCACCGGACATAACAATGGCTTTTTCCGGTAATGCATTACACAGGGTGGTATTTTTATTCCCCACAAGATCCTTTACAAAAAATTAACACGCTTATATGATGCACTTATTGTCCTCCATGACAGCATGATGGGTGGACCGTAAAACAAAAATCAGACGGCTGCACATACAATAACACCGGTTTTTTGAACAAAGGGGAGTAACAATGGGAGAACTCTATACAACCAGGGAGATTGCAAAATTTTTAAATATCAATGAAAAAATGGTATACTCCCTGATATCTGAAAAAGGCCTGCCCGCCACCAAGGTCACCGGAAAATGGCTGTTTCCCATCAACCTTGTGCGCCAGTGGGTGGAAGCAGGCACGGAAAACTATCCCCAGACCGCCCAGCTGCCCCCCTACCACGGGCTGGTTCTCATTGCCGGCAGCAATGACCTGCTGCTGGACAAACTCATCGCCACCTTCAATATCAAACATGAGCACCACATGGCCATGTTCGGCATGGCCGGGTCTCTGGGAGGATTGAAAGCCCTTAAACAGAACCTGTGCCACATTGCATCAAGCCATCTTGTGGGGGACAATGATGAATATAATTTTCCGTTTCTAAAGGATGAGATGCACCAGATGCCGGCGGTGGTCAATTTCTGTCAGCGGGAACAGGGAATTGTGGTCCAGAAGGGAAATCCCAAGCAGATCGGTTCGGTCAAAGACCTGTGCAGCCCTGAGATCACAATCGTCAACCGGGAGCTGGGCACCGGCACCCGCAAACTGTTCGATAAACTGCTGAATACCCAGGGCATTGATGGTCAGACCATCAGCGGATATGATACCACCTTGTCCCGGCACATGGATGTGGGCCTGGAAATTCTCAATCACCGGGCCGATGCCGGGCCCGCCATCCGGCCGGTGGCCAACATCCTGGGCCTGGATTTCATCCCGGTAAGCTGGGAGCGGTTTGACCTGCTCATCGCCAAAGACAAATTTTTTGACCAGGGCATCCAGCTGTTTCTGTCCCTGCTCAAGGGAAAGGTGATCCAGGAAACCGCTGAAAAATACGGCGGCTATGACCTGTCCATGACCGGAAAAATGGTCTATCCGCCTTCCTGACCCGGCAGGCACAGGGTCAGTGCCAGGCAGACAAGCGAAACAACAAACACCAGGACAAAGGTGGTCCAGACCCCCTGGGCCACGGCTGTTTTAAGGGTAGCCCGGGCCGCTTCCGGTATCAGGGCCTGAAATTCCGGGCGGAACAGATTTTCCATGCTTTCTTTGAGCTGGATCATCAATGCTTCCGGCATGGACACATCCACGGTTTCCAGCCGGTTCAGCAGCCGGGAGGTGACAAGGCCCCCGCATATCCCCACCCCCAGTGTCCCGCCCAGGGTCCGGGCAAACTGGTTGGAAGAGGTGGCCACCCCCAGGTCCTTTATCTCCAGGCTGTCCTGGACGATGAGCAGGGTGGACAACGTGACAAACCCCATGCCGAACCCCACCACCTGAAAAACCAGAAAGCTGTGCACCATGGTGGTGGCGGTGGAAAAGCCCAACGTCATGCCGGTGCCCGCTGCCAGCAGAATCCCCCCTGCCAGGGCCGCGGTTTTCTGGGTGGTATGATGCATGACACGTCCCAGGATCAATGATCCCAAAGACCATCCCAGACTCAAAGACAGCATGGCCATGCCCACCTGGACCGGTGTCTGGCCCAGGGCTCCCTGGAGAAACAACGGCGCATATCCGAACAGGGCGAACATGGAAAAACTGGCGCAGAAACCGGCCAGGTTGCCCACGGCAAATCCCCTGCGCCTGAAAAACCGCAGATCCAGAATAGGATCCCTGGCCCTGAGCTCGGCTCTGACAAACCAGGCCCCGAACAGCACTGCGGCCAAAACCAGGAAAAAAGCAGGCAGGGAAATCCAGGCAATAGTTCTGCCGGCGGTCATCACCAGGGTCAGCACTGACAACAAAAATCCGGTGAGAGACAAAAGCCCGGGCCAGTCCAAAGAGACATCGGTCTTTTTTTCCCGGAATTCGTGTAAAAAGAAAAATATGCCAGCCAGAGACAGCATCCCCAAGGGCAGGTTGATAAAAAATATCCACCGCCAGGAGAAAAAACTGACAATAAAGCCGCCCAGGGTGGGTCCGATGACCGAGGAGATCCCCCAGATGGAAGAGGCCAGGGACAGGGTTTTGGCCCGCTGATCCCGTGGGGCGGCTTCGGTGAGCACCACATATACCAAAGCGAAGATCCCGCCGGAGCCCATGCCCTGGAACACCCGGGCTGCCACCAGAAATCCCATGGACGGGGCCGCCCCGGCTGCCATGGAGGCCAGGATGAACAGGGTCACACTGATGATAAACAGCCTTCTCACGGCAAACAGATCAGACAGTTTGCCGAAAATGGGCAGGGCCACGGCCCGGGACAGAAAATAGGCGGAATACACCCATGCATACAGGTGCAGCCCTGAAAGGTCTGCAATAATGGTGGGCATGGCCGCCGACATGATCAGGGCATCCAGGGCCCCCAGAAACAGGGCCAGCAGCACCGCACTTATGAGCCATGTCTGTTTTTTCATGCTGCCCGATCAATGGTCATGGGATTTTTGTTGTTTTCCGCCGGTATCAGATTTCCTGAATCTCCAGCAATTCCACCTCGAAAATCAGAGTTGATCCCGGTTCTATGACATTTCCGGCACCCTGATCCCCATATGCCAGATCAGCCGGGACATACAGCATCCATTTGGCCCCCACTTTCATCAGCTGCAGCGCCTCGGTCCAGCCTTTGATCACGCCGTTGACCGGAAACTCCGCCGGTTCGTTGCGCTGATAAGAGGAATCAAATTCCCTGCCGTTAAGCAAAGACCCCCGGTAATGGCATTTCACCTTGTCGGTAAGACCGGGGGAATCCCCTGTACCCGGGGTGAGAACCTTGTACTGGAGCCCTGAAGCCAGGGTTTTCACCCCTTCTTTGGTTTTGTTTTCCTCCAGAAAAGCTTTGCCGGCAGCCTTGTTTGCTTCCGCTTTTTTACTCTGGGCCTCTATCTGTTTCTGCTGGGCCATGGCCTGGAATTCCGCCAGGGTTTCCTGCATCTTTTCCGGTGTCATGGACAATTCCCCTGCCAGGTTGTCTTTCATTCCCTGCAAAAACAGGTCCGGATTGATGGCAAAGCTGTCCTTTAACCGGTGGGTGAGATCATATCCTATAGCATAGCTGATCCTGTCGTCCACCCCGGCTTTGTGCAGTTCCGGTTCTGCTTTGCTGTCATCTGCCCATACTGCTGCCGGCAGTGCAGTGATGGCTGTTGCCAGGACCATTGCCAAGAGATGTTTTTTCAGTGTCATTCAGATTTTCCTTACATGTAAAAGGTTTAAAATAAGCCCCAGTGATAACAGAAATTGTGGTAAATAACAATGCCCGGCAATATCAAATGGATCGGCTGCGCAATAAAAATTGGGCTTTCAAATTTTGCGGTGCAATGATAAAGATGAATCTTTTTAAAATATGAACGCTGTTTTTTTCTGGATTGTATCCCATGAAATCAGACACCCTGAAATCAGATCTTGTTTTACTGCTGGCAGCATCCATCTGGGGGCTGGCGTTTGTGGCCCAGCGGATCGGAATGGAGCATGTGGGGCCTTTTACTTTCAACGGGCTCAGGTTTGTGCTGGGCGGCCTGTCTCTGCTGCCGTTTGTGTGGATCTCCAGAAAAAACACCTATACCGGCAGTGACGGGGATCTGATAAAATCCGGCATGGTGTCGGGGATTTTTCTGTTTGCCGGTATCTCTTTTCAGCAGGTGGGCATTGTGTACACCACGGCCGGCAAGGCCGGATTCATCACCGGGCTCTATGTGGTGATGGTGCCGATTATCGGCCTTTTTCTGCGGCATACCAGAACCGGAGCCGGCACCTGGGCAGGGGCCGGCCTGGCCAGCATCGGCATGTACCTGCTCAGCGTCAACCGGAACATGGATATCAACTTCGGGGACATGCTGGTGTTTTTTTCCGCCATCTGTTTTGCCTTTCACCTGATCATCATTGAACGGTTCTGCAACCGGTTCAGTACAGCAGCCCTGTCCCTGGTCCAGTGTGTGGTCTGCTCGGTGCTCAGCCTTGGGGTGGCAGCGGTGTTTGAGACTTTTGTGCTGGCAAATATTCTCAAGATCACCATTCCGTTGATTTACGGCGGGGTGTTTTCCGTGGGTGTGGCTTATTCCCTGCAGATCTTTGGACAGAAAAACAGCCCGGCCTCCCATGCCGCCATTATCCTGTGCCTGGAATCGGTGGTGGCAGCCATCGGCGGCTGGATCATCCTGAACGAAATCCTGTCGGGGCGGGCCATTTTCGGGTGTGTGCTGATGCTGGCCGGCATGCTCGTCTCCCAGCTGTATACCGTCAAAAAAGCCTCCAGCATAACCGAATAAAATGCCTGCAATAAATATAGGGCAGCAGGCAGCACAGACAGATCCTGACATCCCTGTTGACAAATTTAGGTTTGCTGTATATACACAATGATATTACCGTGCAGATTGCGGTGGCGGACTGGGGGAGCCGGGGAGCCGGCTGAGAGGAAACAAAGCGCTGTTTCGACCCCTGGAACCTGATCCAGGTCATACTGGCGAAGGAAAGTCGATACATATCTTTCTTTTCCTGCGGGTTCATCTGCCCGACCAATACCCAGCCCGGCCATTTTTAACCCTGTCACAGGATGTTAGGGGCGTGTGTGATGCTCCAGGTAACCGACCTGACAAAATATTATAATGGACAGCCGGTATTTTCAGGATTTGACCTGCATCTGCCGGCCGGACGGTTCCAGGTGCTGCTGGGACCGTCCGGTTGCGGGAAAACCACGCTGTTCAACACCCTCACCGGCGTGACCCCGAAAGATGCGGGGACCATCACCTGGCAGGGTGAACCAGTGCCCCACTTAGGAGATCTGTGTGCCTACATGCACCAGAAAGACCTACTTTTGCCCTGGTTTTCCCTGATGGACAACGCCCTTTTACCTGTCAGAACCAGGGGAGGGGATATGGCAGCAGCACAGGACAGAGCTGGGCAGTTGTTTTTACGCCTGGGACTTGGGGGGTATGAATCCCACCGGCCGGACCAGGTATCAGGGGGCATGCGCCAGCGGTGCGCCCTGGTCAGAACCCTTATGTTCAACCGGGACCTGATCCTGCTGGATGAACCGTTGTCCGCCCTGGACGCCATCACCCGGCAACGGCACCAGCATCTGCTTTTGCTGCTCCAGACCGAGTTTGGCAAAACCATTCTCATGATCACCCATGATGTGGACGAGGCCCTGCTGCTGGCGGATGACATTTTTCTGTTGACCCCCATGCCCATGGCCATCTTCCGCCGGTTTTCCCCGGAACCGGCCAAACCCCGGGCCTTTGACGACCCAAAGCTGCTGCACACCAAGGCAGGGATCCTGGACCATCTGGAAAAAGGCGGCGTGTCATGAACCGGGCCGGTTTTTCTGCTGCTGCACTGGTCTGCCTGCTTTTGGGGATCTGGGAAGGAGCGGTACGGATCTGGGAAGTCCCTGTGTTTATCCTGCCCCCGCCCTCTCAAATCGGATGGACGGCTACTGTAAAGGCGCCCCTGATCCTGCCCCATGCCGGGGTCACAGGCGCAGAGATCTGCCTGGGGGTTCTTTTCGCCCTGGCCACGGCAGTGCCCCTGGCCGTTGCCATGTTTGCAAAACCGGTGCTGGAAAAGGCGCTGTCTCCGTTTCTGGTGGCATCCCAGGCCATCCCGGTGTTTGCCCTGGCCCCCCTGCTGGTGATCTGGCTGGGATACGGCATTGCCTCCAAGGTGTTCATGGCCTGGATCATCATCTTTTTTCCCATCACCGTGAGCCTGCTCCAGGGGTTGAAATCCTGTGATCCGGAATACCGGACCCTGTTCACCCTCATGGGATCCCCGTTTTTCAAAACCCTGGCTCTTTTGTACTGGCCCTGGGCTTTGCCCCAGTTTTTTGCCGGGCTTAGGGTGGGGGTGTCCGTGGCCACCATCGGGGCGGTGATCGGCGAATGGGTGGGGGCCCAGCAGGGACTGGGGTTTCTCATGATCCAGTCCAATGCAAGGCTCCAGACCCCGCTGGTGTTTGCCGCCATCCTGTGGCTGGCGGCCATGGGACTTTTCCTGTGGGCCCTGGTGGGAATGCTTGAAAAAAAAATCATTACCTGGAAATCATAAAAAGGAGATATTATCATGAAAAAATCCATCTTTCATCTGACAATCAGCTGCCTGCTTCTTGGCGGCCTGCTGCTGACCCCGGTGCTGCCGGCACATGCTGAAACCGGCGCCAAGCAAGGGGGGCCTGCCAGAACCGCCCACACCCTGCGCCTGATGCTGGACTGGTTCCCCAATGTGGACCACCTGCCCATCTATGTGGCACAGGAAAAAGGATATTTCAAAGAACAGGGCATCCAGGTTACGATCATCTCTCCGTCTGAAACCGCAGATGCCCTGAAACTGGCTGCCATCGGCAACGTGGACCTGGCGGTTTCCTACCAGCCCCAGACCATTATCGCCGCTGACCAGGGCCTGACATTGCAGGTGGTGGCACCCCTGGTGCGGCACCCGCTGACCACCCTGCTGTTTCTGGCGGACAAAGGCATTGACCACCCCCGGGACCTGTCCGGCAAAAAAATCGGATATACCGTGCCCGGGCTCATGGATTTGCTCCTGCAAGCTTTTGCATCCATCAACAAGATTGAAGACTACACCCCGGTGAATGTGGGGTTCACCATTCTGCCGGCCCTGGTGTCCGGCAAGGTGGACGCGGTCATGGGACCTTTCAAGACCTATGAAACCGTGGGCATGGCACAGCACGGGTACAAGGCTGCGTTTTTTGAACTGGAAAAATGGGGGATCCCGGATTATGAAGAACTGATATTTGTGTGCAGCCCGGCTGTGCTGGATAAAAAAAATGACGCGGTCAAAGGATTTGTTCTGGCCCTGGAAAAAGCGTTTGAATATGTGGCAGCCTATCCTGACAAATCTCTGGCCCTGTACCTGGGTGCCGTGCCCCAGGCAGACAAAAAAATGGAGACCGACGCCTTTGCTCTGACCCGGCCCTATTTTGCCAAAACCCTGGGCCATGATCCGGACAAATGGCAGGCGTTTGCCGATTTTGCTCTGACCCATGGGCTCATCAAAACCCGGGTGAACGCGGCGGCACTGATTCACACCTGGCAATAACCAAAACGCAAATGGGTCAGTGGGGTCAGGCTTGGCTTGTTGCTGACTTTGCAATAACCCAACAAGCCAGGCCACACCCCACATCCCACAAGGAGGACGTATGACAATCACCCCGGAAACCATTTTTACCGATGTACAGGCCATTCAGAAAACATCTCCCCTGGTACACAACATCACCAACTACGTGGTCATGAACAACACCGCCAATGCCCTGCTCGCCCTTGGGGCCTCCCCGGTGATGGCCCATGCCCAACCGGAAGTTGCGGACATGGCCGGCATTGCCGGGGCCCTGGTGATCAACATCGGCACCCTGAGCGATCCCTGGATTGCCGCCATGTTCACGGCGGCAAAAGCAGCGCAGGCCAGAGGCATTCCCATGGTACTGGATCCGGTGGGCGCCGGTGCCACAGCCTACCGCACAGACACGGCAAAAAAACTGATGCAGCAGTGTTCGCCCGCAATTATCAGGGGCAACGGATCTGAAATCATGGCCCTGGGCAATCAGGATGCCGCCACCAGAGGTGTTGACAGTGCCAGTGCCGCAGATATGGCCATCGATACCGCCAAAGCGCTGAACCTGGCACACGGCAGTGCGGTGTGCATCACCGGAGAAATCGACTATATTGTCCATTCAGACACGGTTCTCCGGATCAGGAACGGCCATGCCATGATGCCCAGGGTCACGGGCCTGGGATGTACAGCATCAGCCTTGTGCGGGGCGTTTGCCGCTGTCAACCCGGACCCTGCAGCAGCTGCCGCCCATGCCATGGCCGTCATGGGGGTGGCAGGAGAGATGGCCGGCCGCAGCGCCAAAGGGCCGGGCAGCTTTCAGATGCATTTTCTGGATGCCCTGTTCCAGATCTCTGCATCTGATATCCATGCGCTGTTCAGGAAATAATACCATGCAGGGGGTCTATCTTGTCACTGATCAGGACCTGTGCCTGGGACGGTCCCTGACATCTGTGGTGGCAGATGCGGTCCGGGCCGGGATTGCCTGTGTGCAGCTGCGGGAAAAAACCTTGCCCACCCGGTATTTCCTGAACCAGGCCCTGGCCTTGAAACCGATTCTTGCAGCAGCCGGCATCCCCCTGCTCATCAATGACCGGGTGGATATCGCCCTGGCTGCCGGGGCAAAAGGGGTCCACCTGGGCCAGAGCGACATGCCTTGTGAGGCGGCAAGGCGCCTGGTGGGACCTGATGCTGTCATCGGGCTGTCCGTGGAAACCTGGGAGGATGTGACAGAAGCCCAGGACCTGGATGTGGATTACCTGGGGGTGAGCCCCATATTTGCAACCCCCACCAAAACCGACACCAAAACCCCCTGGGGCCTGGACGGGCTGGTCGAAATCCGTGCGTATTCCCGGCACCCCCTGGTGGCCATCGGCGGCCTGCACTTTGACAATGCTTCGGACATCATCAAAGCCGGGGCAGATGCAATTGCCGTGGTATCTGCCATCTGCTCGGCCAAAGACCCGTATGCAGCGGCCCGGGAACTGGTCAGGTGTTTTGATGCACAACCTTAAGGAGACATTACCCATGAAAAAATACTTTCGGGCACTGACCATTGCCGGATCAGACAGCGGCGGCGGCGCCGGTATCCAGGCAGACCTGAAAACCTTTTGTGCCCTGGAATGTTACGGCATGTCCGTGATAACGGCGCTGACCGCCCAGAACACAAAAGAGGTGACCGGCATTTTTCCTGTACCCCCACGGTTTATCGGACAGCAGATGGATGCGGTGCTGGGGGATATCGGCACCGATGCCGTCAAAATAGGGATGCTGCATTCCCCGGAGGTGATCCTCACCGTGGCCCGGCACCTGGAAAAATGGCAGTGTGCCAATATTGTGCTGGACCCGGTCATGGTGACCAAAAGCGGGGACAAGCTGCTGCAGGATGATGCAGTGGCAGCCTTGAAACAGGTCCTGATTCCCATGGCGGACATCATCACCCCGAACCTGCCCGAAGCCTCGGTGCTGCTGGGCCAAGACATCACCACCAGAGCGGACATGCCGGACGCTGCCAGGGACCTGGCAGGCCTGGGATCTGCCCATGTTCTGCTCAAGGGCGGGCACCTGGATGATACCGGCAGCTGTGACCTGCTGTTTTCCGCAGACACAGGCCTTATATTTGAGCTGCCTGGAGAGCGCATCCAGACCCCCAATTCCCACGGCACCGGCTGCACCCTGTCTTCGGCTGTCTGCGCCGGGCTGGCCAGGGGAATGGACATCCCCGGCGCGATAAAAGCCGCCAAAACCTATATCTCCGGGGCCCTGGCTGCCGGGGCGGATTTTTCCATCGGTCAGGGCCACGGCCCGGTCCACCATTTTTTCAATCTCTGGCCAGACACAAAAAAAACAAACCCGCCGGGAAATGATTCATGAAGCCTGTTATCGCTGTTGTCGGCCACACCGACCTGAACAAATTCCACATGCCGGCCACATCCATCCCGACAGCCTATACCCATGCTGTTGAAAAAGCCGGGGGGATTCCCATTATCCTGCCCTTTACCCAGGATCTGGACACTCTGCCGGCCATGATCGCATCGGCCCGGGGATTTTTGTTCACCGGCGGCAAAGACATGGACCCTGCATTTTTTCACCAGGCCCCGATACCGGAACTCGGAGAGATGGACACCGCCCTGGACCGGTTCCAGATGGGGGTGCTGGATCTGGCCATGGTTTTAAAACTGCCGGTGCTGGCCATCTGCCGGGGGCTCCAGGTGGTGAATGTGGCCCTTGGGGGCACCCTGTTCCAGGATATTTACACCCAGGCACCCGGACCGGTGCGCAAGCACACCCAGGATGTGATCTCCTTTGACACCGACCATGAGATTGACATTGCGCCCGGCTCCCGGCTGCATGGGATATTCGGCGACCGGATCCCGGTCAACTCCCGGCACCACCAGGCCATAGACAGGCTGGGAAAGGACCTGGTGGTCACGGCCCGGGCCCCGGACGGCATCATCGAGGCTGCCGAGCACCAGACCCTGCCCATGGACCTGGTGCAGTGGCACCCGGAACTGATGCTTATGAAAAACGATGCCATGCTGCCGCTTTTCAAATCCTTTGTTGACAGGTGTTAAAACCTGGCATAAAAGAGACGCTGGCCCATGCACTTTTTTTTAAAGGATCAGATATGACAGCATATTTCAACGGCCGGTTCATGAAAAAAGATGAGATCCGCATCTCACCTGATGACCGGGGCTTTTTGTTCAGTGACAGCCTGTATGAGGTGATCCGGTATTACCCCGGCCTGCTTTACCGGCCGGAGGCCCATATCCGCCGCCTGAACCACGGGGCTGCCCATCTCAAGCTTGCCTCCAAAGATTTTTCCCACCTGATCCCCATTGCCCGGGACCTGATCCGCCAAAACCATCTTGCAGATCAGGATGCCCTGGTGTACATCCAGGTGACCCGGGGTGCAGCCCCGCGCAACCACCCTTTTCCCGACCCGGCCCCGGAACCCACGGTGTATATATGTGTGTCCGGCTTTGACCCGGCTGTGAAAGACCGCCAGAGAAAAACCGGCATCCACGCCATCACTGTGCCCGACATCCGGTGGGCCAGATGCGACATGAAAACCACGGGATTGACCGCCAATGTCCTGGCAAACCAGCAGGCAGTTGAAAATGGCGCAGTCGAAGCTATTTTTGTCCGGGACGGGGTGCTGATGGAAGGCACCCACTCCAATTTCATGGCCGTGTTTGACAACACCGTGACCACAGCTCCCCTGTCCAACTATATCCTGGGGGGCATCACCAGAGAAACAGTACTGGATCTGTGCCGGGACCTCGATATCCGGGTTTTGCAGGAACCGGTGTATGAAAGCAGGATCCATCTGGCCTCCGAGTTGATGATCACCGGCACCACCACGGAAATCACACCCATTGTAACGCTCAATGGCAGGCCCGTGGGAAACGGGTCACCAGGGCCGAAGGCTGCAGAACTCCAGACAGCGTTCTTCCAAAAAATCAAGGCCCGGGATTTTACCGATACCTGATTATACAAAGGTTTTCATCTTTTTGAGGTTGACTAATCAACTCGCTTCTTCTATAGATAACAGATATTTGATTACGTCCAATCTCTCTGGGCCGGTCACCAGTCATAAAAACTGCCGGCTGATCCAGCGGGACAAACGGTAAAATATCCTGGAGAAAGCCCCATGCCACCAGATGAAGAAAAGCCGGTTACTCTGTTAACACAACTTAAAAAAATTATTTACCCCAGGCTGCCTGCCAGGGAACACTCCCTATACCAGCGGCTGAACATTATTTTTGGTTTCTTTTTTTTAATTCCCACATTCGGACTGCTCTATTTTCTGATCACTTACGATCTTTTGAATGATAAGTATATCCCCATTTTCTTTGTGGCATTTCTCGGCTGTTCTCTGGCCGGATTCATCACTTTGAGGGTGGTATTTGAAAAAATAGCCCGTTTATCGAAAAACCTCACCCATGCCCTTGAAAAAGATTTTAAAACCAATGGTATCCGCAAAGGAGAGGATGAAGTAGACAACATATCCAAAAGTTTCACCCTTTTTGAAAAACGGCTGCAAAGAACCTTTTCCCAGCTGGAAAGAAAAGTTTCTGACATCAGTATTCTCAAAGAACTGTCTGATTTGTGTTATGTTACCTTTGACCCGGAAGAACTGTTGTATATTACCCTTGAAAGGGGATTGAAAATCACCAATGCAGACATCGGCTCCATTCTGATAATGGAAAACCTGCCGGAAAAGCACTTTGTGGTCAAGGCAAGCATCGGCCAGGGAGAACAGCTGACCATCGGCGACACGGTTGATTTCCATCAGAGTGTGGCAAAATACGCGGTCATCAACAAAGCCCCGTTTGTGGTGGAAGATATCGAAAAAGATTCCCGTCTGGGCCGGATCAATAAATCTCAGTATGCCTCAAAATCGTTTGTATGCATGCCCATTAAAACCATCCGGGATATTATCGGCGTGATGACCATCGCCCGGAAAAAAGATCCAACTGTTTTTACTTCAGAAGATGTGGAGGGACTGATCCCTCTGGTTTCCAATGCCGCTTTTACCTATGAAAACCTTCGGCTTCTCAATGAAATCGAATATGCCACTGAGAAAGAAAGATATCTGGCCCACCTGGTTTCAACAGTCAACTCCAGCATGCAGGATATTGAATTATATCAGAATCTCCTTAAAGACACCATGCGCATTGTTCCTTTATGCGGATCAGTGCTTTTGCTCATGGATAACACTGTTCCGGACAGTGTCACTGTTATAGATTTCTATTCAAAAAACAAAACCGCTCTAAAGCGGGGACAGGGATTTTCCTGCCGGGGATCTATTCTGGAGTCCATGTTTACCCGGGCCGATACCACGGTGGTGGAAACCCTGGATCCTGAAAAAATGACCGCTCCCCTGGAACAGGAACTGCTGTTGTCCCATGGCGGCAATGCTGCTGTGATTCATCCTTTGATCAATTCAGGAAAAATAACCGGCTGTTTTCTCTTTATCCATGAAAATGAAAAAGATGCCCTGCAATACAAGGACCTCACCCATCTGGTATCCAATATATTCGCACTGGCCATGGAAAAAAGCACCCTTTCAACCTCTGCAAGGCAGCGGGCCAGTGAACTGTCCACCATCAAGCAGATCGGCAGTGTTCTGGCATCATCCACCTTTGATATCGAACAGGTACTCTCCTATACCATGGACATGATCCGTGTGGCCATGCAGGTTGAAGCAGGATCCCTGCTGTTGATAGAAGACAATGTTTTGAAAGTAAAAACCGCTTTCAACGTCAACATGAAAGAACTGACTGACTTTTCCGTTCAACTGGGTCAGGGAATTGCCGGACATGTGGCAGCCAAAGGGGACAGTATTATTGACAACAATGTCCAAAAATCCTCCATGTTCTTTTCCGCCATTGACGCAGCAACCGGTTTTGTCACCCACTCGGTGCTGTGCGTTCCCATGATATCCCAGGGCCGGGTTATCGGTGTCATTGAAGTCCTTAACAAAACAAACAACAATTTTGTGGCCGATGACCAGCAGCTGCTTCAGTCCATTGCCTCATCTGTTTCCATTGCCATTGAAAATTCACGCCTTTACAAAGAAACCCTTTCCATTGCAGACCAGGAACGGGCGATCCGGCAGATTTTTCAAAAGTTTGTTCCCAAGGCCATTGTGGACAAAATCGTTCATGGCGATGTCAAATCCCAGATGCTGATGGAAGAGTTCAAAACCGTGACCCTGCTCAATGTGGACCTGCGAAATTTTTCCAGAATGGCCGCCACCATCGGCCCCCAGAAAACCGTCTCAACGTTGAATTATTTCTTTTCCACCATGGGTGAAATCGTTTTTTCCCATCAGGGGATTGTGGACAAGTATCTTGGGGATGGGTTTCTGGCACTTTTCGGCGCACCCCTGGCCACCATTTCCGATGCTGACAACGCCATTTCAGCTGCCATTGAAATGAAAGAGGCCCTGGTCGACATCAATGCCAACCTCAAAGAAAAACTAAATCTTACCTTGCACACCGGTATCAGCATCCACACCGGGGAGGTGGTGGTGGGAAACATCGGGTTTGATAAAAAAATGGATTACACTGTCATTGGGGATCCGGTCAACTCGGTATTCGGCATCCAGGAGCTGACCAAACAATCACCAGACATCATACTGATCAGTGAGAAAACCATCAAATCCCTGCGCTATCCTGTATGTGTCAATGAGATAGAAGTGCCGGCCGGCCACTCCAAGGTGGAAGGACTCAAAGTGTTTGAACTTATCTCCCAGAACCGCCAGGATGCAGGCTATTCCCTATAAGCCGCCTGCACAGCCAGACACCAGCGGATGCACCAAAACAAAGCGGCCCTGCCTCGCCTATGCGAATCGGTTATTCAATGGTGGATCTGAATCTGAAAAATTCCGAAAATTCTTGACTTTTTTCCGGTACTCCTGAATTTTATATATCTGACACCGCTTTCAAACCCTGGTATGCCGGCGGCTGGGTAAACAGTATTTTGGAGAGCCATGACCCTTGCATTGATACCCCTGCTCCCTTTGCTGGGGGCATTCATACCCTGTCTGTTTCACAACCGCAATCTCAATGCCGCATCTGCCGGTGTGATTGCGGGATTGTCCCTGTTGCTGCTGCTGATCCAGGCACCGGCCGTGTTCACAGGAGATATGCCCATTTACATCCGGTCCTGGATTCCTGCCATGGGCCTTACCTTTGCCTTCCGGGTCAGCGGGTTCGGATTTCTGTTCGCCCTGCTGGTACTGGGCATCGGGCTGCTCATTGTTGTGTACGCGCGCTATTACATCGCCAAAGAAGATCCCATGGGACGGTTTTACACCTACCTGCTTTTTTTCATGGGCTCCATGCTGGGCATCGTGCTGTCGGAAAACCTGCTTCTGCTCATGGTGTTCTGGGAGCTGACCAGCATCAGCTCCTTTCTGCTCATCGGTTTCTGGCGCTACCGGGCCGATGCCAGACAGGGTGCTTTCATGGCCCTGGTGATCACCGGCGGGGGCGGGTTTGCCATGCTGGCCGGATTTCTTCTGCTGGGCCATATCGTGGGCAGCTTTGAACTGACCGACATTCTGGCCTCCAGACAGATTGTCCAGGCCCATCCCCTGTACCCCGTCACCCTGGTTTTGATTCTGGCGGGGGCGTTTACCAAATCGGCCCAGTTTCCCTTCCAGTTCTGGCTGCCCCATGCCATGGCAGCCCCCACACCGGTGAGCGCCTATCTGCACTCCGCCACCATGGTCAAGGCCGGGGTGTTCCTGCTGGCTTTGATGGTGCCGGTGCTGGGGGGCAGCACACTGTGGTTCACCATTGTCACAGCCGTCGGCCTGATCACCCTGGTGTTTGCCGCCTACATGGCCATGTTCAAGGATGACCTCAAGGGGCTGCTGGCCTATTCCACGGTGAGCCACCTGGGACTGATCACCCTGCTGCTGGGCCTTGGCACCCCGCTGGCGGTATTTGCCGCCGTGTTCCACATTTTCAACCATGCCGCATTCAAGGCCGGGCTGTTCCTGCTGGCCGGCATCATTGACCATGAAACCGGGACCCGGGATATCCAGCGGTTGTCCGGACTGAAAAAGGCGATGCCGGTGACAGCTTTCCTGACCCTCATCGGGTGCGGTGCCATGGCAGGGGTTCCCCTGTTCAACGGGTTTTTGAGCAAGGAGATGTTTCTGGCTGAAACCCTGGCACCCGGCCTGACAGGGGCCTGGTCCTGGATTTTGCCTGCAGGTGCTGTCCTGGCCGCCATATTTGCTGTTGCCTATTCCATCCGCATGCTGCTTGGCGTGTTCTGGGGAAACCCGGCAGAAGATTTGCCCGGATCCCCCCATGAACCGCCCGTGGGTATGACGCTGTCACCGGCGTTTCTCATGGCCGTATGTGTTCTGGTGGGAATTTTTCCGGCGTTTTTTGCCGGTCCCCTGGTCAATGCCGGGGCCGAAGCCATCCTGGGTCCGGACATGCCGGACTTTCACATGGCTGTCTGGCATGGATTCAATATGGCTCTGGTCTTGAGCATGGTCGCGCTGGCCGGGGGGGTGATATTTTATCGGCAGCGGCAGAAACTGTTTGATATCCATGTGTGGTGTTCCCGGAACCTGGACGGCAAAACCCTGTTTGAATCACTGGTTTCACACATGATCCGCTCCAGCCGGAGGGTCACCGGATGCATGGAAAACGGGTCATTTCAGCGCTATGCAGCCCTGCTCATCGGATCAGCACTGGTGCTGGGCGCAAGCCCTTTTTTCAGTGACAACGCCCCGTTTCTGGGCCCTGTACCCCTGACCACACTGGACCCGGTCACCCTGGTCATGGGACTGATCCTCATCAGTGCAGCCGTTGCCACAGCGGTCTTCCACCGCAACCGGATCCTGTCCATCATCATGCTGAGCACGGTGGGCCTGGTGGTGTCTTTGGCCTTCAGCCGGTTCTCCGCACCGGACCTGGCTTTAACCCAGATCTCTGTGGAACTGGTCACCATCATTCTCATGATGATGGCCCTGCACATGCTGCCCCGCATCACCCCGAAGGATTCCTCATCCTGCCGCAAATGGCGGGATATTGTCCTGTCAATGCTGGCCGGCGGCGGTGCTGCCGCAGTGATGCTGGCAGTGCTGACCCGGCCCTTTGACACCATCTCCGATTTTTTTTTAGCCCGGAGTGTACCCGGGGGCGGGGGCAGCAATGTGGTGAACGTGATCCTGGTGGATTTCAGGGGATTTGATACCCTGGGAGAAATTACCGTACTGGTGATCGCCGGGCTGGTGATCTATGCCCTGCTGCACAATTTCGAGATCACCGGTCCCCGCACCGATGCCTTGGGATACCCCTGGAGCCGGGACCGGTTCCCCATCATACTGGTCAATATCACCCGCCCCCTTTTGCCCCTGACCCTGCTCTTTTCCGTGTACATTTTTCTGCGGGGGCACAATGATCCGGGGGGCGGGTTTATCGCAGGCCTGATAACCGCAACTGTCCTGATCCTCCAGTACATTGCCAGCGGCATTGTCTGGACCCGGCCCAGGTTTCATTTTGACAACCACGTGATCATGGCACTGGGCCTGATCCTTGCCCTGGTCACCGGTGTCGGCAGCTGGGTGGCGGGATATCCTTTTCTCACCAGCACCTTTACCTATGTCTCCCTGCCTTTGGTGGGAAAATTTGAAATCGCCAGCGCCATGGCCTTTGACCTGGGGGTCTACCTGGCAGTGGTGGGATCTGTCCTGCTGGTGCTGGTGAAACTGGGCACCCTTAACTCAACCGATGCCCAGACCGTTTCACCCACCTTTCTGCGTAAAAAAGCGATACAAAAGGAGGGCCATTAATGGAAATACTGGTTGCAGCAAGTGTAGGGGCCATGGTTGCCTGCGGTGTGTACCTGATATTGCGGGCAAGAACCTTTCCCGTTGTTATCGGCCTGACCCTTATCAGCTTCGGGGTCAATATCTTTTTATTTGCCACCGGCAGACTGCACACCAACCTGCCGGCTATTATCACTCCTGAACAGACCCTGTATGCAGATCCTCTGCCCCAGGCCCTGGTGCTGACAGCCATTGTCATCGGCTTTGCCATGATCGCCTTTGTGGTGGTGCTGGCATTGCGGGCCAATGGCGACCTGCATACCGACCATGTGGACGGGCAGCCGGATGACGGCCGGCAAAAGGGTGGATCATGAATCACCTGGTTGCAGCACCCCTGCTGCTGCCCCTGCTCATAGGGGCATGGCTGGTTCTGGGAGTTGACCGGCCCATGGCACAGCTTCGGGCACTTTCCCTGGCCGGATGCCTGGCGCTCACGCTGATAACGGGTGTCCTGCTTTTCCAGAGCATCACCGGCCCGGTCCAGGTGTATGTGCTGGGAAACTGGTCCCCGCCATTCGGCATTGTCCTGGTCCTGGACCGGCTTTCCGCCATGATGGTTTTCATGACCGCTTTGCTGGGGTTTTTCAGCCTGGTGTATGCGGTGCACGGCACAGATCTGGCCGGGAAAAACTTTCATGCCCTGTTCCAGTTTCAGCTGCTGGGGATCAACGGGGCCTTTCTCACAGGGGATATTTTCAATCTGTTTGTTTTTTTTGAAATCATGCTCCTGGCCTCCTACGGTCTTATGCTGCACGGCGGGGGCGGTCCCCGGATACGCGCCGGCATGCATTATGCCCTGCTCAACCTGGTGGGCTCCAGTATCTTTCTGGTGGGGGTGGGCATCCTGTACAGCCTGCTGGGGACCCTGAACATGGCGGATCTTTCCGTGCGCATCATTCAGGCCCCGGAGGACAGCGCTGCCCTGATCCGGGCCGGGGGACTGGTTTTGTTTGCCGTGTTTGCCCTGAAAGCCGCTCTTTTGCCTGTGTACTTCTGGCTGCCGGCAGCCTACGGCTCCACCAGTGCACCGGTGGCTGCGCTTTTTGCCGTCATGACCAAGGTGGGGGTGTATGTGATTTTCCGGGTGTTTTTCCTGATCTTCGGAGATCATGGCGGTGCCGGTGCCAACCTGCTGGCACCCTGGCTGCTGCCCGCGGCCCTTTTCACCCTTGCCGCCGGTGCCGCCGGTGTCCTGTCGGCCCGGGACCTGCGGCGGATCACCGCCTGCCTGGTCATTGTGTCCGTGGGAACCCTGCTGGCGGTGGCAGGCACCTTTGAACAGGATACCATTGCCGCCGCCATCGTGTATCTGCCCCACACTACCTTCATGACCGGGGGCATGTTTCTGGTGGCGGACATGATCGCACAGCAGCGCCCGGATGCCGGGGGAAAGCTTGTCCCTGACCAGCCTGTGCAGCAGCAGACCCTGCTGGGTCTTTTGTTCATGGGGACCGCCGTTGCCATTGCCGGGCTCCCCCCGTTGAGCGGATTTTTTGCCAAGATGATGATGCTCATGCATGTCCAAGACAGCGCCGGCAGTGTCTGGATCTGGACTTTCATTCTTTTTAGCGGATTTTTTGGCCTTATCGCCCTGGGCAGGGCCGGCAGCATTATTTTCTGGAAAACCCTGCCTGTAAAACACGCTGATCCGATCAAGGATGCCGGCACCCAACCGGACAGATTGCCGGTTTTCGGCCCGGTATATGTACTGCCTGCCGCAGCCCTGCTGGTAATCAGCCCCCTGCTGGTGATATTCGGACAGCCCATGGCACAGTTTGCCGACACAGTGGCGGCACAGCTGGTTGAACCGGTTCTTTACATTGAAGCGGTGCTGGGACATGAGCGCGCAGCTTTGTTATTTGCACAGACAGGAGGTTTATAATGCCCAAAAAACCGTTTTTGTCTCATGGCCGCTGGCTGCCCCACCCATTGATGACCCTGATGCTTATCATCATCTGGCTGCTGCTGGTGAACACCCTGTCTTTTGGCCACATCATTTTAGGGACCCTGCTCGGGGCGGCCATCCCCTGGTTCACCAACCGGTTCTGGCCGGAACGGCCCTGGATTGCAAGGCCTGTACTGTTGTTCCGCTTTTTTTTCGGCATTTTTTTGCGGGACATCCTTGTTGCCAACCTCAATGTGGTGCGGCTGATTTTGCAGCCCGACATCTCACAGCTGCAGCCCGGATTCATTGCAGTGCCCCTGGATATTACAGACCAGATGGTGATTTGCATTCTGGCCAGTGTGATATCCCTGACCCCGGGCACCGTATCTGCAGAAGTCACTTTGGACCGGCGTGTCCTGATCGTCCACGGCCTTGACATACCGGATGAAAAGGCTGCTGTCCAGGCCATTAAAACCCGTTATGAAGTTCCTTTAAAGGAGATTTTCTCATGCTGACCATTGCCGTCATTATCGCCTTTGCCCTGATCACCATGGCCCAGGTGCTGAACCTGCACCGCCTGTTCACAGGTCCCAGCCTGCCGGACCGGATTTTGGCCTTAGACAACATGTATATTGATGCCATTGCTTTGTTTATTCTGGTGGGCATCCATTTCAGCACCACAGCCTATTTTGAGGCAGCACTGATGATTGCGGTCATGGGGTTTATCAGCACGGTGGCCACCAGTAAATACCTCACCCGCGGCGATATTCTTGAATAAAACAGGAGAAAACCAATGGTTGTTGTTGAATTTGTCGTATCATTTTTTCTGATCCTGGGGGCGTTTTTTGCCCTCACCGGCTCCATCGGCCTGTACCGGATGACCGATTTTTTCTCCCGGCTCCACGGCCCCACCAAATCCACCACCCTGGGGGTGGGGGGTATGGCCCTGGCATCTGCCGTGTACTTCAGTTTCCAGGGAAACGGCATCAGCCTGCACGAGGTGCTGATCACCCTGTTTTTGTTCATCACCGCGCCGGTGAGTGCCCATTTTATGGCCAAGGCGGCCCGGCACCAGCGGATGCACGAAAACAAAGCAGCCCTGCCTCCCGGATGTGAAAAAAAGACAGGGCCGCATGTATAAGAACCGGGCCGGGAAATCTTTATGCCCGGAACCACCGGCGTTTTGCAGAATCAAAAATCGTTTTACGCCCCATACCACCAGCGTTCGGTGTTTTTATGTCCGTCCATCTCCATGTGTGCAGAAATGGGACCATGGGCCAGTTTATTGTTGTGGGCTTCCACAATCTGGTTGAACATGGGAATCACTGCACCGCCGTCATCCCTGACAATGGACTGCATTTCAACGTACATCTGGCGGCGTTTGTCTTGATCCAGCTCAGCCCTTGCTTCTATGAGCAGTTTGTTGAATTTGTCATTGGACCAATGGGTATCATTCCAGGGGGCTCCGGCAGCATAGGCAACGGAAAACATCATGTCTTCAACCGGACGGCCGCTCCAGTAGCATGTACACCACGGTTTTTTGGTCCAGACATTGTTCCAGTAGCCGTCACTGGGCTCTCTGACAACCTTGATCTTGATACCGGCTTCTTTGGCAGTTTCCTGGTACAGCATGGAAGCGTCCACGGCACCGGAAAATGCCGCATCAGAGGCATGAAGATTAAAGGTGTGGTCCAGCATACCCGCTTTTTTCATGTGAAATTTGGCTTTGTCCGGATCATAGGTTCTCTGGGGCAGTTCAGATGCATGATACCGGTTTACCGATGCGATGGGATGGTCGTTGCCCATTTCTCCATATCCCTTGAGAATTGTTTTGACCATCTCTTCCCTGTCACATGCCAGCTTCAGGGCGGTACGCACATCCACATCCGTATAGGGCTGTCTGTCCACAAGGATGGGAAATGAATAGTGCATGGTACTGTTGATGGCGGTGACATTGATTCCCGGGACCCGTTTGAGCAGGTGAACGGTTTTCACATCGGCCCGGTCAATGGCATCCAGACGACCGGTTTTCAAGCCGTTGCTTCTGGCATTCACATCCACGATGGCCAGGGTTTCCACCTCGGCAAAATAGGGCTTGTCCGCTTTAAAATAATTGGGATTGCGCTTTGTGAATGCCCGTACCCCGGGTTCCCAGGATTCCAGAATGAAAGGACCGGTGCCGATGCCTTTTTCCCAGTCATCACCGGAGGTGCCCTCAGGATAGATACGCAGATGGTAATCCCCCATGATGAACGGAAAGTCGGCGCTGCCGTCTGACAGTTCGAAAGTCACCTCATATTTGCCGTCTGTTTTAATGTCGGTAATGCTTTTCAGATACGGTTTGGCCGCTGATTTGGATGCTTCTCCCCGGTGGTGGTTGATGGAGAACACCACATCCTTGGCGGTCATGGTTTTGCCGTTGTGAAATTCAACCCCTTTTCTGATTTTAAAGGTCCATTTTTTGGCATCCGGAGACGCTTCCCATGATTCCGCCAATTCCGGAATGGGCTGAAAATTGTGGTCTATCTCCACCAGACAGTTGCTCAACTGGTTGGATACATTGATGGGAAAACTGGCCAGCAGGGTGGCGGGATCCAGGGAATCAGATGTGGCGCCGCCGGTCATAGCCTGGCGGAACAGCCCGCCTTTTTTCGGGGTGGCTGCCAAAAGATCTGTGGGCAGAAGGGCCGGGGATACGGCAGCGGCAAGCCCCAGTGCAGATACCTGGGCAATAAACTGGCGCCGGGATATCTTGTTTTCCTTAAACAGGTCGGTCAAATGTGATAATTGGCTCATAGTTCGGGTCTCCTTTTTTAGTTTTAATTAATTTTAAGCCGGCATCAAATAAAGGAATCCAACCGTTCATCCAGCAGGTTGTCCAGCCATTCCGGATCCATTTCCGGTATGGATGACAGCAGCTTATCCGTGTATTCATGGTGGGGCGGGGTCAGTATTTCTCTTTTCGCCCCCTGTTCAATGATCTTGCCCTCCAGCATGATCACAATCTTGTCAGAAATGGCCTTGACCGTTGCCAGGTCATGGGTGATGAACAGATAGGAAATATCGGTTTTGTTCTGCAGATCCTGAAGCAGGTCCAGTATCCCTTCAGCCACCAGCTGATCCAGGGCGGAAGTGACCTCATCACAGATGATGAGATCCGGCCTTGCCGCCAGGGCCCGTGCAATGCAGATGCGCTGTTTTTCTCCACCGGACAGTTCCGTGGTCAGGCGGTTGATGTATGCATCCGGCTCCAGTTCAATACTGGACAGCAGTTCCCTGATCCGATCATCCGCCTTTTTCCCGCTCATGTTAAAATAAAATTCCAGGGGCCGGCCGATCACCCGCCGCACCGTCTGCTTGGGGTTTAAAGCGGTATCCGGCATCTGGTATATCATCTGCAGCCGCCGCAAATTGTCTTTGGTGCGGTGCTTCAACTCCAAAGGCAGGTCTTGTCCCAGAAAATTGATGCTGCCCTGGGTGGCCGGCAGCAGCCCTGTGATCACCCGGGCCAGGGTACTTTTGCCGGACCCCGATTCCCCCACCACTGCCACTGTTCTGCCCTTGCGCACCGTGAGATTGATATCCTCCAGCACATTTTCTTCGCCGGTATAGGTGGCTGCCACATTCTTGACAGTGAGAATGACATCCATTTTCTCGGACTCGTTCTTTTCCTCGCGCAGAGACCGGACATTGAGCAGTTCCCGTGTATAGGCCTGTTTGGGTTTTCTGATCAGCGCACGAGTTTCCCCTTCCTCCACCAGCCGGCCGTTCCGCAGAACCATGATCCGGTGGGCCACCTGGGCCACCACGGCCAGGTCATGGGTGATGTACAGGGCTGCCTTGTTCATCTTTTCCGTGATCTCCTTGACCGCTGCCAGCACCTCGATCTGGGTGGTCACATCCAGGGCGGTTGTGGGTTCGTCAAACACGATAATCTGCGGCTCGCAGGACATGGCCATGGCAACCATGGCCCGCTGGAGCTGGCCACCGGACAGTTCATGGGGATACCGCAAACCGATTTTTTCCGGATTGGGCAAAAACACCCGCCTGTATAATTTAATGGCTTCTTTCTGGGCCTCAGAAAAGCTCATGATTCCGTGCTGGACCGGGGCTTCCACATGTTGTTTGATGATCCTGTGGGAGGGATTGAAGGAAGCGGCTGCGCTCTGGGCCACATAGGCGATTTTGGATCCCCTTACCAGGCGCAGGTCTTCATCTGATGCACCCATCAATTCCACTCCGTCCAGGTTGATGGAGCCTGATGCCAGGCGGCACCCCTGGCGGGTATACCCCATGGCTGCCAGACCTATGGTGGATTTGCCGGCACCGGATTCGCCGATGAGTCCCAGCACCTCGCCTTTTTTGAGTGTCAGACTGATATCCTTGACAATGGGCTGCCACTTTTCTTCGGAATAGGCTTCAATGTATAAATTTTTAATTGTCAGTATATTACTCATGATCTGCTTCCTTTGCCAAATTTATTCATGCAGACCGGATGACAGGTGCAAAAACCAGTCCACGATCATGTTGACGCCCACGGTTAAAAATGCGATGGCACCGGCCGGGATCAGCGGTGTAAAAATGCCGAAGGTAATGGCGCCGGCATTTTCCCGGACCATGCCCCCCCAGTCCGCCAGGGGCGGCTGTATCCCCAGGCCCAGAAAGCTCAGGGATGCAATGAACAAAAACACAAAACAGAACCGCAGCCCGAATTCCGCTGTCAGCGGCGGCAGGGCATTGGGCAGTATCTCATGGCGGATGATCCACCACAGGCCTTCTCCCCGCAACCGTGCCACTTCCACAAATTCCATAACCTCGATGTCCATGGCCACTGCCCGGGACAGGCGGTACACCCGGGTGGAATCCAGCAGGGCAATGGTAAAGATCAATGTGGGAATGGAAGATCCCAGAACCGACAGGATCATCAGGGCAAAAATCAGGGTGGGAAAGGACATGATCACATCGATGAGCCGGCTTAGCAACTGGTCGATCCACCCGCCCTTGACAGCGGCCACAAATCCCAGCAACGATCCGAACATAAATGACAGCGCAGTGGTGATAAATGCCAGGGCAATGGTGTTTCTGGCCCCGTACACCATCCGGGTGAAAAGGTCCCTGCCGATATGATCGGTCCCCAGAAAAAACTGGGCAGATACAGTCTCCCATACATCCCCCACTACGGCAGTTTCTTCGTAGGGCGCAATCAAGGGGGCAAAGACGGCAACCAGACAGTTAAACAGCACAATGCCCAGACCGATGCGGGCGCTCAAAGGAGATTGTCTCAATAAACTCAGCAAAAAAAATTCCTTTTTAGAATTGGGATTGTCTCAATTTCGGATTGGACAGCATGGACAACACATCAGCCAGCAGGTTCAATCCGATATAGGTAATGGAAAAAATAAGACCCGAGGCCTGGACCACCGGCAGGTCCCGCTTGGCCACAGAGTCCACCAGCAGCTGTCCCAGACCGGGGTACACAAACACCACCTCCACAATCACCACCCCCACCACAAGATAGGCCAGATTCACCGCCACCACATTGATGACAGGAGACAGTGAATTGGGAAATGCATGGTGAATAATGATCCGCAGCCGCCTGATCCCCTTGATTTCCGCCATTTCAATATATGCGGATGCCAGGACATTGATAATGGCAGCCCTTGTTTGGCGCATCATATGGGCGGTAACCACACAGGTCAGGGTCAGGGCCGGCAGCAGGATGGTATAAAATTTGCGCCCCAGACCCATGTGGGGATCGATCATGGCAATGCTGGGAAACAGTTCCATTTTCACGCTGAAAAGGGCAATGAGGATATAGGCCACAAAGAATTCCGGAAAGGAAATAAATGACAGGGTGGTGGTGGAAATGACTTTATCATAAAGGGTGTTTCTGTAAAAAGCGGCCAGTATTCCCAGCAGAATGGCCAGGGGCACGGCAATAAGCGCTGTTGTGCCCGCCAGAAACAGGGTGTTGGAAAACCGCCAGGAGATCAGTTCAGCCACCGGCCGCTTGTTGGCCAGGGAATTGCCGAAATCTCCCTGTACAAAATTTTTCAGCCAGGCTACATACCGGATATGGGGCGGCAGATCCAGTTTGAGTTCCTTGCGGAACGCTTCCACGGTTTCCGGGGTGGCAGACTGTCCCAGTACGGTATCAGCCACATCACCTGGCAGCAGTTCCACCCCGATGAATATGATCAGGGAAATCACAAAAATTGTTGCCAGGCTTGCACCAATCCGTTTGAGAATGTGGCAGATTACATTTTTCATAGATAAATAACCATTTAGTTAATTTGTTGCACATAATATATCGGGACTGAAGTATTTTTGTCAAGGTTTTATCCTGGGGTATCTGATTGATAATTGGTTAAAAGCATGATATTTCTTGTTCCAGAATACGATAAAATTTAATCGCATTCTATGGAATTATTTGGGTACCTGGTTATTTCAGTTAATGAACCATAATAAAAAAAGAGAATAAAATGACTTTAGAAAATGATGACCAGTGCAGAAATTTATTGATTTCATTACGAAAAATTATCCAGGCCATTGACCAGCATTCCATCTCCCTGCAAAAAAGGTTCGGTCTCACCGGACCCCAACTGGTTATCCTCCAGTCTGTTTCATTTAATGCCCCCATATCTGTCACCCAGGTGTCAAAAATCGTCAGCCTGAGCCAGGCATCGGTAACAGATATCACCCAGCGCCTTGAAAAAAAAGGGTATATTACCCGGACCCGGAGTATCAATGATAAGCGCAAAACCGATATTGTGCTAACCGAAAAAGGCAGCACCATGCTGGATACATTACCGCCCCTGCTTCAGGAACGCTTCACCAGACGGTTTTCAAAACTGGAAAGATGGGAGCAGCTGATGATTGAAAGTGCATTTGAAAGGGTGGTATCCATGATGTCGGCACAGGATTTTGATGCCTCACCCATCATGATCACTGGAGATGAAAAATAGAAAGCCTGCCTGCCGTTTTTCCGGCAGGCAGCGGCACCGATATAGAAGACCGCCCCCGAAAGGGCGGCCTTTTACACACTATATTTATTTGTATGCTGGTATTATTTGGCAGATTTAATTTCTGCCAGGGCATCCTTGATCCGCTGCTTCTCCAAAGGCAGCGTCCCTTCACGCATTTCTGCAAAGAGAGCTTTCATCAGGCAGTATAACATCAATAACATGATAATCATGAAGGGGAAACCACCGACAACGGAAGCGGTTTGCAGCGCCTTAAGGCCGCCTGTGAAAAGCAGAATTGCGGCGATAATACCCTCTAAGGACCCCCAGACTATCCGCAGGTACAGTGGCGGATCAGGGTTACCACCAGAGGTTAACATGCCGTTAACATAGGTTCCCGAGTCGGAAGAGGTAACGAAAAACACAATAACCGAGAACATCGCCACAAAAATCAGCAGGCCTGATAGCGGGAATCCCTGCAGTAACGCAAAGAAACCTAAAGCAGAGTCTGCATTGACAGCTGTCATAATTGCTTCATTACCGTTAATAAAAGTCTCGTACAGGGCAGAACCGCCAAAGACAGCAAACCAGACCATACTTACTGCCACCGGGACAAGCATTACCCCGACAATAAAGTTACGGATGGTACGTCCGCGTGATACACGGGCAATAAAAGTCCCGACAAAGGGAGCCCAGGCGATCCACCATGCCCAGTAAAAAACGGTCCAGGCATTATACCAGCCTTCTGTGCCGGCGCCTGCCGCATCAAGGCCAAAGGACATCTGGATAATGTTCTGCAGGTAATCACCGGTCGCCTGGGTTAATAGTTTAAGAATGAACACTGTTGGACCGATAATAAATACCAGCAGCATTAACAACACAGCAACGACAATATTGATGTTGCTGAGATACTTAATACCGCGGTCAATACCAGTTGATGTGGAGATAATCGCTGCAAGCGTAGCTACTATAACGATGGTCACCCACAAAGCCGGGCCACTTGTAAAGCCGAATAACGATTCCAGGCCGCCGCCAATCTGCATAGCGCCAAGGCCCAGAGAAGTCGCCAGGCCAAATAGGGTGGCAAAAACACCGATTACATTCACCAGCATCCCCCAGGGGCCCTCAACACCCTTACGGCCGAGGATCGGCTCAAGGCAGGAACTCAGCAGCATCGGTAATCCCTTACGATAAGAAAAGTAAGCCAGGGAAGCGGCAACTACCGTATAAATAGCCCAGGGATGAAAACCCCAGTGGAAGAAAGCGTACTGCATGGACAGGTGCACTGTCGCAGCAGTTTTTGCTTCACCATGAGGCGGCCACATATAGTGCCAGATCGGTTCGGAAACACCCCAGAAAAGCAGGCCAATGCCCATACCGCAGCTAAAAAGCATCGCGAACCAGGTTATATTGGAGTATGCCGGTT